>JABSQW010000217.1 GCA_013215605.1 Myxococcales bacterium
GGAGCCGCTGCTGCTCGGGTCGACGGTCGAGATCTCCTTCGAGCTGCCCCGCAGCGGGCCGCTGTGTCTGACGGCCGAAGTCGCCTATCAGCTCGTCCCCGACTCGGGGCTGATCTTCCACGCCACCGCTCCAAGCGACCGAGAGGCGTTGAGTTCGTTCGTGGTGGATATGTTGATGATCGATGATCCACAGCAGGCGGTAGGCTGAGGATCGACCGCTGGCGCCGCTATTTCTTGCGCGCCAGCTCCGTCCATCGCGCGTAGGCGCTGCGCGCTTCTTCGTCGAATCCCAGCTGGTCCGCGGTCAGTGCGAGCCCTGAGACCGCACGGAGATCCTCCGGATCGAGCTCAGTCGCCCGTCGATATGCGACGTACGCATCCGCGAAGTTCTCCCGTTTGCGTTCGAGCTCCGCGAGATCCGCCCACACTTCTGCGTCGTTCGGCTCGAGAATCACGGCTTCTTCAAGGTGCGCGATGGCCACCGAGTTTCCACCGACCGCCGCCTGCAGACGCGCGGCGACCCGCCGGAGCTCGGCGTCTCTCGGATTCGCGGCGACTGCCTCTTCGATGACCTGCGCCGCCTCGTTGGCACGCCCGGCAGCGGCGTGCTCGAGGGCGAGTGAAGCGGGATCGGGCGGGCTGAGATTCGCGCAACCGAGTGCTGCGACGAGGAGCGGCAGCAGGATCGCCGGCCCGAGTCGTCGAGACCCGAGGTCCATCGACGTCCTTGCGGGTTCCTCGCATTGGGCTCGAACAGTCACGGCGGTCTCCCGGAGCCTCAGCGCTCTTCTGGTCGCTCCCGAAAATCTGTTGATCGGTAGGTCTGCCAGTCAGCCTTACCCGGTCGACTCCCCCGATTCGAAGCGTTCGATCACCGCGCGAACGATCAATGGCCAAGCGATCGTCGCGTCGGCGAAGACCTCGGCGAATCGTCCGCCCTCGCGCTCCGGTACGAATTTGCCCCACGAGACGCCCTCGGCGTAACTGCACCCGGAAAGCCCGCCCCAGTGCTCCGGCTCGGGACAGATCCTCGCCGCGTAGCGATAGCGCCGGACGGGCTCGTCGCTGCCCAGGCGTGACCGCAGGATCTCGAGGTAGGGCCCCACCTGCTGCGCCCAGTTGCGCGGGACGCCGCCGCCGATCGTGAAGATGCCGAGCGTCTCCTGTCGACGGATGCGATCCGCGAAGTCGTAGAGGTCGAGGAACGGATCGAAGGCGAATGCGGATCGCCCCTGCGCCAGGCGCAGCTGGTTGTGGATCGCGAGGTCGAGCCCGAGCTCCGAGTCGGTAAAGGCGGGGACGTAGACCGGAACCCCGTGCGCGACCGCGCTCTTCAGGATCGCCCGTCCCGGGACGGTCCGTTCGAGGTAGAGCCCGAGCTGTCTCGTGACGGCGCGGCTACTGAGTACGCTGTCGTCGGGCACGTCGTCGAGGGCGTTCTGGAGGATCCGCTCGACGTCATCCAGGCTCTTTTCGAGCTCGATCGTGTCGTAGACCCGGTTGTATCCCTTCTCGTAGAGCTCCTCGTCGCTCATCCCTGCCCGGTGCTTGAAATGGAGGAGCCCGGCGCTCTCGCTGAGACCGTGGGTCATGAGCGCGCCGGTCGTGACGATGGCCTGCACCCAGCCGCGGTCGATCATCTCGCAGAGCAGCACGCCCTGTTTTGCGATGGTCATCGCCCCCGAGATGGTCACGACCACGAAGCACTCGGGATCGCGGACCATCGCCTCCAGGACATCCGCTGCTTCGCCGAGGCGTCGACCGCCAAAGGCGGTCTCGCCCATCGCGCGGACGAGGGCATCGACGCTCGTGGTCTGCGACGGGTCGAGGGGCGCGAGCGGATGCAGTCCGTCGTCGAGGCCTCTTCCGTACTGTGTCTGATCGCGGGCCTTGGCCATGGGGATTCGATTCAAACTCCGCTGCGCGTGGTGTCGTCGAGAAGCGCGAGCTTCGCGGGCTCATTCACAGGTAGCGTGCACGCGGTGCCGCGACACACGTATGCAGTGGGCGCGTCGTTCACCGGGTTGCGCCCAAGGAGCCACGCGGGATCGAGGTACGACGCGGATTTCTCACCGGGAGCGACGACCACCACCGCGTCCATGGGGCCGAGCAGGAGTCGCGCAGCTGTGGCCAGCGCGACCGTCTGCTCGTGTTCCGGGGCGCCCAGGATGACCGCCGTAGACGGAGTGTTGGCGGCGAGGAGGGCCGCGCGGGACAGCGTCGGGAGACTCTCGGGCCCGCGTTCGAGCGATGCCGCATGCGTGTCGAGTACGCCCCGAGCGAGCGTATCGAGATCGGAGCGGCCGGACAGGCTCGCCACACGCAGCAGACCCAGTACCGCCAACCCGCACGAGTGAGGAGTGGCGCCGTCGTGATCGGAGCGGGGTCGAATGGCGAGGGGATCCGCATCGTTCGGCGTCAGGAAGAGGTCGTTCTCGCCGGCGTCGAAGAAACGCGCGGCGACGTCGTCGGCGAGCCGCAGGGCCGAGCCCGCGAATCGCGCGCCGGCGCCGGCGCGGTACAGGTCGAGGCAGGCTTCGAGCAGCGAGGCGACATCGTCGAGAAACGCGGGGACGTGGGCGCGGCCCTGGTTGAATACCCGGAGCAGGCGACCCGTATCATCGGTCATCTTCTCGAAGACGAAGTCCGCCGCGGCGATCGCGTCGTCGAGCATGCTCGCGTCGCCGAGAAGGCTTCCCGCACGTGCGAGACCGGAGATCGTGTAGGCGTTCCACGAGGCCACGCGCTTGGTGTCCGTGCCGGGGGCGACGCGCGAGGCGCGCGCTTTCAGCAGCTCGCGACGCTCCTCTGCGAAGTCTTTGCGCGTCTCGCGAGCGACGTCCTGGAGCACGCTGGTGCCGTGCTCGAAGTTGCCGCGCTGCGTGACGGAGTACGCGGTGCAGAACGTGTGCGCGCGGTCGGCGCCGAGGACCCCTTCCACCTGCTCGGGCGTCCAGACGTAGAAGGTTCCCTCCTCGCCCTCGCTGTCGGCGTCCTGACTCGCGAACCAGCCGCCGTCTTCGGCGGTCATCTCGCGTCGCAGGAAGTCGACGCTCTCGCGGATGGGCCAGACGAGGTCGTCGTTTTCGGTACCCGGCCTCGCACGAGTTCGACGCCAAGTTTCGACGTAGACGCGCAACAGCTGGCCTTCGTCGTAGAGCATCTTCTCGAAGTGGGGGATTCCCCAGTGGTCATCGACGGTGTAGCGGTGAAAGCCGCCACCGACGTGATCGTAGAGGCCTCCTCGGGCCATCTCGGTGCA
>JABSQW010000218.1 GCA_013215605.1 Myxococcales bacterium
AGCGCGCGACGTCATCGCCACCGCCCGCGCCCAGGTGGCAACGCTTCTCGGTGTCGACCCCGACCACGTGATGTTCACGGGCGGCGCCA
The DNA here is from genome assembly GCA_013215605.1 of Myxococcales bacterium. Classification (GTDB taxonomy): domain Bacteria; phylum Myxococcota_A; class UBA9160; order UBA9160; family SMWR01; genus JABSQW01. The sequence continues at coordinate 90 of JABSQW010000218.1, forward strand.
CCGAGGCGAACAACACCGCGCTCTGCGGTCTGCTCGCCGGTCTCGAGACGCCAGCGCACATCGTCACCAGCCAGGTCGAGCACCCCTCGGTGGAGGCACCCCTGGCCGCGCTCGAGACGCGGGGCTGGCGGGTCACTCGCGTCGCGGTCGGCGGGGAGGGGCGGCTGCGCGCCGACGACATCCTGGCGGCGGTCCGCGAGGATACCGCGCTCGTCTCGCTCATCTGGGCGAACAACGAGACGGGCGTCCTGCAGCCCGTCGCGGAGATCGCTCCGAAGCTGCGCGAACGTGGCATCCGCGTCCACACCGATGCCACCCAGGCCGTGGGCAAGCTGCCCGTCGACCTCGGCAGCCTTCCGCTCGATCTCCTGTCGCTCTCCGCCCACAAATTCGGCGGTCCCAAGGGGGTGGGGTGTCTGGTCGTGCGCGACGACGTGAGCTTCGAGCCGATCCTCCTGGGCGGCCCCCAGGAGAAGCGACGACGGGGCGGCACCGAAAATGTCGCGGGCATCGCGGGCCTCGGCGAGGCCTGTGCGCTCGCCACGGCCGAACTCCCGGAGCGCATGGTGTCCTTCGCCCGCTTGCGCGATCGCCTGTGGGAGGGCATCGAGGCGTCAGTGCCGCGAGTGAGGCGCAACGGCGACGTCCACCACATGCTACCCAACACACTCAATCTCGAATTCGAGGCCACGGCGGGAGAGGTGCTCCTGCAGGCGCTCGATCTCGAGGGGATCTCGGTGTCGGCGGGTGCGGCCTGCGCTTCGGGATCGATCGATCCCTCGCCCGTGCTGGTGGCGATGGGACGCAGCCCCGAGCAGGCGAGGGGGTCACTGAGGTTGTCCGTGGGAACCGGTGTCAACGAAGAAGACATCGATCGCGTGCTCGGGATCCTCCCCGCCCTCGTCGAGCGCGTCCGCAAGTCCGAGGCGGCATGAGCGCGGATCGCGAGCGCATGGTGGTCGCCATGTCGGGCGGCGTCGACTCGTCGGTCGCAGCCGCCATGGTGGTCGAGGCCGGCTTCGAGGCGGTGGGGGTGACGATGCACCTCGCCGGGAGCGCGTCACGCTGCTGCTCGCTCGCCGATGCCGACGACGCGCGCGACGTGGCGCGGAGCCTCGGCATGCGCTTCTTCGTGGCGAACTACACCGAGCGGTTTCGCCGCGAAGTGATGGAAGCCTTCGCCGACGATTACCTCGCCGGGCGCACCCCGATTCCCTGCGTCACCTGCAACTCGAAGTTCAAGTTCGAGTACCTCCTCGACCGGGCGCGCGCGTTCGGCGCCGAGCGGGTGGCGTCGGGCCACTACGCGCGAACCGAACGCGACTCCGGGACCGGCCGCACCCGGCTCTTCTGCGCCGCCGATTCCCGCAAGGACCAGACCTACTTCCTCTTCGAGCTCACCCAGGAGCAGCTCGCCGCGGTCTGGTTCCCGCTCGGCGACCTCACCAAGCCCGAAGTGCGTGACCGCGCGCGCGCCCTCGGCCTCGCAACGGCGGAGAAGCCCGAGAGTCAGGAGATCTGCTTCGTGCCCGACGGCGACTACGCGGCCGCCGTCGAGCGGATTCGCCCCCGTGCGCTGCCGGGACGCGGCGAAGTCGTGGACCGCGACGGCCGCGTACTCGGCGAGCACGGCGGGATCCATCGTTTCACCGTGGGCCAGCGCAAGGGGCTCGGCGTCAGCGCCAGCGGGCCCCTCTACGCACAGAAACTCGACGCCGCGAACAATCGGGTCGTGGTCGGCGGCCTCGACGAGCTCGGCTCGAGGCAAGCGGCGCTCGAAGGCGTGTCGTGGATCGCCGGCGAGTTGCCCGCCGAACCCGTGCGCGCCCGCGTGAAGGTCCGCTACCGCCACGAGGGTGCTCTCGCGAAGATCGAGCCCAAGCCGGGCGGTCGCGCGATCGTGGCTTTCGACGCGCCCGTACGCGCCGTCGCGCCGGGGCAGGCCGCGGTCTTCTACCGGGGCGACGAAGTCCTGGGCGGCGGCTGGATCGCGGAGACCGCGCCGTGAACAAAGCGCCGCCCGAACCCGCGACCGGCGATCGCACGAGGCTGACCGTCGCGTTGACGTACACGTTCGACGACCCGGCGCTGCTGGAGACAGCGCTCGCGCATCCGTCGCACGCCCACGAGGTCGACGGCTCGCGGGGCAACGAGCGGCTGGAGTTTCTCGGCGACGCCGTGCTGGGCCTCGCCGTCGCGCATCTGCTCTACGACGCCCACCCGGATTGGCCCGAGGGCGAGCTCACACGCGCGCGGGCGTCACTGGTCAACAAATCGGCGCTCGCCGCAGTCGCCCGCCAGCTCGACCTCGGCGCCCACGTGATGCTCGGCCGCACCGAGCGCCTCTCCGGCGGCGAGGAGAAGGACTCGATCCTCGCGAACTGCTTCGAGGCGGTACTCGGCGCGGTGTATCTCGACGGCGGACTGGGGGCGGTGATCGCACTCACGGGCCGCGTCTTCGGAGAGCTCGTCAGCGAGGGGAGCGACGCCGTGCGCCGCGACCCCAAGACCGCGTTCCAGGAGTGGACCCACGCCGAGTTCCACCGAACCCCCCGCTACCAGACGATTCGCGACAGCGAGACCGAGAATGACGAGGAGCGCTTCACGGTCGAAGTGTGCATCGGCGACCGCGTCCTCGGCGCGGGCACGGGGCGTTCCAAGCGGGCGGCCGAACTTGCCGCGGCGGAGGCGGCACTCGCGAGCGAAGCCGACGGCGATGTCTGAGCCGCCCGCGGCGAAATACCGGGCGGGCGTGGTGGCGCTCCTCGGCCGACCGAACTCCGGGAAGTCGACGCTGCTCAACCGCCTCCTCGGCGAGAAGCTCGCGATCGTCACGGCGAAGCCACAGACCACGCGCAGCCGCATCCTCGGCATCCTCACGCGCGAGACCGCGCAGCTGCTGCTCCTCGACACACCGGGCCTGCACGACAGCACGCGCACCTTCAATGCCGCCCTCAACGAACAGGTCGACGAAGCCCTCGCGGACTGCGACGTGGCGGTGATCCTCGTCGACGCCGCTCGCGGCTGGGAAGCGCTCCACGACTCGATGCTCGAGCGACTGCGCGCGCGCCACACGCCCGTGCTGGTGGCGGCGACGAAGTCCGACCTGCCGCTGGCGAAGCAAGCGCCCTGGCCGCCCGAGCCACTGCTCCACCACCTCGCCGACGACGCGACGCCCCTCGTGGCCCTCAGGATTTCCGCGCTCACGGGCGCCGGAATCGACACTCTGCTCCAGGCCCTCGAAGAGCGCCTCCCCGTATCGCCCCCGCTCTATCCGAAAGACGAGATCAGCGACCGCCCGCTGCGCTTCCTGGCCGCCGAGCTCGTCCGCGAGGCCGCCTTCGAGGAGCTCTCGCAGGAGCTCCCCTACGCGCTGGCGGTGGAGGTCATCGAGTTCGACGAGAGCCGCGACGACTTGATCCGCATTCGCGCGAATCTGATCGTGACCCGCAGCTCCCAGAAGCAGATCGTGATCGGGAAGGGCGGGGCGATGATCAAGCGCATCGGCACGCGCGCCCGAAAGGAGATCGAGAAGCTCGTCGGCAACCGCGTCCACCTCGAGCTCTGGACGACCGTCGAGCCGAAGTGGTCGAAGCGCCCCAACCGACGGAAGGCGCTCGGGTACTCGTGACCGGGTACGCGCGCCGCACGGAGTTTCCATGACGAATTCATCGCCGGATGTCGTGGTGTACGAGGTCGGGCCCCGAGACGGCCTGCAGAACGAGCCCGAATCGGTCTCCACCGCCGACAAGCTCGAGCTCATCGACCGACTGACGTCGGCCGGGATGCGGCGTATCGAAGTCACATCCTTCGTGTCGCCGAAGTGGATCCCGCAGCTCGCCGACGCCGGCGAGCTCGCCGCAGCCGCGCCGCAGCACGACGGCGTCGCCTACAGCGCCCTCGTCCCGAACGAGCGCGGCTACGACCGCTTCGCCGAGAGCGGTCGTCTCCACGTCGCGGCCACGTTCATCTCGGCCAGCGAATCCCACAACCGGAAGAACCTGAACTGCAGCGTCGCCGAGCAGCTCGGGCGCATGGCGCCCGTGATGGACCGCGCGAGGGCCGACGGGATCCCGATCCGCTCCTACGTATCGACGGTGTGCGGCTGCCCCTACGAGGGCGACGTCGACCTGCGAGCCGTGGTCGAGCTCGCGAGGCGCCTCGTCGAGGGCGGCGCCGAAGAGATCTCGCTCGGCGACACGATCGGGGTCGGTACACCCAGCCAGGTGCGCGAGCTCGTGGCGGCCGTGGGCGACGTGGTGCCCCTCGACCGCGTCGCGCTGCATCTCCACGACACCTACGGCCGCGCCCTCGCCAATGTCCAGGCCGGCTACGAGGCCGGCGTGCGCACCTTCGACTCGTCGCTCTGCGGACTTGGCGGCTGTCCCTACGCTCCCGGTGCATCGGGAAACGTCGCTACCGAGGACGTCGTGTCGCTATTCGAGAGCCAGGCCATCCCGACGGGCATCGATCTCGAGGCGCTCATCGACACGTCGACGTGGCTCGAGAACGACGTGCTCCAGCGCACGCTGCCCAGTCGGGTGTACCGGGCGCACAGGGGGCGACGGGAAAAAGCGGCTTCTGCCTGAGCCCAGAGCCCGCGCGGCCCGCGGTCGGGCCCGGCCGAAACCGAGGAGGATCCTGTGACGACCCCCCAGCGATTGAGACCCCTGCCGCGCGACGAGTGGAGCCCCGAGGTGCATGAGCTGATCGCGGGCACCGCGGGACCGGTAGCCGAGATGGAGGGCGAGAACGCCCACGGCGACGACGAGGACAGCTCCGGCACCCTCAACATCCTGCGGACGGTCGCCCACCACTCGGCACTGCTGGGCCCCTTCCTGGGTTTCTCCGGAGCCCTCGCGCTGCAGGGTGTGTTGTCGCGCCGCGTCTCGGAGCTCCTGGCGCTGCGCACCGCCTGGAACTCCCAGTCGGCCTTCGAATGGGGACACCACGTCGTGTTTGGCCGGGCGGCGGGGTTGGGAGACGCGGAGATTCAGCGCATTGCCGTCGACCCGGAGCACCCGGACTGGTCCGATGAGGACCGACTCCTGCTGAGGGCCGCCGACGAGCTGCACGCGCGGCAGGACCTCAGCGAGGCGACCTGGGCCGCGCTGCGTCAGCGTCTGTCGGACGCACAGCTCGTGGAGCTCCCCTTCGTCGTGGGCCAGTACACGATGCTGTCCATGGTCGCGAACGCCACGGGAGTGCCTTTGGAGAAGGGGCTCGAGCCCCTGCCCGACGCGCCGCGCTGAGCGGGCCGCCCGCGGATCCTCACGAGGTTTCGCGCCGCCAGCGCGACACCGCGAGCACAGCGAACAGCGCGAGCGCCACGACGCTGAGACTCATCCCCACGAAGCCGACGTCGTAGAAGTGCAACACCTCCATGATTCCCCACGAGAGCGCCGACACCGCGAGCAACGCCGTCCCCACCTCCGGACTGCGATGCGACAGCACCGCAAAGCCGAGCAACACCGCGTAGTAGTAGTTCGTGAGCTCGCTCGCGATCGGAACGAGACCGATCCCCAGGCTTGCGACCACCCAGTCCTCGCGCTCGCGCCCGACCACCGCGAGCCAGGCCGCAAAACCGATCACCGCGAGG
>JABSQW010000022.1 GCA_013215605.1 Myxococcales bacterium
CGCTGTCGGCGAGCAGATCATCGAAGGTCTGCGCGCTCTCGGTCGACGCGTCGCGCATCGCTACGACGTTGTGGTCGAAGCGCACACTGGGAATCACGAGAGCAAAGGCAGCTGCGGAAAGAAACGCGATGCCAACCACCGTGCGTGGCTTCGACAGTGACAGGGCGGCGAGACTGCGTTCGAAGCGCGACGCGCCCGGCCACGAGGTTTCGGCGCCTTCCCGTGCGGCGAAGCGGCCGTCGTCCAGAGATAGAATCGCGGGCAGCACGGTGAGGCTGCAGAAGAGACTCACCAGCATGCCCGCGCCGGAGATCAGGCCGAGCTCGCCCACCGCCTGGTAGTCGGTGGGGACGAACACCAGGAAGCCCGTCGCCGTGGTGGCCGCGCAGAGCACGAGCGATCCGCCGACGCTGCGGGCCGTCTCCGCGAGGGCAGCGGCGTGGGCGACGCCGTCGCGAGCCAGCTCCGCGTAGCGCATTCCGAGGTGGATCCCGAAGTCGACGCCGAGGCCGATGAACAGCACGGCGAAGGAGACCGAGACGACGTTCAGGGAGCCGACGGCGAACGTCCCGAACGCCGCGGTCCACACGAGACCGACGAACAACGTGGTGAGGATCGACACCACGAGGCGTCGCGAGCGCAACGCAAACCCAAGCAGCAGCGCCACGAGGCCGAACGAGATGACGGCCGCGAACACCGCCTGGCGCGCAACCGTGATCATCTCCTCGGTGTTGAGCGCGACGTTCCCCGTGATGCGCACGCGCGCGCCCAGGGTGTCCGCGAGCTCGAGTTCGTCGGCGGCGGCGCGTACGACGCGCATCGGCTCGTTCGCGGGAAGCAAGTCGCTGTAGTCGTAGTTGGGCGCGAGTACGATCAGTCGCTTCGCCGACTCTGGATCGCCTCCCATGCCACCACCGGAGACCAGGTCGAGCCACGACACCGGCTCGGGGCGTCCCTCGAGTACCGACCGCGCCGCGTGACTGATCGTGTCGAAGATTGCTCCGAGATCCGCGAATCCGTCCAGCCCCTGCTCCTCGCGCACGATGCCCTCGCGCAGCAGGTCGGCGAGTTGGCTGATGCTGCGATCGCGCGCGAGCGCGGTGAGGACCGGCTGCGCAGCGGCGACCTGGTCCGACAGATTCTCGAGCTCGTCGACACTCAGGTACAGGAGCGCGTGGCGCTCGAAGAACTCGCCGCCACCGGGAACGAACACGTCGCTGAAGCGATCCGGCATCTCGCGCAGGCGGCCCGCGAGAGCCTCGGCCGCGTCGCGTGCGCGCGCCGCTGTGTCGGCATCGACCACCACGAGCAGCGACTCGTCGAGGATGGGAAACACCTCGGCATACGCCATGTACTCCTGCCAGAACGGCAGGTCGTCCGAGAGCAGTGCGGTGTGGGAAGTGTTGATGCCCACGTGGGTGGCGGTGTAGACGAGACACGCCACGGTGACGACCGCGGTCGCCCCAAGCACGCCGCGCGCGCGCACGCGCACGCCCTCCACCCAGCGCACGAGGCCACGGGTGAGCATCCCCTCTTCCCGAACGTCGCGATCCAAGCTCGCGGTCAACCTTTCCCCCTGCCGCTCGCGCCGACCTGGTTCAGCAAAGAGGCATAGCAGACTGCCCTGTCTTCGCAGTGGCGCAGATGGGGGTGAAGCTGCCGGTTGACTGGAGCTTTTCTGGGTGCTGCAACGGGCGGGAGGACGGCGGGGGACACGGAGAGAGGCTTCCGGGCGAGGGCCGGTCGGACCCCGTTTTTCGCAGGGTTGTTGATCCCACTCCCCCAGGCTCCGCCCGGAAGCCCCTCCCCGTGACCCCCCGCGTCGCCTACAAGAACGCGCCGAAGCGACGCAAAATCGTGTCTCCGTGGGGCGAATCGGAAGCGTTCTCGTAGAGGACGTCCGCGTCGAGGCCCTCTTCGATCAGCGTCTCGCGCCGCGAGCCGATGTACCGGCGCACGACCTCGGCGTCGAACTCGGGGTGGAACTGCGTCCCCCAGACGTTCTCGCCGAACGCCAACACCTGGTGGGGATCACCGTCGCTCGTGCCGAGACAGCGCGTACCCGACGGCAGCTCCACTACACTCTCGACGTGCGTGGCGTGGACGCGGAGATTCGCGGGCAGGCCCGAGAAGAGCCGGTCGTCACTGGCTTCCGCGCGGAGAAGCACGTCGATGGTTCCGATTTCGCGACCGCGGGGGTTCTTCTCGACGCGTCCCCCCATCGTGTCGGCGATCAACTGATGGCCGTAACAGATGCCGAGCACGGGAAGGTCCGACTCCACCACGCCAACCAGCCATGCCCCCGTGCGCTCGCTCCAGAGCGCGCGCTCGGTCACCATCGCACTCGAGCCCGTGATCACGACGCCTGAAACCAGCGACGGGTCGGGCAGCGGATCGCCTTCGAAGACCGCGGCCACGTCGACCGACTCGCGCGGCAGACCGAGACCGCGGATGATCCACTCCTCGTAGTTGCCACGCTCGGCGACGAGCGACGGCAGCGCTTCACCCGTCTTGATCACGAGGGCGCGGCGCGACGTCAAGGGTCGCCTCCTCCGTTGTCTTCCCGCTGCGGCAGTCGCGCGCATTGGTGGAGCGCGATCCCCGCCGCGGTGGCGACGTTGAGCGAGTCGATGCCGGCGGCCATCGGGATGCGCAGGCGCAAGTCGGCGGAATCGGCCACGAAAGCCCGGACCCCCTCACCCTCCGAGCCGAGCAGCAGCGCGAGGTCTCGATCGTTCCCACCCGCCGCGCTGAACTCGCGGATGTCGCGGGCGTCGGCGGCCGTCGAGAGCGCGGCGATCGTGAAGCCGTCGGCATGGAGCGCGTCGGCGGCGCGCGCCCAGTCCGGCAGAAGCGCGTACGGGACGACCATCGATGCCCCCATCGAGACACGGATCGCCTTGCGGTAGAGGGGATCCGCGCAGCCGGGCGAAAGCAGAACCCCCTCCGCGCCAAACGCCAGCGCATTGCGAAAGACGCTGCCGATGTTTTCGGGGTTCGACACCTCGTCGAGGATCACGAACAGGCGCGGCGCGGCGCTGTTGCGTCTCAGCAGCGCTTCGAACTCAGGGACGGGCTCGCGCTCGGCGGCGGCCAGACACCCCCGATGAATCGCGAAGCCCACCACCTGGTTCATCAGCACCTGATCAGTGACGTACACAGGGGTATCGACACCGAGCCCGTCGAAGACCTCACCCATCGCGCGGAGCACGGTGTCCGTGACGAACACCGAGTGCGCGCGAAAGCGTTTGCCCGCAATCAGGCGCTGCACGCCGAGGCGTCCCTCGGCGAGGAACAGACCGGCGTCCCCGCGAAGTCGCGCGTCCTTGACGTTTCGGTAGGAGGCGACGCGCGGGTCGTGAAGGCTGTCGATCCGCTCTACCCGGCGGGAGCTCAATCGAGGTTGACGAGCTGCACGCGGCGGTTGATCGCGCGCCCCTCGGCCGTGTCGTTGCTGGCGATCGGCTGCTCCTCGCCCAAGGCGGCGACGCTCAACCGCGACGCTTCGACGCCCCCTTCGACGAGCGCGTCGCGCACGGCCTCGGCACGCCGCCGCGAAAGCGCCAGGTTGTACTCGGCCGGGCCGGTCGCGTCGGTGTGACCCTCGACGCGCACCTCGACCTCGGGGTTGCGCAGGAGCGTCTCCGCCACGACCTCGATCACGACTTGCGGGCCTTCACCGAGCGTCGCGCTGTCGAAGCCGAAGTTCACTCCGCGCAGCACGATGCGCTCCCTGGGCGCGGGCGGCGGCGGCGGGGGGGGAGTCGAACGTGTCACGGGCTCCGGCTCGGGCGGCGGCTCCGGGATCTCCTTTTCGGGAATCGCCGCGCAGATCAGCCATCCGAGAGCCGCACCACTGACCGCGCCGATCGCAGCGCCAGCACCGGTCCAGTCCTCGTCGATCGCGGTGGATCCGGTCGCGCCGCCGGCGCCACCTATGGCTGCCCCCATGACCGCGCACTCGCCGAGTGAGGCCACTCTCGCGGCGCAGCCCGTGACGAGCAGCGACGCAACCAACAGTGCGATCAGCGCGAAGACAGCCGTGAAACGCATCTCTTCTCCCGGATCGATTCCAGTGGGGCGCCCAGCCTAGCACGACGAAACCGCGGGGAGGTGACCCGCCGTTCTCTGTGGGCGCGCGCTCGGGCGAAGCGCCTTTCGCTCGGTACGGGCTCCCTTCAGCGGAGGGGGTCGGGGAGCGCCGCACGACATCCCGCCGCACGCTCGAGGCGCGCGAACACCCCGAGGCCGTCGATCAACGGGTTCAGCATTCCCGTGGTGATACAGAAATGTGTGTCGAACGGAGCCTTGTGGTGGCGCGCGTGGTGGTCCCGGGCCAGCACGAGCTTCGTCCGCTCGAGCGCGAGCAGCCAGACGGGGCGCTCCGCGGTGTGGCTCCAGCGGTGGAACTGATTGGTCAGGCACAGCCACACGGCCAGGAAGAATGCGAAGGCGCCCGCCGTGCTTCGCGCGGCGCCCGGCTCGGCCTGGGCAACGCCGAGGGTCGCCAGCGCGAGCAGCGGCGCGACGAGGATGCAGGTATTGCCGTTGACCTCGACGAAGTCGTGACGCGTGATCGACTCGGGATCCTCGTGGTGCTCGCGGAAGGGCTTCACGAAGTGCGTGCCCAGAACCGGGGTCGACTCGGAGAGCACGCGATCGGCGAGCCAGTGCGCGAGTCCGGAGAGCAGGTCCGCGACGAGCTGTGCCGCAAAGCACGCAGCCAGCGCGAGGAGTAACAGCGTGGGGATCGCCGCACCGCCGGCGCCGGTGAACCAGGTCTCCCACGCGAGTCCACCGAGCAGCGCGCCCACGCCGCACACCGCGATCCACTCGAACCCTCGGTGAAGCATGTCGCGCCTCCTCCCCCTCTACTGCACCCTCGTGCACCGGCCCGTCGCGCTGCGGCGGATCCGCGGTCCCCATTCTAATCCACGCAACGGGCTCGCCGGCCCGAGAAGATCCGCGGCATGCTTCGCCGGGAAGGTCCAGTGGAAGGCAGGCCGGCGCAGCGTGTCGGCTGGCAGACGGCCAGATCCTGGGAGAGCCGTTCTCCCCATTTGGGGTCCGTGTAGACTTCGTAGGACTTGTCGCGCTCGCTCGCCTTCGCCTCGGGGATCCCTGCGCTCGTCTACCAGGTGGCGTGGACGCGCGAGGTGGGATTGATCGCCGGCAGCCAGATCGAGGCCATCTCCTGGGTGCTCGTGGCCTTCTTCGGCGGTCTCGCGGCGGGTGCCCGCGTGCTCGGCGGGGTCGCCGATCGGTCGCGTGTTCCGCTTCGAACGTTTGCGGCGCTCGAGATCGGCGCGGGGCTGCTCGCCGCCGCATCGGTGCCGCTGCTGCGCGCGCTCGCGTCCAGCCCCGCACTGGCCACCTCGGGTGGGGCGCTCGCGGGCGCCGCGGCCGTGATGCTTCCGGTGACGTTCCTGCTCGGCGGCACGCTGCCGGCCCTGGTTCGCCACGACCTCCGGGAACGCGACGGCCTCGCGCTCGTTGCCGGTCGGCTGACCGGGGCGAATACGGCGGGCTCCGTGCTCGGCGTGATCGCCGCCATTGCCGCGATTCCGACCCTGGGCCTGCGCGCGAGCGTCCTGGCGGCGGCGGCGGTGTCGATCGCGATCGGGGCATTCGCGCTCTTCGCCGCGCGGTCGCACGGGCGCAGTGAGCCGCTGATTGGAACGAAGCCGCCGGTCTCGGCCGACGCGGCCGAGCGCTGGTCTCGGTTCGGACTCTCGTGTGCGGCGATCGTCGGTATCGCAACGCTCGCCTACGAGGTGGTGGCGGCGCGAATGGCGGCGATGTTGCTCGGATCGTCCCTCTACGCGTGGGGTGCGGTGCTCGGATCGACGCTCGCGGGTCTCGCCGTCGGCAACGCGATCGCCGCGCGACGCGCCGCTACGACGGCGGCACCCCATCGCGATCTCGGCCGCGTCGAGTTCGCAGCCGCGGCGTGGGTGGCATCGGGCGCGGCGCTGCTCGGCCCCGAATTCGGGACAGCGGCGTCCGGTCTCGAAGGTCCGGTGCTGATGCGGGTGCTGTTCGGCGTGATACCGCCGGCCGTCGCAATGGGCGCGGCGTTTCCATTCCTCGTGCGCGTCTGCGTCCCCGGCGGCCCGCCCGGTAGCGGCTTCGGCGTCGTGAACGCAGTCAACACCGCCGGAGGAATCGCCGGCGCCCTGCTCGCTCCGTTCGTCCTGCTCCCCGCCCTCGGCCCCGAAGACACCGCGCTCGGCTGCGCGCTCGTGAACGCGTGCGTCGGTGCGGCCTGCGTTGCGCGCGGATCCCAGGGGCGGGGCCGCGTGCTCGAACTCGGGGTCGGCTCGGCGGTTGCCCTCGCGGTGCTCGTCGTCGCGGCGCTGCCCGCGTCCAGCGGCGAGGCGGCGCGCGTCATCCACGTCGCCAACGGCCGGCAGGCCACCGCGGCCGTCGTGCTCTATGGGGACCGCCGGGATCTCATCGTCGACGGCGATCCCGAGGCATCGACAGCGAGCAACGCCCGCGACACCGAAGAGCTGCTCGCGATTCTGCCCCTGCTGCTGCACGCGGAGCCCACGCGGCTGCTCGAAGTGGGCCTCGGCTCGGGCATCACCCTCGGGACCGCAGCGCGCGCCCCTCTCGAGCACGTCGAGTGCGTGGAGATCGCCGGCGCCGTGCTCGAAGCGGCGCCGTTCTTCGCCCCGGACAACGGCGATGTGACTCGCAGCCGAGATCCCCGCTTGCACATCGTCCGCGGAGACGGGCGTGCTCACCTGCTGCGCCGGCCGGCGGCCTTCGACGTGGTCGTCGCGAATACGCTCCACCCCTGGTCGGTGGGCGCCACTGGGCTCTACTCGAGCGAGTACTTCGGTCGGCTCGAGTCGGCGCTCCGCCCGGGCGGTATCGCTGGCCAGTGGCTGCCGCTCGAGGCGCTAGGCGAGCCGGCCCTCGCTGCGATCCTGCGCAGCTTCTTCGGCGCGTTCGAGCACGGCGCACTCTTCTGGGGCGCAGACAACGTGATCCTGATCGGGAGCGACGAGCCACTGGCCCGCGTGTCGCCGGGCCGCCTCGATGACCTACTGCCGATCTACGACGACACGCTTCGGCGGCTCTCGATGACGAGCGTCGCCGCGATCGAGCAACGGCGCATCGCCAGCGGCGAGGAGGTGCTCGGGGTTCTCGGACGCGAGCCACGGCTCTACGACGACCGTCCCGCACTCGAACGGCGAGCCGCGGGGACGGGAGCGGCGGGCTCTGAGATCGCGCTGATCGAACGCGTCGCCGAGGCGAGCGCCGGTGCCAGAACGCGCGGCGGCCTCGCGGTCTGGCTCGACTCGCTCACCGCGCGGACTCGCGGAGACGTCGAAACGGCGGACCGGCTCGAGCGCGTCGCGGAGAGTACCGGTTTCGGGCCGGCGCGCGTCGCGCGACGCGCACGCCTGCTCGCGGCCGTGGCGGCGCAGCGTCGCGACGGAAAGTCGGCCGAAGCCGCTGGAACTCTCGACACCGCCCTGGTCAGCGACCCCGGCTTCGGAGAAGGCTGGCTGGCGCGGGCCTTCTCCGCCTTCGACGCCGACGATCTAACGGCGACCGAACGATTCGTCTTGCGCGCCCTCGACACCCGACCACGACGCGCCGAGGCGTGGAACCTGCTGGGCGTGGTGCGGAGAGCGCGGGGAGACACCCGCGGCGCGACCGCGGCCTTCGAGGAGGCGATCGTGTGGGGTCCTCACCTCCCGCAGGCCCTCGCGAATGCCGGACTGCACGCGGTGGCCCGCGGCAACAACGCGATCGGGCGCTCGATGCTCGAACGCCTGCGCGCGTTGCGGGCCGGTTCCGCCGAGTCAGAGATCCGCGCGTTGGCCAAAGCACTGGGCGAACCCTGAGAGTCGGCGGCGTCGACTCTGGATTACTCCGGGGTGCGGTACTCGAGGAATCGCTCGACGCCTTCGGCGTCTCGCACCCGCATGATGAGCACGGGCTCGCGCGCGAGCGCGTTCATCAGATAGGTGCTGGCTTCGGGCTCGTCCATCAGGCGGTGATTGAGCTCGAGCACGAGGTCGCCCTCTTCGATGCCGAGATCCTCCCAGAAACTCCCCTCCACGACGTTTCCGATGCGGATGCCGAGGAGTTGCTCGTTGTCGTAGACCGCGCCGACGCGCGCGTCGCCAAAGAGCCTCGTGTACGTTCGCCTCGGCTCGACGGCCTCCTCGTCGCCCGCGAAGACGGTCTTCGGCTTTCGCTCTTCGGGCGGGAGATCCGGAGGCGCCGGTTCTTTCCCCACGACGGTCACCGAGGGTCCAAGGGTTCCCGTGATCCCGGGCGGCGGCGGTTCGGGCTCGGACACCGGCGTGGAAAGTCGTTCGACGATCAGCGGCTCGGACCGCTGGATCTCCGCAGCGCGTAGCCACGCGATCGCGACGAGGCCGAGGGCGAGCAGAACCAGGCTGCCGATCTGGCGCCAACGCAGCGACGAGAGCGTCGCGAGGTCTCCGGCTGTGAGATCGCGACGCCAACGGCGCCCGAGCCGCTTCAGCGCGCCTTCCGAGCCCGCCGAGACGTGACCGAGAGCCGTGCGTTGCGCGTCGCTGGGGCGAGTGGCGAGCCAGGCGACGAGGGCCGCGAGAAGCCACAGGAGGATCGCGATCGTAGAGAGGGTCATGCGGTCGAGAGCGTATCAAGGGCACGCGGGAAAAAGAGGCGGACCGTCCCGCACTTCTTGCGGGACGGCCCCCTTGCGCATGAGCTTCAGCGACAGCCTTGCCGCCACCTTCGCCTAGTGGTGGCAGTGATGGTGATGGTGATGCTGCTTCTCGGCGAAGTCCACTACGAACCAGTTCGTGGAAGTTCCACCGCCGTGGAGCGGTGCCGGCTGGTTCGTCGTGAAAGGTTTCGAGCAACTCGTGTGGATGGTCTCTTCGACGCCGTTGATGATCACCCACATCTTCGAGCCGAGATGGGTCTCGCCGTGGGCGGTGCCGTCGATCGTGTACCCGTTCTCGCTGGGCATCGACAGCACCATGCCATTCACGAGGTCGATGTTGTACGTCACCGAGTCGTTCATGAACGACTTCGCCTTGAACACCACGGTGGCTCCCGGGATGTCCGGCCCGGTGTACTTGAAGAGCACCGCGGCGATCTTCTTCGTACACGTGGTCGGTTCTTCCGGCGGCTCGTTCAAGGTGATGGTGACCGAATCGTCCTCTCCGACGCAGACGGTGCCAGCGACGTCACCGGTCACCGTCGCGATGTTCGTCGTCGCCTCCTCGATGATCTGCGTGGCCACGTAGCTCACGCTCGTCATCGCCGGAATCGACGCGCCCGTCACGATGACACCGATCTGATCGTCGAGGACCTCCACGTTGTCCGCCTGCCCGTCATTCGGGTTGGTGACCGTGTAGGTGTAGTCGACGGTCGCACCCAGAGCGACGGTGCCGCCCTGCGTCGTGTCCATGCCGAACACCTGCAGTGCGCCGATGACATCGCCCAGGTTGAGTGGCTGGGAGCACGACGTGTGCCAGTAGCCATCCTGGAGGACCTCTCCCGTGTTGGCTTTCTTGATCCAGTAGCCGGTCACGCTCTTCAGCCGGCTGTGCCCGGCGTCGGACGCGTTCACCGTGATGATGTCGCCGCCAACCACGCCGGTGACGTCCACGTAGACGTTCGTCGCGGGCGGAGCCGCGGCACCGTCACTGATGATGATGCGAACCGGGTCCGCGGTCGGACCGGCCGGCGAGTCCCAGCACTCCACCTTGCCCGAAGCCTGAGAGTGCATGGTCTGACCGCAGTCGCCGCCGATGTAGCGGAGCTGCAGCGACTCGATCTTGCCTTCGCAGTGAGGAGCCGGCGCCACGTCGATCGACGTCGCGCACTCCTCGCCATCCTCTTCGAGGTCGACCGTTCCACCCTGGGTGGAGGTGAGCGAGGTGATCAGCGCGCTGCCAAACTGGTTGCCCGGCGCCAGGGGCTGAGAGCACGACGTGTGGAACTTGTCGATCTCGATGATGTCGTGCCAGCCGTTGCCCTGCGAGATCTTGATGTACGTCGCGGAGCCGAGCGTGTGCTTGCCGGCCGCCGATGCATCGACGGTGATCGAATCACCGACGCTCACGTCGTTGACGGACGCAAACACGACCTTCTTGTGGCGCTTCTTGCCCCACCAGCCCCAATGCCTGCCCCAACGCTTGCGCTTCTTGCCGCCCACCACGATGTCGACCGGCTCCTCGCCGTTGGCGCCGCCGATGCACATCACCTTCTTGGGGTTCTGGAGGTGACTACTCGCGTCACAGCCGAGTCCCGTGTACTCGAAGGTAAACGCCGTCACTTTGCCCTCACAGGCGTCTCCGCCCGGATCCGGCGGCTGCTGCACGCAGCCTTCCTTCTCGACGGTCAGGTTGCAATCCTGGCCCATCGGCTCCACGAACGGCCCGATGCACATGCCCTGGGCGGCGAGCGAGAAGCCACCGCTGACCGAAACCATCGTGTCGGTCAACTCACCCGGGAGCAGCGGCGAGTGGATCGTGAGCAGCTTGCTCACCTCACCGGGGTTGAGGAAGCTCGTCGTGAAATCCCACGATACGACGTTGTTCACCGCGTCGATCGTGGTCCCATCGGGGGTCACGCCTGAAGAAGTTCCGATGTAGCCAGCGGCCGTCACCTGCGTCGTATCGACGGACAGTTCGAAGCCCAGCAGGGGCGGAATGATCCCGAGCGGCGTGCCGGTGCCGCCGGAGTGCGTGAGCCTGTAGACGTAGGTGTTGTTGCCAGCGAGCGGGTCCGGGCTGTCGGGGTTTCCCTCGAGCCAGACCTCGTACTCTTTGGTGACCGAGTAGCAGGGCTGATCACAAATGCCCGGAATGCCATTGGGCTCGTCGATTATCGCGGTGCCCGATTCATCCGGTCCCGCTTGTGCTGCGCCGGCGAGCGCCAAGCTGGCGAATCCCGCGGCGAACCCGATCAAGGGCGAATGCATTCTCATTGTCGACTCCTATTGAATCTGTCCCGAGTCCCGTGAAAAAAGTAGAGTGCGTAACCTTCTGAATTGATACAACAAATTGTTATAGTCACGGTCGAACGGGTCAGGCCATGTCGAAATCCGCCATCGGGAAGCGGAGGTGCGCTGGCTGCGCCAAGTCGTCGAGACGCAGCTGCGCCGCAGGATCCTCGAGTCCATCGAACGGGTGCTCGAGCGGGAGCTGACAGCGGTCCTGGATACGGGCCGTTGCGAGCGGGGGGATGCTCGCCTCGGCTACCGCAACGGGCGCCAGGCGCCGTCGGGCTATGTGCGAGAACAGCTATGCAGCTTCGGCGATTCCCTCCTCACCCCTTGAAGCAGCGTTTTTCAATCCATCCCAAACGAAAACAAAACCGATTCGATCAGGCGCGTCTCCGACGACCTGCGAATGTCAGTGCGGCGAGCCCGCAGCCCATGAGCGCGGCGGTAGCGGGCTCCGGAATCACCAAGCCGAATACCGTGGTGTCGAGGCCGGCACTCACCCGAAAGCTCACCATGTCGCCGATCTCGAGGTCGCCCGCGGGTCCGATCGTGACGAAGAGGTTGACGGAGGTCTCACCCGCGTCGACCTGATTGCCAGTGAAGTTCCAGGTAGACGTGTTGGTGAATGCCGTGTTGTCGAAGACAACGGAGGCCGCGGGGTTCCCCGCTCCAGTGTAGGTACCAACCCCCAACGGGTTCGTCATGAAGTTCGTGGAGAAGACGGTGGCGCCAAGTTCGTCGACGCTTCCCGCCGTGACGCTGATGCTGAAGATGAAGCCGTCGTTCGCGGAGAAATCAGTGCTTCCCAGCGAGAGGTCGATCGTTCCAGCCATCGTGGTCGGAAGCACGGGATTCAGCGTGCCGCTGGTGGAACCGATCGTGAACGGAACGGGCGCGATCAACGTGTAGGCCATGCCGACGGCCCCGGAAGAGCTCGCCAAGAGCAGGCAGGCCACCATCCCTGCCCAGAGCGTCGCCCCACGCTGCCAAAACACGAAAGGGACCCGCCTCCGGGAGCCACTCCAACTTCTGGGATCAGAGCAGAGATACACCGCAAACCTCCGGCTGCCGGCACGGTGAGGTGAAAACCCTTCCCAGAATTCTCGCGCAAAGCCGCAACCCGACAATTACTAGAGCAACTTCCGTTCCAACTGGTGGTGTGATCAGCATATTTGCAACATATGGACAACGAAGGCCTTTTGTCTTCCTTCCGAAAAGCGACAACACGAGGAACGGAATAACTTTTCCCTTTCGAGCGAAATAAGCGAGAAGAGAGGAAAACTTTTTCCGCGATCGGCCCTCTCACGCTCACGGGCGATCAGTCGGGGAGCCTCTCGAGGGCGTCGGCGAGCGCGAAGATGTGCGGGTCTTTCGCTCCAATTTCTTGCAGCGCTCTCGCGAGCCGCGCCACGTACTCGCGATTGGAGCCACTCGGTCCCGTCGCCGAACGCACGACGTCGACCAGCTCCGCGAGCGGCGCCGGGCCGAGGAAGTTCGGGTTGCCCGGCCCCGCCACGTACATCAACGCCTCGAGCCGCGACGTATCGTTTTCGGTCAGCCGGACCTCGACGCGGTGCCGCTCGAAGCCGCCCCGCTCGCGGTAGTCGAGCTGCTCGAGGACGGTCGAGCGATGGGCATCGGCGACGCGAAAGACAGCGCCCCAGCAGGTCGCCGCGGGCTCGCGAACCAGCGTGACCACGCGCCCCGGTGCTTCGGGGGTTCCTCGGTGGTCGGTGGAGCCTTGCCAGAAACGCCGTGACCAGCCCTCGATCGTCCCGCCGTGGGACTCGAGATAGGGAAAATCCGGTCGCCACATCAGCGAGCCGTACCCGAAGATCCAGAGATCCGAGGCGCGTTGCGTCACGGGACGGAGCCTCGCTCGCCGCGGCCCTTCGCGCGAGCCTTGCCGGCGGCGCCGGTCGTTACAATGGGCCGCACTTCAACACTCCGGGTTCCCGTGACCAACGAAGACATGGACGGACGCATCTGCCTGGTCACCGGCGCCACGTCGGGCATCGGCGAAGCGACGGCCACAGCCCTCGCGAGGCTGGGCGCGCACGTCATCGTCGTGGGGCGCAGCGCCGAGCGCGGCGAGGCCGCAGCCCTGAGGATCTCCCGGGCGACGGACAGCGCCAGCATCGATTTGCGACTCGCCGACCTCTCCTCCCAGTCGGAGATCCGCAGACTCGCGCGGGAAGTGCTCGACGCGTATCCCGCGCTCCACGTGCTCGTCAACAACGCCGGTGTCACCAACCTGCGACGCGAGGAGACCGTCGATGGCATCGAGTCGACCTTCGCGACGAACCACCTCGCGTACTTCCTCCTCACCGACCTGCTGTGCGACCGGTTGATCGAGAGCGCGCCGGCACGCGTGGTCAACGTGGCGTCTCATGCACACACGTTCGGACGCCTCGAGCCCGACGATTGGCAGAGCGAGCAGGAGTACAGCGCGATGAAGGTGTACGGGGGCTCGAAGCTCGCGAACGTGCTCTTCACCTACGATCTCGCAAGGCGCCTCGAGACCAAGGGAGTCACCGTGAACTGTCTCCACCCGGGCGCTGTCGCCACCCGCATGGGCCGCAACAACGGCTGGCTCGGCGTGTTGGCCAGCCTGCTGATGAAGCCTTTCTTTGCGAGCCCGGCGAAGGGCGCTCGCACGTCGGTCTATCTCGCGGCGTCGAAGGAGGCGGAGGGGGTGACGGGGCGTTACTTCGTGAATTGCAAACCGAAGGAAACGTCGGAACGCTCGCGCGACGCCGTCCTTTCGAAGCAGCTGTGGGACGAAAGTCGCCGTCTGACCGCAAGGGGGGGTGCCTGAATCGTGGCCACATCGGAAGCCGTCACCGAGGGTGTTCGCGTGCAGGTCGACGCGCAGTACGCGGAGGAGCACTCGCAGCCGCAGCTCAACCAGTGGTTCTTCCTCTACACGATCCGCATCACGAACGAGAGCGACCGCACCGTTCAGCTGCTCTCGCGCCACTGGATCATCACCGACGCGACCCAGACCGTCGAGGAGGTGCGCGGCCTGGGCGTGGTGGGCGAGCAGCCGATCCTCCAGCCGGGCGAGTCCTTCGAGTACACGTCGGGGTGTCCGCTGCGGACTCCCTTCGGAACGATGGAAGGCACGTACGAGATGGGGGTAGACGGCGGCGGCGGCTTCGACGCGACCATCGATCGTTTCATGCTGATGGAACCCCGCTCGATCAACTGACCCAGAGCAGAACCGCTGGAATCGTCACGAGGCTGAGGAGCGTGCCGATGACGATCGCCGACGCGACCAGGGCCGGGTCGCGGTCGTAGCGCTGCGCGAAGACGACGTTGATGACCGCTGCCGGCATCACCGAATGCAACATCATCACCTGAGCGTCGACGCCGCGGACATCGAACAGCTCCACGAACAGCAGCATGCACGCGAAGCCGCCGACCACGCGAATCCCCACCGCCGCGAGGGCGTGGCGGACGTCGTCGACCTCGAGCCGGCGCAGCTGGAACCCGAGGTTCAGGAGCATCAGCGGTATCGCCGTCGCGCCCACCATCTCGATGGGCTCCATCAGCATCCGCGGAAGCTCGACCTCCGCGACGCCGAGCGCCAGACCGCCCACGCTCGCGTAGAAGAGCGGCATCTTCAGCACTTCATCGAAGCCGTTCTCGCCTTTCGCGATCCAGATGCCGACGCTCGAGGTGAAGATCGCAACGGTGACGTAGAGGATGGCGGCGCTCGCGAGACCCTCGGGTCCGAAAGCCAGACGCGCGCAGGCGAGGCCCATGTTCCCGGAGTTCCAGAACACGGCGGCGAGCACGATCCCGTGGCGATGGCCGCCGGCGGTTCGGGAATACAAGAGCGCGATCCCGCCGGTCGCGAGCATCGTGAATACCGCGGCGCCAAAGAGCGTAGACCAGCGACCGAGGTCGACGTCGGCGCCCGAGAGCACGGAGAACATCAGACAGGGCGAGGCGATGAGGATCGTGAGGTCGGAAAGCGTAGGGAGGTGCATCTCCCGCCGGGAGGCGATCCAGTAGCCCAGCGCCACGATGCTGAAGACCGGAACGATCGTGGCGAAGACGACGGACATCGCGCCGCCCTACGCTATGCGTTGACAGCCGGAACTGCATATGAAACACTGCATCCGCATGAACGGATGAATTGACTCATCCGTCGGCCCCGTGCGGCCGATCAGCGAACACATTCGAAGGATTCCCCCCAACCGGCCCGAGCAGCGCCAGGCGCCTCGTGGCCACTGGAGACCGCATGACGAGTTCCGCCCCGGACCGCCCGGCCTACAAGGTCGCCGACATTCAACTCGCCGCTGCCGGGCGCAATGAGATCCGCCTGGCCGAGCACGAGATGCCCGGCCTGATGGCGCTTCGCGAGCGGTATGGCGAGAGCAAGCCCCTCGCGAACCTCAAGATCATGGGCAGCCTGCACATGACGGTGCAGACCGCGGTCCTGATCGAGACCCTGGTCGAGCTGGGCGCCGACGTGCGCTGGGTGAGCTGCAACATCTTCTCTACCCAGGACGCCGCGGCGGCGGCCGTCGCCGTCGGTCCGGTCGGCACGCCCGAAGATCCCCAGGGCGTCCCAGTGTTCGCGTGGAAGGGCGAATCCCTCGACGAGTACTGGTGGTGCACCGAGGTCGCGCTCCAGTGGCCCGACGGCTCCGGCCCCGACCAGATCGTCGACGACGGCGGCGATGCCACACTCCTCGTCCACAAGGGCGCCGAGTTCGAAAAGGATGGCGTGGTTCCGGAATTCGACCCGGAGAACGACTCCGAAGAGTGGGGCGTCATCCTCGAGCTTCTGCGCCACGAACTCACCCGCGACAACACGCGCTTCACGGAGATCGCGGAGAACATCAAGGGAGTTTCCGAAGAGACCACCACCGGCGTTCACCGCCTCTATCAGATGGCCAAGGAAGGAACCCTCCAGTTCCCCGCCATCAACGTCAACGACTCGGTCACGAAGAGCAAGTTCGACAACATCTACGGCTGCCGTCACTCGCTGCCCGACGGCCTGATGCGCGCTACCGACGTGATGCTCGGCGGCAAGGTGGCGGTCGTGGCCGGCTTCGGCGAGGTGGGCAAGGGCTGCGCCCAGGCGCTGCGCGGTCAGGGCTGCCGCGTGATCGTCACGGAGATCGACCCGATCTGTGCACTCCAGGCCGCGATGGAGGGCTACCAGGTAGCGACGCTCGAATCGGTGGTGGCGACAGCCGACATCTTCATCACGACGACCGGGAACTTCGACATCCTCACGGCCGAACACATGAGCCGCATGAAGGACAAGGCCATCGTCGGCAACATCGGCCACTTCGACAACGAGATCGACATGGCCGGCCTGAAGAAGATCGCGGGCATCCGCCAGGTCAACATCAAGCCGCAATTCGACGAGTGGGTGTTTCCGGACGGCCACAGCATCCTCCTCCTCGCGGAGGGTCGCCTGCTCAACCTGGGCTGCGCGACCGGGCACCCGAGCTTCGTGATGTCGGCTTCGTTCACGAACCAGGTGCTCGCGCAGATCGAGCTGCACGAGAACGCCGGGAAGTACGACAACGAGGTCTACATGCTCCCCAAGCACCTCGACGAGGAGGTTGCCCGGCTCCACCTCGACCAGCTGGGCGTCGAGCTCACGACGCTCACGAAGGAACAGGCCGATTACATCGGCGTGCCAGTCGATGGGCCCTACAAGCCAGATTACTATCGATATTAGAACCAGCGGCAGCGGTCAGCTGACGGGAAACGCCGTAGACGTTCCGCTTCAGCTGACCGCTGGCGCTGGTTTTCTCTGTTTTCAGACATCTGGTGGGTTAAACCTTTGGTGCCCCCACAGCCGATAGACGAGGAATGGCCTTGAACCGCTTGCGTCTGTTCTCCTTGCTCCTCGCGCTCCTGCTGGCCCTTCTGCCGGACAGCGCCTCCGCGACGCTGCGCTGTGAGATGCTCCCGAACTTCTTCCGCAGCTACCTGCAGAACCACGTCCGATTCCGCGAGCTCACGCCGGAAATCGAGCAACGGACGATCGACACCTACCTGCGCCGCCTCGATCCCGGGCGGAACCTTCTGACGGCACCGGAAGCGGGAAAAGTGGTGCAGGGTCTCGAAGGGCTGTTCGACCAGGTTCTCTCGGGAGAGTGCTCGGGGCTGACCGAGCTGCACCGGGACTTCGTCGTCGCCAACCAGGCGGTCGTCGACCTCGTGACGGAGGTCCTCGAGAGCAACGACTACGCGATCGACTCCACGGTCGAGCTGGTCATCGACCCCGACGAACGGGGCTATCCCGAGAACGAGGAGGAGCGGCGGAAGCTGCTCATGAGCCTCATCCACTTCCAGATATCGAACTATTTGAGCTCGGACTCGTCGCTCAAGGAAGCGCGGGAGCGCCTGATCCGCCGCTACGTGCGACGCCAGGATCGGCTCGAGGATCTCGACACCGAGGCGATCTACGCGTCATTCCTCGACGCGTTTGCGCTTTCGCTCGATCCGCACTCGAACTACCTCTCCGCAGAGACGTGGGAGGATTTCAAGATTCAGATGACGCTGTCGCTCGAGGGCATCGGCGTGGCCCTCTCCGAGCGCGACGGCTATGCGGTGGCCGAGCACATCATCCCCGGAGGTGCGGCGGACCGACAGAAGGGGCTGCAGCCGAAGGACAAGATCATCGCCGTGGCCCAGGAGGGCGGCGCGCCGGTCGACATCATCGACATGCCGCTGCGTGAGGCCGTGAGTCTGATCCGGGGCGAGCGCGGCACGAAGGTCATCCTCACCGTGCTGCGCCAGGGCCAGAAGACCGAGCGCCTGACGGTGACGATCGTGCGCGACAAGATCAATCTCGAAGAGCAGGCGGCGAGCCTGCGCTTCGAAGACGTGGCCGTGGGCGAAAACAAGCTCAAGATCGCGGTCCTGGAATTGCCGTCGTTCTACGGCGATGCTGACCCCGACGAGCGCCAGTCCTCGAAGGACGTCGCGAAGCTGCTGCAGCAGGTCAACGAAGAAGGCGCCGACGGTCTCGTCCTCGACCTCTCGCGTAACGGCGGCGGCCTCCTCGATCAGGCAGTGATCATCTCGGGCTACTTCCTGCGCCGGGGCGAAATCGTGCGCGTCGAGACCGGGCGCGGCCAGAAGCAGCCCTACGTCGACCGCGACGACCGAATCCTCTACGACGGCCCGATGGTCGTGCATACCTCGCGCATGAGCGCATCGGCGTCCGAGATCCTCGCGGGCGCACTCAAGGACTACGGCCGCGCAGTGATCGCCGGCGACGACCACACGTTTGGCAAGGGCACCGTCCAGTCCGTGCAAGCACTCCCGCCGGGACAGGGCGCCTTCAAGATCACCACGGCCATGTTCTTCCGGCCGGGTGGCAAGTCGACACAGCGCAACGGCGTCGCCGCAGACGTCGTGATCCCGTCGCTGTTCTCGAACGACGACCTCGGCGAGAAGACCCAGCGCTTCTCACTCCCCACGCAGGAGGTCGCCCCGTTCCTGAGCAAGACCGCCAACGCCTCCCGCGCCGAGAATCGTTGGAACAGGGTCACCCAGGACCAGATTCGTACGCTCGTGGCGCGCTCGAAGGTGCGCATCGAGAAGGCCGAAGCGTTCGAGACGATCCGCAAGAAGCTCGCCGAGCAGCGCGCGAATGGCGGCATCGTCCGACTTGCGGACATCCTGAAGGATCAGAACGACAGCAAGGTCGAGGAAAAGGCAAAGGCCAAGGACGTCGAAGACGCCACCGGCGAGACGGAGTCCAAGGAGGCGCACGCCGCCGACGAAATGCTGAGCACGGACGACGTAGTAGACAAGGAGCCCACGCCCGAGCTCGTCGAAGCCATCAAAGTCCTGACCGATCTCGTCGAGATCCGGCGGCAGGCGCGGGTCGCGAGCCACACGCTCTGATCGGCGCGGCCGACCGGCCCCCACCACCGGAGTCGAAACATGGCCCTCCAAATCAAGAGCGCACCTTCCACTCCCGCCGACGCCGAGAAGATCAGCGCCGAGATCCGGGCGTCGATCGAGAAGGCCATCGAGGGCGCCGCGGTCGAAGTCACGGCGACGGGACCCGGCCACTTCGAGATCCAGGTGACGTCGTCGTCCTTCGATGGCGAGACCCGCGTCGTTCAGCAGCAGCGGGTCTACTCGGCAATCGCCCATTTCATGAAGGGTGACGACGCTCCCGTCCACGCAGTGGACCGACTCCGCACCCTGCTCCCCTAGCGAGCGCCGGTATCCTCTGGTGACCCGTTCACGCAGAGGAAATCCCCGCTTCTTCGAGGGAACCGCGCTGGAGGGAGCGCTCTAGGAGCGCCGGGAGCGCCCCCGCAGCGCCGCGACGTCGTCCACGGAAAGCAGACGTCCGCGCCCTCCGAGAGCCGTGCAGCACACCGCCGCCGCTCGTGCGGCGAGTGCGACGGCCGCGCCGAACGTGAAGCCGTGCGCGAGACCGGCGGCAAACGCGCCGTGGAACGTGTCCCCTGCGCCGGTCGTGTCCACCACGCGCGCGCGCCGCGCTGCGTACCGGTGGACCTTGCCGCCGTGGAGGTAGACGCCTCCGCGCTCGCCGAGGGTCACGATGGGCGCAGCGCCGTGCTCGGTGTGGAGACGTCGGAGCGTCGCGACGGGATCGGGTCCCGCGTACGCATTCGCGAACTGCATCGGCACCACGGGGTGATCGACGTACGGGAGCAGCTTCAGGAAGTCCGCGCGCGGGTGACTGAAATCTGCGACCACGGTGGCTCCGACCTCACGGGCCCGGCGCACCGCTCGACGCGCCTGGGCGGGAAAATGTCCATCGACGAGCAGAATCGACCCCGTGCGGATGGCCGAAAGGTCGAAATCCGGTGTCGTGCGTTCGAGCTTGCGGCGATCGGCCACGAAGAATCGGCGGTCGGCGGTCGTGCCATCCACGAGAACGACCGCCACGGTGGTGACGTGGTCGGGTGAGACCACGAGTCCGCGCACCGAAACCCGGGCCTCGCGCAGCCAGCGCGACACGCGGCCACCGTCCGGGTCGTCACCGACGAGCGACAGGATCCGCGCTCGGCAGCCGAGCGCCGCGGCCTGCACGAGCGCCGTGCTCACCATTCCACCGCCGCTTTCGATGCGGCGCTGGTAGCGGACGCGATCCGCGGGATCGAAGGACTCGACCACGTACACATGGTCGACAACGGCGAGCCCGAGACCGACGATCGGTCTCGTGACCGGCTTGCGGGCGCTCTTGTCCGACAAGCCACGGAGTCTACTCGACCCACGTCCGCGGGAGATCGGCTGCGTTTCCCGTGAATCCCCCCGCCTCCACCGCTTTGTGCGAAAGACCGCGCTTCCGGCGAACCGCCTACCTCCAAGTGGTGGGCGGCGCGCGAGGAACTCGTCGCACCCGACATCGTGGCGACTCATTCGCGTCGACTAGCGGGTGGCGCGCCCCCGCGCGGGGCCAGCGGATACACGATGTGGCCGCTGCGGTCCTTCTTCGACCACTCCGCCAGTCGCACCTCGACCCAGCGGCGAACGTCCGCGACGAGCGCGCCCCGTTTTGCAAGGAGCTCGGGATTGCGCGCGAAATACGCGCGGAGAAAGCGCGCCCGGTCGGTGCGCGGCAGCCAGGGGTAGAGATCGGTCGCGTAGGCCTCGAGCTGGCCGAGAGCGCGGACGCGGCGACGCCACGTGGGCCTCCGCGCGGGTACCAGGGAATCGAGGTCGACCAGCAACAGACCCCCCGCATCGGCGACGAGCAGGTTCGAGTGCTTGAAGTCGGCGTGATCGACGCCGGTTGCGTGCAGCTCGCCCACGAGATCCCCCAGCGCGTCCGCGAGAGCGCGCCGCCGCGTCGGCTGCGTTGCGATCTCCGGCAGCACGGCGGGTAGCGGAGACGCGTTTCCGAGGTAGCGGGTGACGAGGAAGCTCTCGACCGGAAAGCCGAAGCGTCTCCGCTCGGCGATCGCGTACGGCTCCGGGGTGGCGACGTCCGTGACGGCGAGGCGCCGCGCGCCGGCGAGCGCTCGTGCGGCGCGCGAGCCGAAGATCCGGTCCGAGCAGGCGCCCCGCGGTCCGCGCCATCGGCACCATTTCACGGCGACATCGATCGCGCCGAGGGAAACCCGGCTCACACTCGCCGCGGGTCCCCAGTGATCGCACGCCTCCCGCCCGCGGCGGTCGTTCTCGCGGTGGCGCTCGATCGCGGCGAGCACAGCCTCGGCTGCCACATCGGGTGCATGGAAGAGGTCGAGATCTGCGATACGGGTTCGGACGAACTCTCGAAACACCGCCGATGATACCATCCGCTCCACCCTACGATGCCGATCCCCTGGGTGACATCGAGCTCGACTTCATCGAGTCGGCGTTCATTCCGGCGCCCGGCACGGCTCTCAGCAGGGGCCCGGGTCTCGCGGTACTCGCCTCGTTCCGACGCCGCGGTTGATCTCGACCCCCGACGTCGTCAGGCGTCCGGTGGGAACTTCTCGAGCATCCTGCGCACGGCCTCGTCGATGATCGCCTCGCTCTCCTGCGGCGTCGACGTATTCGTGACCTCGGCCTGAGCGGTACCGCGCCACAGGAGCTTCGAGGTGCCAAGCGCCGCGATGTCGAGGACGAGGGTGCCCTGCTCGTATTCGCGCACGTAGGTGCGCGATCCGGCGCCGTAGTCGTAGCTCCCCCAGCCGGGGCGATAGCCGTAGTAGTCGTTCAGCACGCGAACGTCGAGCTTGTTCTCGACCGCCGCGAAGTAGCTGACGACGAAGTCGACGGGTCCAGTCGATTTCTGTGAATAGCCGCTCGCTGCGAGCTCGCGGTCCACCGCCCGGCGAACGCGGCCTTCCACGAGCGAGTCGTTGCCGCGGGGATCGTCGGCCTCGGCGCTCTTGCCCCACCGGTAGGTCTCGAGCGTGTTGAAATCGACAGAGGGGTCCCAATCCGTGGAGATGTCCATCGTCGCGCAGCCGGAGGACGCGAAGGCGAGGGTAAGCACCCACGCCAGCGCCGCGCGACGCGAGCGACGGCGGGGAACGCTGGAAGATCGCGGCGCACGAAACATCGGGATACTCCTCGGGCTCGTCGGGGTCGGCCTCGTGGCGCCATTCTACTCGGAGCCCGAGGCGATTTCCGCTGGTTGCACGCACCCGGCAGAGTGCGAGAATTCCGAGGCGTCCGCGTCCAAGAAGAGCCCTGTCGTCGGAGATTGCCCAGAGTGCTCCAGCGCTACCGTCACGGCTACCTCCTCGCGTCCCTGCTGATGCTGCTCTTCATCTACCCGTTCATGGGTCGCGACGGCCTCGGCACGGCGCTGATGGACATGGCGCTCGTCCTCACGATGGTGACGAGCATCCTCGCGTGCTCGGTGAACCTGCGTCAGTCCATCGTGGGGCTGGTGCTCATCGCGCTGATGCAGCTGGTCTTCTTGTACCGATACGGCAACGACGATGCGGGGCTGATCGGTGTGTACCCGGGCCTCGGTCTGCTCGTGTTCTCATACGTGACGTTCCTGATGTTGCGCAAGATCTTCCTGGCCACGCCGCGAGTCACCGCCGACACGATCTACGGCGCGCTCTCGATCTACATGATGCTCGGGATCCTCTGGACGTTCGCCTACACGCTGCTCGAGATCCGCGAGCCGGGCTCGTTCGACTTCGGCGAATCCATCACCGCGCCGAGGTTCGACCGCTTCATGGGCTTCAGCTTCGTGACGATCACGACGCTCGGGTACGGGAACGTCGTGCCGACGAACCCGCGCGCGGACGCGCTCTCCGCCGCCGAGGCGGTGGTGGGCCAGGTCTACCTGACGGTGATGCTCGCGCGCCTCGTCGCGCTCCAGCTCACCCAGGCGGGCCGATCGGGCGGCGACGACGCGTCAGCCTGACGCACGGGTCAGCTGCCGAACGCCCCTCGCAGCGCGGCCGCCGCCTCTTCCTGGGCCTGCCCCGCCTTCGCCATCAGGCCGGCCATGCCGAAGAACCCGTGGAATACCCCGTCGTAGGGTGAGTACGTGACCTCCACCCCCGCGGCCTCGAGCTTCTTCGCGTAGGCCTCACCCTCGTCGCAGAGCGGGTCGAACTCGGCGGTGATCACGAGCGCCGCCGGCAGACCCGAGGCGTCCTTCGCACGAAGCGGCGCCGCGTACTCGTGATTTCGCTGCTCTGCTTCGGGAGCGTAGTGGTCGTCGAACCAGATCATCGCGGCGCGGGTGAGGAAGTAACCCTCGCCGTTGCGCTGCATCGAAGCGTTGTCGCGGTCGAAGTCGGTGACGGGATACACGAGGAGCTGGAAGACGAGGGGCGGACCGCCGCGATCCCGCGCCATGAGGGGAACGACGGCGGCGAGGTTGCCCCCCGCGCTGTCGCCACCCACGGCGATCTTCGACGCATCGACACCGAGAGACTTCGCGTTGTCGTGGGTCCACTGCGTCGCCGCGTAGCAGTCCTCGGCGGCTGCCGGAAAGCGATCCTCCGGCGCGAGTCGGTAGTCGACCGACACGACGACGCACTTGGCGAGGTCAGCGAGCGCGCGCGCCTGACCATCGTGCGAGTCGAGACTTCCGATCACCCAGCCACCGCCGTGAAAGAACACCAGCACGGGATGACCGGATGCGGGGGCCGCGCCGTTCGGCGTGTAGATACGCACCGGGATCTCGCTGTCTGGACCCGGGATCGTCCGGTTCTCGATGTTGGCGACCGCGACCTCCGGCATCGGCGCCTTCGGCGCCTGTTCCATCTGCTTGCGGGCTTCCACCGGCGTGAGGTCCCAGGGCAAGGGACCGGCGCTCAACATGGCATCCATCAGGGCCTTGGCATCGGCATCGAGGGGCATGGGATCCTCCGTTTCAGTCGAGTTCGATGGTGGCGTTCACGCGGATCGTGACGCGGCTGGTGCCCGCCTCGAGAGCGGGCGCCGCGACTTTGGAAGCACCCATCATCTCCGCCTGCCGGACGCGGAGACGCGGCACCGCTCCCGATCCCGTGTCGATCGAGAGCGACACCAGGTCGTACGACGACGCGTCGAGGTTCTCGACCACGAGCGTCGCTCGGGCACCAAACGCGGCCAGGGCGTCGACGACGAGGCCGTCCTCCACTTCGCGGCGAAGTTCGGGCGACACGCTGAAGTCCATCGAGCGCAGCAGCAGCTCATCCTGCAGCTCGCCCACGAGTGTTCCCACCGCGGTCGCATCCTTCCCCTCGAGCACGATGTCCTGACTCGCGCGCCAGCGTCGGATACGGCCCTTTTCGTAGACGGGATGGGTGCGATAGGCGCCGCTTTCGACCTTCACTCCGCTCGCGCGGCGGGCCTTGCGCAGTGCGCGCTCCATGCGGGTGTTGACACGGTTCGCGAGTGCCGCGGCATCGGCGTCTTCTTCCGTGATCCCGATGACGGCGCGCACCTGATCGTTGGCCACCTCTCGAGACTGTTCGACCTGAAAGCTGACTCGATGCATCGACCGGTCGGCTTCGTGGGCGCGGCTGTCGGGCGCCACGGCCAGGAACACAGCGACCGGCACGGCGAGCGAAAAGCGGACGAGGAGGTCGGACACGGCGGCTCCAGCAGTGGATCGCCCTGTATAGTACGCGCTCCGCCTGGATCGGGTCCCCGAAGAGAGGAGAGCTGCCTTGAAGCACCGGGCCGTCATCTTCGACATCGGGGGTGTGATCGTCGATTCCCCGATGCAGGGAATCGCGCGCTATGAGCGCGAGCAGGGTCTCGCGGACGGGTTCATCAACCGCCTGATCGTGGACACCGGCGCGGCCGGCGCGTGGACGCGCCTCGAGCGCGGCGAGCTCACGATGGAAGAGTTCTACCCGGCCTTCGAGGGCGACTGCGCGAGAGCGGGGGCCTCCGTCGACGCACGCGATCTGATGGCCGCGATGGCGGGGGCGACGGCCGTGCGCCCGATGATGATCGAGGCCGTGAAGCGGATCCGCGCGGCGGGCCTCATCACGGCCGCCCTCACCAACAACTGGAAGACCGAGGGCGGCGGCGAGAACCCCGTCGCCGAGCATTTCGACGCCTTCGTCGAGTCGAGCGTCGTCGGGCTGTCGAAGCCGGATCCGCGCTTCTATCTCCACGCCTGCGAGGTAATCGACGTGTCTCCCGATGAGGCCGTCTTCTTGGACGATATCGGCCGCAACCTCAAGTCGGCGCGGAAGCTCGGGATGGCGACGATCAAGGTCGGAGACCCCCGGGTAGCCCTCGGAGAGCTGCGGGAACTGCTCGGCTTCCCCCTCGGGGAAAACTGATTCATCGATATATTGAGATAACCTGATACTTAGGTAAACTTCGCGCCTCGGCTCTCCGATGACGCGCGAGCCCCCTCTTCCCGATTCCTCTTCCCGACCTCAGGCACGCAGCATGAGCACATCGAACTCCCTTGAAGCCTTCAGCCAGATCCTGCGCGAACGCATCCTCGTCATGGACGGCGCAATGGGCACGATGGTCCAGGCTCGCGGTCTTTCCGAGGAGGATTTCCGCGGCCATCGCCTGGGCGATCTGCCCGGCGATCTGAAGGGCGACAACGAGTTGCTCGTCATCACCCGGCCCGACGTCATCGAGGACATCCACAATGCGTACCTCGCGGCCGGCTCGGACCTCATCGAGACCAACACCTTCAGCGCGACGAGCATCGCGCAGGCCGACTACTCGGCCGGGCACCTCGTTCCCGAACTCAACGTCCGCGCCGCCGAGATCGCGCTGCGCTGTGCCGAGGAGTGGACCCAGCGCACCCCGGACAAGCCCCGCTTCGTCGCCGGCGCCATCGGGCCCACCAACCGCACGCTGTCGATCTCACCCGATGTGGACGACGCGGCCTTTCGCAACCTCAGCTTCGATGAGCTGCGGGACGCGTACGCCGAGCAGGTGAACGGCCTGCTCGACGGCGGCGTCCACATGCTGCTGATCGAGACGATCTTCGACACCCTGAACGCGAAGGCCGCCATCTTCGCGGCGCGCGAGCAAATCGATGCCCGCGGGATCGACGTTCCCATCCTGATCTCGGTGACCTTCAGCGACCTGTCGGGCCGCACACTGTCCGGGCAGACCATCGACGCCTTCTGGACCTCCGTCGAGCACGCGCGCCCCCTCTCGGTGGGGATCAACTGCGGACTCGGTGCGGCGGAGATGCGCCCCTACGTTGCCGAGCTCGGCGCGGTCAGCACCAGCCACGTCAGCTGCTACCCGAACGCGGGACTCCCGAACGCCTTCGGTGGCTACGATCAGGAGCCCGACGAGACCGCTGCGCTGCTGCGCGAGTTCGCCGAAAGCGGACTCGTGAACCTCGTCGGCGGCTGCTGCGGCACCCACGATGGCCACATCCGCGCGATCAGCGAGGCCGTCGCCGGTATCGCCCCCCGCAGCGTGCCGGGGGAGGATCACGAGATCGCCCACTTCAGCGGTCTCGAGCGTTTCGATCTCCGCCCCGACTCGAACTTCACGATGATCGGCGAGCGCACCAACGTCACCGGATCGCGCCGCTTCATGAACCTCATCAAGAAGAACGACTACACCACCGCCACGGAGGTCGCTCTCGACCAGGTACGCGGCGGCGCCAACGTCATCGACGTGAACATGGACGAGGGCATGCTCGACTCGGAGCAGGCCATGACGACCTTCCTGAACCTGATCGCCACCGAGCCCGATATCGCGAAGGTGCCGATCATGGTCGACAGCTCGAAGTGGTCGGTGATCGAGGCAGGTCTCAAGTGCGTGCAGGGGAAGGCCATCGTCAACTCGATCTCCCTCAAGGAGGGCGAGGACGACTTTCTCGCGAAGGCGCGCGTGATCCAGCTCTACGGCGCGGGCGTGGTCGTGATGGCCTTCGACGAGACCGGCCAGGCCGACACAAGCGAGCGCAAGGTCGAGATCTGCGAGCGGGCCTACCAGCTCCTCACCGAGAAGGTGGGTTTCGCGCCGCAGGACATCATCTTCGACCCGAACATCCTCGCCATCGCCACCGGCATCGAGGAACACGACCGGTACGCGATCAACTTCATCGAGGCGACGAAAATCATCAAGAAGCGCTGTCCCGGCGCGAAGATCAGCGGGGGCGTCAGCAACCTCTCCTTCTCGTTCCGCGGCAACGACGCCGTGCGCGAGGCCATTCACACGGCCTTCCTGTACCACGCGATCCGCGCGGGCATGGACATGGGCATCGTGAACGCCGGTCAGCTCGGCGTTTACGAGGACATCCCGGCGGACCTCCTCGAGCACGTGGAGGACATCATCTTCGCACGCCGCCCGGACGCCACCGAGCGTATGGTCGAGTTCGCAGAGACCGTGAAGGGCTCGGGCAAGAAGAAGGAGATCGACCTCTCGTGGCGCGAGGCGCCCGTTGGAGAGCGACTCTCCCACGCGCTCGTCCACGGGGTCGTCGACTTCATCGAAGAGGACACCGAGGAAGCACGCAAGCTGGTCGAACGTCCGCTCGAGGTGATCGAAGGCCCGCTCATGGACGGCATGGGGATCGTGGGCGATCTCTTCGGCGCGGGAAAAATGTTTCTCCCGCAGGTGGTGAAGAGCGCTCGCGCAATGAAGCGCGCGGTGGCGTGGCTCACCCCGTTCATCGAGGCCGATAAGGCCGGCGGCGCGACATCGCAGGGCAAGATCGTGCTCGCCACCGTGAAGGGCGACGTCCACGACATCGGCAAGAACATCGTCGGCGTGGTCCTCGGCTGCAACAACTACGAGATCATCGACCTCGGCGTGATGGTGCCTGCCGACAAGATCCTGCAAACCGCGGTCGACGAGGACTGCGACGTCATCGGACTCTCCGGGCTGATCACCCCGTCGCTCGACGAGATGGTGAACGTGGCAAAGGAGATGGAACGACGCGGAATCGAAAAACCACTGCTCATCGGCGGTGCCACGACGAGCCGGCAGCACACCGCCGTCAAGATCTCGCCGCAGTACCACGAGAGCGTCGTGCACGTGCACGACGCGTCGCGGGCGGTCAATGTCGTATCGAATCTGCTCCACGCGGAGCGCAAGAGGAGTTTCGACGAGAAGAATCAGCAGCTCCAGGAGCAGCTCCGCTACGTCTACGGACAGAAGAAGGAAAAACCGCTGCTCACCCTCCCGCAGGCGCGGGAAAACGGCTCGCCCATCGCCTGGCGAGCACAGGACATCCCCACACCGGCCTTCACCGGTCGCCGCGAAGTGGAGGTCTTGGTCGAGGAGCTGCTTCCGTACGTCGACTGGACGTTCTTCTTCGTCACGTGGGAGCTCAAAGGCAAGTACCCGAAGATCTTCGACAGCGAGAAGTACGGTGAGGCGGCGCGCGAGCTCTTCGACAACGGTCGACAGCTGCTCGACGAGATCATTGCGAACCGCTCGATTTCAGCCCGCGGCGTGTACGGCTTCTGGCCGGCTGCGAGTGTTGGCGACGACATCGTGCTCTTCGAGGACGAAGGTAGGTCGAGCGAGCTGACCCGCTTCAACATGCTGCGCCAGCAGCGCGAGATCGCCGACGGCAAGCCGAATCGTTGCCTGTCGGACTTCGTCGCGCCCGAGGGCGCCGGAGTCCCGGACCATCTCGGCGCCTTCGCGGTGACGGCGGGAATCGGCGCCGCCGAGCTCGCGGCGAAGTACGAAAAGGATCTCGACGACTACAACGCCATCATGGTGAAGGCACTGGCCGACCGCCTCGCCGAGGCGTTCGCCGAGTACCTGCACGCACAGGCGCGCCGAGACTGGGGCTATGGCGCCGACGAGGAGCTCAGCAACGAAGATCTGATCGGCGAGCGCTACCGCGGCATCCGTCCTGCGCACGGGTATCCCGCCTGCCCGGACCACACCGAGAAGCGCAAGCTCTTCGATCTTCTCGATGCACCGTCGGTGGGTATGGAGCTCACCGACCACTTCGCGATGACCCCCGGAGCGAGTGTCAGCGGCCTGTACTTCGCCCACCCCGATGCGCGCTACTTCACCGTCGGACGGATCGACCGCGACCAGGTCGAAGACTACGCATCCCGCAAGGGCATGCCACTCGACGAAATGGAGCGCTGGCTCGGCCCGAACCTCGGATACGATCCCCAGGGTTAGGGAGGCGCCTCTGCGCCTTCCGCGTCTGTGCTTCTTGACGCGCCCACGCTCGTGATCTGCCTCACCGACGGGCGCGCTGAAGCGATTCATGGTGACGCGCATCCAATCGGTGCATACTCGCGGCGCGAGCGGCAGGGAGTCGCCCGCCCGCGTGTCCGCTCCGGGTGTTGCCCAGGCGGTCGCGCAGCCGGAATCGAGATTCCGGAGTCACGAGTCAGGAGGCTGCATCGATGAACCGCAAATCAGTCCTCGCGACCGCGGCAGCGGCGCTCTTCGCCGCCGGCGTGGCGGGCGAGGCCAACGCCGCCCACCACGAAGGCGGCGAAGCAAAGATCAAGTGCGAAGGCGCAAACGCGTGCAAGGGCCAGAGCGCGTGCGCAACCGACAGCAGTGGCTGCAACGGCCAGAACAGCTGCAAGGGCAAGGGCTGGGTCAAGCTCACGAAGGCCGAGTGCGAGAAGGCCCAGGCCGCTGCTGGCGGCGACTGATCGGGTACGCGGCCGGGGGCAGCGTGTCCCCGGTCGCTCCGGCCGTCCTGCTTCGTGCCCCCCTCCAACTCGAGCGCCCCGGCGCCGATGCTGGGCTTCGGCGTCGGCCTGCGCGCCGTCCACTACCCCGACATCCTCGAGCGCATCGCAAACCGCACGCTGTGCGTCGATTGGTTCGAGGTGCTGACCGAGAACTACATGGTCGATGGCGGGCGGCCGCTGCGCGTGCTCGACGATGTACGCGCGAGCGTCCCGGTGGTGCTGCACGGCGTATCGCTCAACCTCGGCTCCACGGACCCCCTCGACGACGCGTACCTCGAGGCGCTCGTGCGCCTCGCCGATCGCGTCGAGCCCGCGTGGATCTCGGACCACCTCTGCTGGACCGGCGTCGGCGGGACGCAGCTCCACGACCTGCTGCCCCTCCCCTATGCAGCCGACGTCGTCGTCCACCTCGCCGACCGGATCCGGCGCGTCCAGGATCGCCTGAAGCGGCGCATCGCAGTCGAGAATGTCTCGTCGTACCTGAGCTTCGAAGCCGACGAGATGTCCGAGGTCGAATTCCTCGTCGCCGTCGCCGAGCGCGCCGACTGCGGGATCCTCCTCGACGTCAACAACGTCTTCGTGAGCGCGCACAACCACGAATTCGACGCGGCTGCGTACGTCGATGCGGTCCCCGCGCAGCGCGTCTTCCAAATCCACCTCGCCGGCCACAGCGAGCAGGGCCCGCTGCTGATCGACACCCACGACCACCCGGTGCGCGACGAGGTGTGGGCGCTCTACGAACGCGCTCTGCGCCGCATCGGCAGCGTCTCGACGCTCGTCGAATGGGACGATCGCATTCCCGCGTACGACCGACTCGAAGAGGAGGCACAGCGCGCGCGCCTCGCCGCGGAGACCACGAAGCCGTCAGCGGCGGAGGGCAGCCGTGTCGTCGCTCGCTGAAGTGCAGATCCGACTGCGCCATTGGATCACCGCTCCCGAAGGCGTGGAGACGGCGCTTGCGAGCGAGCCTGGCGGCGCGCGCGCCGTCGTGCGCGGCGACGCGCGCCTCTCCGCGGAGGACCGCCTCTCGGTCTACGCCAACGCCTATTTCGAGAGGCTCTGCGGCTGCCTCGAGAACGACTACCCAACGCTCCGTTGGACGCTCGGCGAGGCGTGGTTCCGAGATCTCGTGACGTCGTACCTCCTCGCCCACCCGCCGACACACCCGTCCTTGCGCTGGGCGGGCCAACACCTCGCCACGTTCGTCGCCGAGGATTCACGGGGCGAGCCGTTTCGCCGTGGCCGCGGCTGGGTCGGCGACCTCGCGCGTTTCGAGTGGGCGTTGGCCGACGCATTCGACGCCGCCGACACACCCGCCCTCGAACGCAGCGCGCTGGCCGCGCTCGATCCCGACCGCTTCGCAGGCCTGCGCTTCGCCGTCCACCCGTCGCTCCGGCTCCTCGCGCTCGAGTGGCCGATCCAGAAGCTGCGCCGCGCGTGGCGAAAAGCGGGGGACGGAGAGAGGTGCGAGCCGGCACCCGAAGAGCTGGCCGTCGTTCCCGAGGCGGTGCACGCCGTGATCTGGCGCGCGGACGAGCGCGTGTTCCACCGATCCATGGACCGCTCCGCATTCGAGGCATTGCAGCGCACCGCGCGAGGCGAGCCGTTCGGCACCCTGTGCGAGCGTATCGCTGAAGACCTGGGCGACGCCGCGGCTCCCGCCCGAGCGGCAAGCTGGCTTGGAGAGTGGATCGACGCGGGTTGGATCCAAGCACGGGTGGAATGAACGCGCGGAACGCGAGGCCGGTCGGGAGAGGCCGGACGGCCCGTGTCCCCCTTGTCGAACGCCGTTTCACGGGAGCGACGCGGGCCGGAGGCCCTGAGCTCCTCCCGCGTTGTGACCGTGCGATCCGCGCGGAGCCCTTCCCCTACCACCCTCTGAAAGCGAAGCGAACCGGATCGGCAGAGAAGCTCCAACCCGACGCGTGATGGAACACGAAGAACGGAATCTGCCACGCCGGGATGTGATGCTGGTGGCGGATGTGGGCCTGGACGCCGCGCCGATGGTGGAAGCGCTTGCCACAGGGGCGGCAAGCGTACGCACCGTGGTGGGTTCGCTTCGAGTGGTGCGTGGCGCGATGGCCCCCGCCCCAGCGCCACGAATGGCCGCGGTCGCGGCGGCGGTCGTCGGATGCGTGGCGGCGATGGTGGTGGCGGTCGTCGTAGTCTCGGCCGCGGTCGTGAGAGCTGCGTCGGTGATCGCGATGGTGATCCTGCTTCGAAGAGCAGTAGCTGCCGTGGACCCGAACGTCGCGACTCCCGGCGAACGCCGTGCTCGGCAGCGCCAGCAGCAGGACCGCGAGCGGTCCGATCGAAGCGAGGGTGAATCTTCGAATCCATCGATTTCCGCGAGTCATGAGCGACCTCCTTTTCGGCTCGTCTGCTGGCTTCGACGCGTCCCCTGATCGCTTATTCACTACGGAATCCGTTGTGGCGACACGGGTTTTGCGCGACGATCCCGCCAGCTGCCAGGCAAGCAATAGGGAGACGACCGTGGCTCGGAAGCGAAACAAGCAGAAACACGCAGGAAAGGCCGCCAGGAATCGGGGAACGCCGCGCAAGGCCAGGAAGCCGCCCATGGCGAGCGTCGCCGACCGTCACGATCTCTATCAGCGTTCGGTGCAGGAACCCGAGCCGGACCTCCTGTTCATCAACCGGGTCTTCCGCTCGCACTTCGATCGCCCGGCGCGTCTGCTGCGCGAGGATTTCTGCGGTACGGCTGCCACCGCGTGCTTCTGGGTGCAGATGAACAAGGAGAACCGGGCGATCGGCATCGATCTCGATTCCGACCCGCTCGTGTGGGGACGCGAGCACAACGTCAGCCAGCTGAGCGACGATCAGGCCTCGCGCATCAAGCTCATCCAGGGCGATGTCCGCGACATGGGACACGAGCTCGTCGACGTCACGATCGCCTTCAACTTCTCGTACTTCATCTTCAAGACCCGCGCCGAGATCCTCGACTACTTCGTCCGCGCGCGCGCGACACTGCGCCCGGAAGGCCTGCTGATCCTCGACGCCTACGGGGGACCCGACGCCCAGCGAACCTACGAAGAGCTCCGCGAGTGCGAAGGCTTCGACTACATCTGGGACCAGCACAAATTCGATCCGATCAACAACTTCGGCCTGAACTACATCCACTTCGAGTTCTCGGACGGGAGCCGCCTGCGGAAGGCATTCACGTACGAGTGGCGTCTGTGGTCCCTGCCGGAGCTGCGTGACATCCTCAACGAGGCGGGCTTCGAGAAGGTCGAATCCTATTGGGAAGGCACCGACAAGGACACCGGCGAGGGCAACAGCATCTTCACTCGCCGCAACTCGGCCGTAGACGACCCGGCGTGGGTTGCCTACCTGGTGGCGCGCCGCTGATCCCAGAGGTCCCGCTCAGGCTTCGCCGGCGTCCGTGGTCGTAGGCGCTCCGGGCGCTGCAACCGGCCCGGATCGCGGTTTCTTCCCGCGCCGCTCCGCAGCGAGGCGCGCGACGTACCCCGAGCAGTGGTCGGGAACGATGCCTGGGGATTCCGAGAGCTCCCATTCGTCTTCGTAGCCGAACCGGCTCAGGTAGCTGACGATGCGCGCGTCGTTGCGCATGATGGCGACGTCCTCGGGGACNAACCAGTTCTTCCAGTCGCCCTTGCCCTTCGTGCGCACCACGCGACGCACGGCGACTCCGACGGTCGCGTCGCCTCCGATGGGGAACCCGAGGTACTCGGAAAGCGCCTCGAGACGCTCGCCAACGAAGTCCTCGTACTTCACGACGTGGTAATCCGGCCGATCGCGGCAGAACGCCATCGACCACTCGAGGGGGTCGAGGAAAGAGCGGATGGCGATTGCGGACACCTTGACGGGACGCCCGGAGAGCTCCTCGTGGAGTGCGGCGATCTCCGTAACGCTCACCGAACGACTGTTCTGCTCCTTCCGACGCAGGGTCTCCAGGTAGCGCTCGAGCTTGTCGTCGTCATGAACGAAGTCTTCCGCGAATGCGCCGTACAGGAGTGAGCTGATGAGCCGATCGCGCGGGTCGCGGATGATGCAGATCTTCTTGTCGAAGCCATCGAAACTCGCGTAGTCCGCGTACCCCTCGCGTCCGACCAGAATCTTCGCAAGCACTCCCCGCTCGTCGTCGCGCGGCCGTGGCGCGTAGCTTCGCGCTTCGAAGAGCGTCCGGGGGGAACCCGGCGTCGAGTTGCGGAGCTTGTAGAAGAGCCCAGTGGTCCCGGTCTTCGCGAGCCCGGCGATGACGATCTTCACGCGAGCGGCCGTCCTACGAGCAGAGCGCAGTCGGACTCGAACGCGCCCGTCGCCTCGAGTTTCTCCTCCATCATCCCGATCATCTCGATCAGGCTCGTGTCCGATTCGTCATCGGGATCGAAGTTCCCGACGATCCCGGACATGAGGAACTGGAACAGATTCCCGCCGTAGGGTCTGTAGTCGACGCGTTCGAAGTAGTCGCCGAACACCGAGCGGATCTCGCCCGAGCGAATCGCCTCCGAGGGATCGCGGGCCTCGAGGTCGCGGGTGTCAATGGGATGGAACCGCTCCTTGTACACCGGCTTGTCCGGTTTCGACTCATTGATGCTGAGGCGGTACTTCGCGGGGAGGATCGCGAGGATCTCGTTGATGACATCGATCTGGCTCTGCGGGAACTGAAACTGGGAGGGGCCCATGTATTCGTTGATGACGAACAGCCCGTCGGGCTTGAGAGTTCGGCGGACAGCGTCGAACATTCGCTCGAGTTCAGCGCAGTGGTGGGATGCCGAATAGGAGAACACCGCGTCGTAGCGGGCGTCGGGCAGGTCAGGCTCGTTGAAGTTGCCGACCCAGTACTCGACCCGGTCGTCCATCCCATCCTCGGCAGCGAGCTTGCGAGCGTTTTCAACGGCTCCCGCCGAGAGGTCGAAGCCGTGCATCGTCCTGGCCCAGCCCCTCCGCAGCATCTGCCGCTCGAGCGAACCGTGACCGCAAGCGAGGGACAGGCCGCATTCGACGCCGCCCGGGAAGTGCCGTTCGAACAGATCCTGCAGATCGGGCTTGTTGGGGTTCCCGGTGAGCCGCCGCCACATATAGCGCCGGATGACGGGATGTCCCTTCCAGAACACCTGATCCGACGAGACCTGCTCCGCCCAGTGCTTCGCCGTCCGCTCGAGGGGAGTTTCGCCGGTGCGGAGGATGTTGCCGAGCTTCGGGAGTCTCATGTGACTTGGCTTCGGTGGAGTGGACGGGAGCGGTTCCGGCGCAAGTTAGCGTATCGTCGGTTGACGACCATTTGGACCCGGGAGGGGTTGCCACGGGGCCTGACTCGATGGAGATGTGCAGCGCCTCTCGTCGATACCTCGGTATTGCGTTGGTGGTCGCGAGCGGATTCGCGCTGGTTGGCTGCGCGGGCATCGGCGTCGGCTCCGAGCCACCGAATGCCGGCTGGTCGGTGCACCGCATCGACGACGGCGAGATCTCCGAATCGTCGGGTCTCGTCGCGAGCCGGACCCACGCAGACGTGTTCTGGACCCACAACGACTCCGGCGACGCGGCGCGACTGTTCGCCATCACACCACAGGGGAGGAAGCTCGCCGAGTTCAGCGTCGACGGCGCGACGCACGTCGACTGGGAGGACATCGCGATCGACGAGGCCGGGTACCTCTACCTCGGCGACATCGGGAACAACGCGAACGAGCGCCGCGACCTGGCGATCTACCGCATCCGCGAGCCCGACCCCGCGAGGCGCGCTGGCAGCGTCCCTGTCGATCGCGTCATCCGCTACCGCTACCAGGATCAGACGGCCTTTCCCGAGGACGGGAACTCGGTATTCGACGCCGAGTCGATGCTGTGGCACGACGGCTGGCTCTATCTGTACACGAAGCACCGAAGCGACACGAAGACTCGGCTCTACCGGGTGTCGGATGCAGCAAGCGATGACGAGGAGCCGCTCGTGGCCCTCGGCGAGATCGAGCTCGGCGGCGGCACCGCGCGCCTCATCGGCAATGTCACGGGCGCCGACATCAGCGCCGACGGTGGCTGGATCGCGCTCCTCACCTACCGCGGCATCCTGATCTTCGATCGACGCGGTCCGCTCCCGCTCCCCGCCGGTCCCGTGGCACGGATCGCCCTCGCCTTCCGGAAGACGGGGCAGGTGGAGTCGATTGCCTGGCTGGGCGAAGCCCTCGTGTTCGGCAACGAGGCGGGGAAGCTCTTCCGGATCGACGAGCCCCTCGCCGCGCGTTGGTTCCGCTTCCCGCCCCACTAGGTCGTCCGAGCTCCGTTCACCTCGGGATCACGACTTGGAGGCCGGGCGACCCTCCCGAGCTGGCGGCCCGCTGGCCGGCGGGCCCCGGCCCTCCTCGCGATTCTTGTTCTTCGTGCGCAGCTGCGCGAGCAGGTCCTCGACTCCGTTCTTGCCGCGCAGCACCTCGCGAAACTGGTCGCGCCAGTTCGAGACGAGGCTGACGCCCTCGATCACCACGTCGATCACGAACCAGTCGTCGTCTTTCTTTCGCATGCGGTAATCGACGCTGGCGTCGTCGAAGTCGCCACCGACGATCCGCGTTCGCACCGTCACGTCGCCGCGGGGCTCCACGCGCTCGTCGAGCACCTCGACGCTCTGGTTCTCGTAGTCGTCGAGGCGTGTACCGTACTCCTGTGCGAGGAAAACCTTGAATTCCGCGAAGAAGGCCTTCTTCTGCTCGGTACTGAACCGCTTCCAGTACTTCGCCGTAACGAGGCGGGTAAAGGTCCGGAAGTCGAAGCGCGCGTAGGCGATCTTCTCGATGCCGGCGCGCTTCTCGGCCTTCGAGAGCGCGTCATTGCCCAGCACTCCGATCACCGCGGCGACGGTGACCTCGACCACCTCGCGCGGCTTCCGCTCCGCCGCCACCGCGGGCGATGAGAACGCCATCGCCGCGAGCAGAGCCGCGCTCCACGAGATCGGGCTCATCGACTTCACAGTCACCATTCCTGGTCCTCTTCGTCGTCGAAGTAGTAGAGATCTTCGTCGGTCTCGGCGGGGGCGTCGGACTGGTCTTCGTCGTGGACCCGGCTGGCGCGGTTCGCCATGTAGGCGTTTCGCGTGAACAAGTAGAGATCGAAGGCCGACTCTCGGTTCTCGCGAATCACCTCGATCGCCAGGGATCGCGTTCCGATGAGGTTGCCGCCCGTGAGTGCCGCGTTTACCCAGAACGGCAGGAAGAACGAGTAGGCGAGGGTGGCCGTGTCGGTGGCGAGGCCCAACCCGTCGCGGATGTTCGAGGGACCGAGCGCGGGCAGCATCAGGAAGGGACCGGGCGGCACCCCCCAGGTTCCGAGCGTCTGCCCGAAGTCCTCGTTGTTCGACGGGAGGCCCGCGTCCGCTGCAGCGTCGAAGAGCCCACCGATTCCCACCGTCGTGTTGAGACCGAAGCGGATGATCTCTTCGACGGCCCCCAGGATCTTCAGCTGCAGAAGGTTGTTCGTGAACGTGATCGGGAGCCGGCCGTTCTCGAAGACGTTTCGGATGCCGCTCTCGAGGGGGTCCGGCAGAAGTGCGTCGTAGCCCATGGCCAGGTATTGGATGAAATAGCGGTCCGCGAATTCATTGACCGCAAATATGCCGCGGTTCATCGGCTCCCACGGGTCGTAGACGGACGATCCCTCTTCGGCGCGCGCGACCCCCGCGCTCGCGCAGAAGAGCAACGTCGAGGCGATGAGCGCTGTCGCCCCTCGAAGAATTCGTCCCGGAAGCTGCATCACTCGCTATTCGAGCCCCGCGTTGTTCACGAACTTGCCGATGAGACGTTCCAGGGACAGCGCATCTTCGGTATAGGCAATTTCGTCGCCAGACCGGAGGAACTCCTCCTCGGCGCCCGGCTCGAGGGCGAGGAACTGGTCGCCGAGGATGCCGGCGGTCCGGATCGCCACCGAGGTGTCGGTGGGGAGCTCGAGGCCGGGGTCGAGGTCGAGAGTCACCTCGGCGCGCAGCAGATCGTCGAGCTGGATCGCCTTCACCTGCCCCACGGTCACGCCCGCCACGGAGACCGGCGCGCGGCCGGTGAGACCGCCGATGTCGTCGAAGTGGGCGACGAGCACGAGGCCCCCCTCGCCCTTGTAGTTGAGGCCCCCGACCTGAACGGACAGGTACCCGATCGCCGCGAGCCCCGCGACGACGAAGAGTCCCACCACCAGATCGCGTACCGCTGAAGACGACATGGCTCACACCCCCCAGAGCGCCGTGATGATGTAATTGAAGATCAAGATGCACACCGAGGCCGTCACGACCGTCCCGGTGGTTGCCGCGCTCACGCCCACCGACGTGGGCTCGCTCGTGTATCCGCGGTACGCCGCGACGAGACCGACGAGGACGCCGAACACGAGCGACTTCACGAGTCCCTGGAGAACGTGGTCACCGAAGTCCAGGGCGTTCTCGAGGCTGGTCAGGAACTGGCCACCGTCGACTCCCAACAGGTCCACGCCCACCGCGAAGGCGCCGTACAGAGCGACCGCCACGAACA
Source organism: Myxococcales bacterium (assembly GCA_013215605.1). GTDB lineage: Bacteria > Myxococcota_A > UBA9160 > UBA9160 > SMWR01 > JABSQW01. Next base: position 37,983 of record JABSQW010000022.1, read on the forward strand.
GCGCGTACAGAAGCGGCATCACGAAGATCATCGCGAGGGCCTTCGGTGTCACCACGTAGTCGATCGGGTCGATCGACATCATGCGCAGCCCGTCGAGCTGCTCGGTCTGCACCATCGACGCGATCTCGGCGGCCATGGCGGAGGCTGCCCGTCCGGTGACGAGCAGCCCCGTCAGCACCGGACCCAGCTCGCGAACGAGGGCGTGTCCCACCAGCGCGCCGAGGAAGCCCTCGGCACCAAAGCGCGAGAGCGTGCCGTAGCCGAGAAGCGAGAGCGACGCGCCCACCGTGGCGCCCGACAGACAGACGATCACCAGGGAACGCACGCCCGCGTCGAAGATCTCGTCCAGCTGGCGGCGCACGCGGTACGGACGCATGACGGCGGCCCGCACGATGCGTCCGCCGAGCACCGCGAACGTACCGAGCTTCATGACGGCGAGCGTCGAGCGTGCGCCGACCGATTCGATCGCGGGGGCCTTCACGCTGCCCCTCGCGGCGCGCGCGACGCGAGTCTCAGACCCGGCGGTGTGGGCGACTTGGGCTGCCAGGTCTCCTGGGTCTCCGCCGAGAGGAATTCAGTGACACGGAGATCGCTGCTTTTCAGAAGATCGTCGGGCAGACCGTAGATGGCCGAGCCGTCGGCGAGGAAGAGCATCCGGTATGCCATGCGCAGGGTCGACGCGATGTGGTGGGAAGTCACGATGAGCGTAATGCCGAGGCGCCGGTTGAGATCGACGAGCACGTTTTCGATGCGGCGCACGTTCACCGGGTCGAGGCCCGAGAACGGCTCGTCGACGAGCACGATTTCGGGGTCGGTCACGACCGCCCGCGCGAGGGCGGCCCGGCGTTTCATGCCACCGGAAAGCTGACCGGGAAGCAGGTCATCGACGTCGGGGAGTCCCACCGCCTCGAGGCGCCTGCGCACCTCATCGGCGATGTCCGGGTCGGACAGGCGCGTGTGCTCGCGAAGCGGAAGGGCCACGTTCTCGAAGATCGTCAGCGAGTCGAGCAGCGCCCCACCCTGGAACAGCATCCCGAGGCGATCGCGCACGCTGAAGAGCTCGGTCTCGGAGAGCTCGGTGATGTCCTGACCGGCGATCAGAACGCGCCCCGAGTCGGGCCGCGTCAGGCCGCCGATCATGCGCAGGAGCGTGCTCTTGCCCGCGCCGCTCGCGCCGAGCACCACGGTGATCTTTCCGCGCGGAAAGCCGCACGAAAGGCCGTCGAATACCGCGTGCCCGCCCTGTTGGAAACGGACGTCATCGAGCAGGACGCGAAACTCGTCGCCCTCGGCGCTGCTCATCGAGATCGCCACCTTCGCGCCACCGCCGCCATCGTCAGTGAAATTGGCGCGCCCCCCGGCCGCTCGGAAACGCCCATCTGGCAGACGAACGCCCGGCATCGATTCGGCCTCCGAAAGACCGCCCGCCCAATACTAGAAGCTATCTCAATCACCGTCCGGGGCTTCTTACCCCGACGAAGCGTGGCTCTGGGAGGTGCTCCTCGAGATCGCTTCAGTCGACATTGCTGTATCGGCGTGGCCCCCGCCGACGTCAAGCCTCGTCTCGCACCTGTCGCGACGCGGGGCGATTGCGCTATCGAGGGGGCCGTGAGTGCCACCCCGTCCAAATCGAACGCCACGGCGGAACGCCTCGGCCGAGCGACACGCCGCTTGTGCAGGGATCTTGCCCCACTTCGCTTCGCCAAGCCCGTCAGCCACGTCTACAACCCGCTCGAGTACGCGCGGCGCCCGCACAGCGCCTACCTGCGACTCTACGGGAACTCGCCCAAGCGGGTCGTCTTCCTGGGGATGAATCCGGGTCCCTTCGGAATGGCTCAGACCGGCGTCCCCTTTGGCGAAATCTCTTTCGTGCGCGATTGGCTCGGCATCGAGGCGAAGGTCGACCGCCCCGCCGAAGAGCACCCGAAGCGGCCGATCCTGGGCTTTTCGTGCACCCGCAGCGAGGTCAGCGGCGCCCGCGTCTGGGGGACACTGCGCGATCACTACGGCGAGCCGGAGCGCTTCTTCGCCGACCATTTCATCGCGAACTACTGCCCGCTGGTCTTCATCGAGGAAAGCGGGCGGAATCGCACGCCCGACAAGCTGCCCGTGCGCGAGCGCGTGGCGCTCTTCGAGGCGTGCGACCGGCATTTCCGACGACTCGTCACCGTGCTCGAGCCCGCTTGGGTGATCGGCATCGGCGCCTTCGCGGAGGCTCGGGCGCTGGCGCTCCTGGGCGAAGAACCTTCCGCACCGAGGGTCGGTCGCATCCTGCACCCGAGCCCTGCGAACCCGCGCGCGCAGAAAGACTGGGGGGGACAGGCCCGGCGCGAGCTCGAGGCGCTCGGCGTGTGCGGGTCGCGGTGAGCCGCAGGCTCTCGCTTCGCCTCACTTCAGGTTGAGGCGCTTCTCCTCCCAACTGCCGCTCGGAGAGCGGTAGATGAGCAGTCGCCGATCGGTGGTGATCGTGGCGACGTTCGCGCCGGCGGATACGGATTCGATCCGCTCGCGCAGGCCGAGCATGATCTCGGAGAACCCGCCGACGAACGGCGAGAGGCCGAGCGCTCGGCGATTCGTGACGAGAACGCCCACGTTCTCGCCCACGCTCTGCGCGAGCACCTCCTCGCGCAGCCCGAGGGACGTCTCCACGAGATTCGCGCTGCCGCCGTCGAATCCGATGGCGCGCTCGTTCGTCACGACCAGGGCCACGCGTTCGCCGAGCAACGCCTCCTCGGGCCGCGACTCGGTGCGGTGGACGTCGGTCGCCTGCCAGGCCCCCGATTGAGTGGCAACGGCGAGAATGCGCTGGTTGGTGAGCACCATCCCCACCTTCCCGCGCGCCCCTTTCCAAAGGACGATCTCTTCGAGGCGCAGTCGCTCGGTGGTTTGCGAGCCACCGCGCGCGTCGATGGCGAGAAGCTCGCGGTTTGCGACCAGTACCTCGAGCACGTCGGAGAGGGGAACCTCGCCGAAAGCGTTCGCACCGTCCAGCTCCGCCGCCCGGGACGCGTGGGGTGAGCCGGGCGCGAGGAACGCGGCGATCAATACTGCCAGAGTCGCGACTTGCCGCGCCATCGGACCCGCGAATCGCCCGGTGGAATCCACACCCCTATTGTATCCCCGGTCGGGAGAACGATTGCTCCCTTCGAATCGGTAGACTCGGGTGCGCGTGCTGTTCTCCCACCGAGCGATCCTCGCCTCGACCGCCGCCCTCGCAATCGCGACGGGCTGCGGCATCGCGCCCGCTCCCCGGCTCAACGTCATCCTCCTGATGGCCGACGATCTCGGCTGGGGGGACGTCGGTTGGAACGGCCACCCGACGCTGCGCACCCCGGAGCTCGACGACCTCGCGGCGAACGGGGTCCGTTTCGATCGCTTCTACTCCGCGCCGACCTGCAGCCAGACGCGCGCGAGCGTTCTCACGGGGCGTAACTCGCGGCGCTTTGGCATCGACGACGCGAACGTCGGCGTACTGCGACATTCCGAGGTCACGCTCGCTGAGCTGCTGCGCGACGCGGGCTACACGACGGGAATCTTCGGCAAGTGGCACCTGGGTGCGATGACGGCCGACGAGCAAGACGCGCACCGAGGCGGCAACCCGGCCTTCTACTCGCCGCCGTGGGAGCACGGCTTCGACGTCAGCTTCGCCACCGAAGCGCGCGTGCCGACGTTCGACCCGCTCGTCGACAACGCGGACGATCGCATCGGAGCATCGGCGTACTGGGCCGGCCCCGGGCGTCGCGTCCCCGACGGACCCGAGGTCCGGGGCGACGATTCGCGCATCGTAATGGACCAGATGCTTCGCTTCATTCGTCGCTCAACCACCGAGGGCAGACCGTTTCTCGCCGTGGCATGGTTCCACGCGCCACACGTTCCGGTCCGTGCCGACCCCGACGACGACACGTACGCCGGCGTCCCCCTGAAGCCGCGCGCCTATTACACCGTGGTGACGGCCCTCGACCGCCAGATCGGCCGCCTGCGCGACGAGCTGCGCGCGCAGGGCCTCGCGCGCAACACCCTGGTCGTGTTCAGCTCGGACAACGGCCCGCGCCAGGGACCCGGCCGCACGGCGGGCCTGAAAGGCGGGAAGGACAGCCTGTTCGAAGGAGGGATCCGCGTTCCGGCTGCGCTCGAGTGGCCGACTGCGATCCCTCCCCGAGTGATCACCACCCCCGCCTCCACCGACGACCTGCTCCCCACGATTCTCGATCTCGCAGGCGTACCGCTGCCGACGGACCTCGCGCTCGACGGCGAGAGCCTGCGGGCCATCGTGTTCGGCGAGCGCTCGGCGCGATCGAGGCCGATCGGCATCGAGATCGGCGAGCAGCGCGCGTGGATCGACGGTCCGCTGAAGCTGATCCGCCACCGACACGGCGATCCCTTCGAGCTCTACGACGTCGAGGCGGACCCCCGCGAACGCAAGAACCTGACCCGCGCGCGCCCCACCCGGGTCGCCGAGATGCGCGCCGAGCTCGACGCCTGGCGGCGGTCCGTCGACCGGGACCGGCGAACGCTGGGGACGCGTTGATGGAACGCGGGTCGACGGTCAGCCCGAAATGGGCTGGAAGTGGACGCCCTCGAGCTCCCGCGCCGCGGGACCGAGCAGGAACTCCTGGCGCAGGATGTGGCGCGTGAAATAGCGGACCAGCTCCGCGTCGCGCACCGGCTCGGCGTCCAGGACGAACGCCTCGAGCGCGGCGTCGCACTCGGCGGCGTTGGCGGGGCGCTGGCCCAGAATCTTCTCGGCCTCGTCGAGATCCTGCGCTTCGAGCTCGCGACCGTAGAGGTCGGCGCGACGCGCGTATTGCGCAGCGCGCAGGGTCTGGTCCATCTCGTAGCTGCGGGCGTCGGGCTCGTCCTCTTTGAGGCTTGCCAACACATAGTCGTGTGCAGGGGTGTAGCGCGACGGCGACGCGTCGGGCAGCTCGGGGGACGGGATTTCGACGCCCTCGAGCTCTGCGATGATCTCGAGCGGACAGCGGCCGTACACGAGATACCACGCCAGATACTGCGCGAAGCTCACGTCGGCTGACGGGTTGGTAACGAGGTGCGCGCACACCATCGGCGTGCACAGACCAAAGCGCACGGAGTGGTAGTCGATCACCCGCCGGTCGATGCTCTGACCGCTGAACTCCTCGTACCTCGACACCGCGCGCGCGAGCGAACCCAGGGGCTCGGAGAGATCGCGGCAGCGCATGCCGGCCAGGTCGGCGGCGGGATCACCCAGATAGGCGAGTTCGAGGTCGAGGACGCACGTGACGCGGCCGGACTCGAACAGGAACTGCCCGGCGTCACACGTGAGAAACGAGGGCTGGTCCCGTCCCTTTGGCACGTTGCGCCGGATCCAGCGGATCGCGAATTCGATCCACGGCTCGGGCCGACACTTGAAGCCGCGGTAGGCCTTCTCCCAGGAATCGAAATCACCGAGACCGAGCTGCTCCTCGGTCTTCGGCCGCTCGAGCCCGATGGCCTCGAAGGCCGCCAGGTCGATCTGGTGCATGCGCGCGAGCAGCTCCATGTAGTGGTCCTGCACGGAGTCGCGCTCGGCTTCGCTCTCGGCAGTAGCGAGGTTGGCGCGCCCGGGAGCGCGCGCGAGCAACATGCCGCGCGGCTCCTCGCAGAACCCGTACGGGTGGGGCACGGGGATGTCGTGGGCCTCGAGGACCTGCAGCACGCGGTACTCGTGGTCGAGCGGGTAGACGCCGTGGTCCGCCTCACCGCGATCGCCCCGCCAGTAGAGCGGCACGGTCTCCCCGTTGCGCTCGAGATCGAGGAACCACGCGGGGCGCCAACGCGCCTGCCGCTCGAAGCGGGTGATGCGACCTCCGAGTTCCCGCTCCACCCAGTCGAATGCGCGCTTCCATTCGCTGGGCAGAGCCTCGCGCGCGGCGCTCAGGTCGGCGTCGGTCATCGCCTAGCCGAAGACGACGGGCAGGCTGCGCGGCGCCCGGAAACCGCGACCGGTGATGTGGACATCCTCAGCCGTGGGATCGAGGCGCAGGTTCGGGAGGCGGTCGAGCAGCGCGTTGATGACGACTTCCGTCTCCATGCGGGCGAGGTGCATCCCGAGGCAGCGGTGCGGACCGAAGGCGAACGACATGTGCTGCCGCGCCGGTCGGAAGAGGTCGAAGGCGTCGGCGTTCTCGTAGCGGGTCGCGTCTCGGTTCGCCGATGCCATGTTGACCGCCACGCTGGCGCCGGCGGGAATCACGACGCCCTCGACCTCGGTGTCGGCCACGCACAGACGACCAATCCCGGTGAGCGGCGGGTCCCAGCGAAGCCCCTCCTCCATGGCCTGCTCCATGAGGTTGCGGTCCGCGATCAACGCGTCGAGCTGGTCGGTGTGGGTGAGCAGGGCGAACAGCAGATTGCTCGACGACCGATAGGTGGTCTCGGCTCCCGCTGGGAGCAGCAGACGCAGGAAGCCGAGCACGTGCTCGTTGTCGAGTCGGTTGCCGTCGAGCTCCCCGGAACACAGCACGCTGATCAGGTCCTCGCCCGGATGCTTCCGGCGCTCCTCGATGATCGGGGTCAGGTACGCAGCGAGCGACTGGGAGCCCTGGATGCCGCGAGGCGGGTCGAAGGCGACGCTGATCAGGTCGACGGCCCAGCGGTGGAACTGCGGAAGGTCCTCGTCGGGGAGTCCCAGCATGCCGGCGATGACGTGGACCGGGAACGGAAACGTCAGCTCGCGCACGAGGTCGGCGCTGCCGCGCTCGACGAACGCGTCGATGAGGCGGTTCACCACGGGCCGCACCAGCGAGTGCTCCCACTGCGCGAGCGCCTTCTTGCTGAACGCCATCTGGATCAGACTGCGGTAGCGGCCGTGCTCGGGCTCGTCCATCACGAGGATCGTCGGCCCCATCACGACGCCCATCGAGTCCTTGTACGCGCCCGAGGAGAAATTCTTGGCGTCCCTCAGCACCTGCGACACCGCGTTGTGCGTGACGACCGCGTAGTACTTCGAAAAGCCCCCCGCGAAAGCCGCCATGCCCCCCGTCGGAGGATCCAGCTCGAGGACGCCTCCCCGCTCCCGCATTTCGGCGAATTCCGGATAGGGATCGCGACAGTCGTCCGCGCCCATGGCTTTGTCGAAGAGCTCGAAGGGGTCGTGAGTATCTGCGGCAGTCGCCATCGCGGTCTCCCCGAATGTGAACGCCGACATCGTCGCCGTCACGACGCAGGGCGTCAAGCCGCTAACCTCGGTGAGTTCGTTCGGGCTTTCAACCACCCGGGGGGAGTGGGAGTGGTCATGCAGCGGGGTCGCTGCGGAAGGATTCGTGCCATCGCGACCGCGCTCGCAATCTGCACGACTGCGAATTTCGCCGCTGCCGAGACACTCCCGGCCGAGTCCGGCGCCAGCGATTCCGCGGACGCCAGCCCGTTCGGCGAGGGGCGCTGGCTCGCGAGCTTCCACGCCGGCTACGCGTTGCCGTTCCAGTTCGACGACGCGAATACCGGGGTCGAGGATTCGGAGTTCGTCGCACTGATTCCGCGCGCGTCCCTGGGGCTGACCGATCCCTTCGGCGGGGACCGCTGGTACCGGGGCAACCTCGAACTCGGGCTCGAGGGACACTTCCTGATCCAGACCCGTCCGCACGCGGGCTCCTTCGCGGGGGGGACGCTGCTCGCGCGGTACAACTGGCTTGCTGCGGAGCGGCGACACGTCGTGCCCTTCCTGGAGGTCGGTATCGGGATCGGCCACCTCGACTTCGGTCTGCCGAGCCGCGCCGACGGGTTCAACTTCGCGCTGCAGAGCGTGGCGGGCGTGCACTGGTTCGTCTGGGAGCGAGCGGCCATCACGGTCCAGTGGCGCTTCCATCACCTCTCCAACGGGAAGATTCGCGAGCCCAACGTGGCCATCGACAGCAGTCTGTTCCTGATCGGCACCACGTTCGCTCTCGACGGGCTCCGGGGGGTCAGCGGCGCCACCGACTGAGCGGATTGCGGTGAGCGGCGGTGTCGACCCGGGACTCCCAACGGGGCACCGCCTCACCCGGGTTCGGCGACGAAATACAGCGCGGGAGTTGACGGACGGCCGGCCCGTGGGCTGCGATGCGGTCGAGCCGTTTCGAAAGCTCGGCGCGGAGCTCGTGCTCCTCGATCTCGTGATGCCCGAGCGTTCGGGCCTCGCGGCGCTGGCGGAGATCCGCGTCTCCTCGAGCTCGCTTCGCGACTCGGCGATTTCCTGATCGGCGCCGATCCCGAGCGCGAAGTCGCCGAACGCTCCCATCACTGAAGCAACCAGCCACCGATCCCCGTCTCGCTTGTCGAATCGAGGGCGACGATTCGAGTATCTTGTGCGCGCAGCAGCGGCAGGCCCCGACTGAGGTACCGAATGAGCGGATCCAACGAGCCGACCGACCGCGCTTCCGCGCTTTCCGTTGAACCGATCGATCGCCTCGTCGGACCGCTCGCCCGATTCCTCCACGTCGAAGCAGCGAGTGGCGTCGTACTGCTCCGGTGGCTCCTCCCCGAGGTTCCACCCGCCGCGAACGAAGCCCGGTGATGCCGCTTCGTTGGATCCCGGGCACCGCTGCAACGCTCGCGGTGCTCGCTGCCTTCGGAGCGGACGCCGGGGTCGGCCGCGCCGCGGGCGCGTCACCCGGGCCCTCGGATTCTCCCGGAGCCCACGGCATCGCGTTCGTCGGCAGCGAGACGTGCGGCAGCTGCCACCCTCGCGCCTTCGAGGCCTGGAAGGGGTCCCATCACGACGCCGCGATGCAGCCCGCGACGGACCAGAGCGTGCTCGGAAACTTTGGCGACATCCGTTTCACGAGCCACGGCGCCAGCACCCGCTTCTTCCGCCGAGACGGCCGTTACATGGTCGAAGCCGAGGGTGAGGACGGGAAGCCGGCCGAGTTCGAGGTGAACTACACCTTTGGCGTCGATCCGCTCCAGCAGTACCTCGTGGCCTTTCCCGGGGGCCGCCTGCAGGCGCTCTCCGTGGCCTGGGATACGCAGCAGAAGCGCTGGTTCGACCTGCACCCCGACGAGCGCATCCCCGCCGACGACGCGCTGCACTGGACGGGTCGCTACCAGACGTGGAACGCAATGTGCGCCGAGTGCCACTCGACGAATCTCGAGAAGCACTACGACGCCGCGACGGACAGCTACCGGACGACGTGGGCCGGCATCGACGTCGGGTGCGAGGCCTGTCACGGGCCGGGCGAACGGCACGTGGGGTGGGCGCGGGATCGATCCGCAGAGGGCGCCCCGGCGTCGCTGCCCAACCGTGGGCTCGTCGCAAAGCTGCGCGGCGTCCCGTCGACCGAGGAGGTCGACGCATGTGCGCGTTGTCACGCTCGACGCCACCGGGTCTCTCCCGAAGATCGTCACGGCCGGGCATTCCTCGACGACTTCGCCCCCGAGCTCCTGCGCGAGCCGCTCTACCACGCCGACGGACAGATTCGCGACGAGGTGTACGCTTACGGCTCCTTCCTGCAGAGCCGGATGTACCAGCGCGGCGTGCGCTGCAGCGACTGTCACGAACCGCATGCGGCAACCCTGCGCGCGGATGGCAACGCGCTGTGCACGCGCTGCCACGGCGCGTCACCGGATCCGCGCTTTCCCACGCTGCGCGCCGGAAGCTACGACGCTCCCGAGCACCACCACCACGGCGAAGGCTCGGCGGGTGCGGCTTGCGTCGCGTGCCACATGCCCGAGCGTACGTACATGGTCGTCGATCCGCGCCGCGACCACTCGCTGCGGATCCCGCGCCCCGACCTCAGCGAGACCCTCGGCACGCCGAACGCCTGCGACAGCTGTCACGCGGATCGGCCCTCGGGCTGGGCCACTGCTGTGGTCTCGTCGTGGACAGACGACGCCACTCCGCCAGCGCACTTCGCCACTGCCTTCGACGCCGCGCGCCGCGGCGATCCCGCTGCGGGCCAAAAGCTCGCTCGCGTGGTACGCAATCGCGAACAGCCTGCGATCGTGCGCGCGACCGCGGTGGCACTCTTGCGCGGGACCGCGCCGCGTGGACGCGACGCCGTGCGCGATGCCCTCCGCGATCCGGAACCTCTCGTGCGCGCATCTGCGGCGGCGGTGCTCGACATCCTTCCGCCCGAAGAACGTGTCGCCACCGGCGCGGCGCTGCTCGAGGATTCCGTGCGGGCCGTTCGCATCGACGCCGCCCGTTTGTTCGCGAGCGTTCCCCACGAGCAGCTGACCGCCGACCGCCGGCGCACCCGCACGAAGGCTCTCGCCGAGTACGAAGCCGCCCAGAGAGCGATCAGTGATCTACCCGCGGGCCAGCTCAACCTCGGTGCGCTGTACATGGAGACCGGCGCGACCAAGCGCGCGCTCGCCGCCTACGAGGCGGCGCTGCGGATGGACCCGCGTTTTCTCCCCGCCGCGGTGAACCTCGCCAACCTGCGCAACCTCCTGGGACACAACGACGAGGCCGAGCGCGTGCTCCGCAGCGCCCTCGGATTCGCACCCGAGGAGGGTGAGCTCCACTACTCGCTCGGTCTCGTGCTCGCCGAGGAGCGGCGCATCGACGAGGCGGAGCGCTCGCTTGCCGAAGCCGTACGACTTCTGCCGAACCGACCGCGCGTCCGCTACAACCACGCGCTCGCCCTCCAGCACACGGGACGCCGGGACGAGGCCGAGACCGAGCTGCGTCTGGCCCTCTCAACGGCGCCGGACGATCCGTCGATCGTTCACGCCCTCGCGATCCTCTACGTTCAAGACGGGCGCTTCGACGCCGCTCTCCCCTACGCGAAGCATCTCGCACAGCTGCTCCCAGAGGAGCGGGCCGTGCAGCAACTGCTGTACCAGGTCCAGTCGGCGCTCGGAGGCGGCGCGCCGCGCTGAGTTCACCCGTCGAGAAGGCGCTCGCGGACGTCCTCGACGCCGACCTGGCCGCGGTCGACCGTTTTCCCTGGAGCGCGATCCTTCGCGGCCGGAACTGCCAGCGGGCTACTCGTCGTACGCCACCTCGAAGTGTCGACGCACGATGAAGCAGCGCTCGTTCTGCCCCTGACAGATGCCGAATTTGAGATGACCGCTCGCCGCAGCCCCGGTGTTCGGCACTTTGCGCAGCGCCGCTTCGAACTCGAAACCCTCGCCGCTGTGTTGCGTCGCGTCGTCGCGCCCCTGCTTTGCGGGATCGACGCTGAGCCCCGGCATCGGATCGAAGCGCAGCGTGGCAGGAGCAGCTTCGGCGATGTGCCAACCCGAACTCGGACGCACGCGGACGTACAGCGTCCGCTCACGGCGCCCTTCGGCAGGGTCGGCCTTCCACTCGAGCGTGTAGCGCGAATCGGTCACTCCCGATCCCTGTGTCCAGGCTGCCGCGGATTCCGCGAATCCCGCGAGCGCGATGCCAAGAGCGACGAGCTGTGTGACCTGCAGCTTCACGACTGCTGTTCCTCGACCCAACGTCGGGCTACGGCTTCGGATCGAAGGCGTTCGGCGGTTCCTTCGCTTCCTTGAACGAGCACTCCATGGCTTCGAACGCGGCCTCGTTGGTCCAGACCGAATTCTCGGTCTCGGCTTCGACGGCGACCTGTTCGTCGTAGTTCGTATAGAGCGAGATTCGACCGTTTCCGGCGGCGATGATGCGGCGGTTCAACCAGTCGGATCGGCTGCTCGCGAGATACAGCACGGGCGGCACGACGTTCTTTGGCGAGAGCTTCTCGTTGCCGGGGCTGTAGTCGAACGTACCGCGGTTGCCGAGCGCCTCGGTCATGCGCGTCGTGGCGACCGGGGCGATGCAGTTCGACGTCACGCCGTAGCCGCGCAGCGCGTTCGCGCACGAGTACGTGAGGCCAACGATCCCCAGCTTCGCGGCCGCGTAGTTGGGCTGCGACGGTGCGCCGTAGACGCCGGACCCGGACACGAAGTTGATCAGCCGGTACTGACCGCCGCGATTCTCGCGCCAGTGGACCGACGCGTGACGCGCCGTGTTGAACGTTCCTTTCAGGTGCACGTTGATGACCGCGTCCCACATGTCCTCGGTCATCTTGAAGATCATGCCGTCCCGCAGGATTCCAGCCACGTTGATCACGATGTCGAGCCGACCGAACTCCGCGGTAGCGCGGTCGATCATCGCCTCGACGGCGTCGAAGTCCGTGATGTCGGTGTCGTCGGCGATCGCCGTGCCACCCGCCTTCACGATTCCGTCCGCGACTTCCCGCGCCGGGCCGCACTCGACCCCGGCGCCCTCCAAGGACGCCCCGAGATCGTTCACCACGACGCACGCGCCCTCGGCGGCGAGGCCCTGCGCCACGGCAGCGCCGATCCCGCGACCGGCCCCGGTGACGAGGGCTACGCGATTCTCGAGAAGCGCCATGTTCGATCTCCTCCGTTCGTGGCGCGTATCCTACCCAAAGGAACGACGATCGCCGTGAGCCGCCAACGGCGAGTCGCCGCTAGACTCGGGCCGAGGAGTACCGCGATATGAGCGTTCGGATGGGCATCAGCATGGGAGCGCAGATCGGGGGGGCCGAGCGGTTCCGCGAGTGGCTCGCCCTCTGCGAGGACAGCGCGCTCGACTCGGTCTGGGCGTCCGATCGCCTGATCTCGCGGGAGCCCTCGTTCGAGCCCGTCACCACCGCGGCGATGGTGGCCGGCGCCACCAAGCGGATCAAATTCGGATTCAACGCGCTCACGCTTCCCCTGCGCGACCCGGTCACCCTGGCCAAGGAGTGCGCAACCATCGATCACCTCTCGGGCGGACGCTTGCTCCCCGTGTTCGGAATCGGCATCAACAAGGGACCCGAGTGGAAGGCCACCGGACGCGACCCCAAAGGACGCGGTGCTCGGGCCAACGAGGCGCTCGAGATCATGGCGCGGCTCTGGAGCGAGGAGTCGGTCAGCTACGAGGGAGCCCACTTCCAACTGCGCGAGGCGAGCATTTCTCCCCGCCCCGTGCAGCAGCCGCTCCCGATCTGGGTGGGCGGATCGAGCCAGGCCGCCATCGAGCGCACGGCGCGCCTCGGCACCGGCTGGATCGGCGGATTGCAGCCCGCGGATCGGGTCGGTCCGGTGATCGACGCGATCAAGCGACGCGCCTCGGATCTCGGCCGGACGATCGACCCGGACCACTACGGCGCCACCGTGCTCGTGCGCCTGGGCAGCGCAGACGACGCGGCGCTCGGTCCTTTCGCGAAGCAGGTGAAGAAGCTCGGGCTGGGCAGCGCAGAGAGCCTCGTGACGGTGGGGTGCGCACGGGACATCATCGATCGGATCCGCCAACTCAACGATGCCGGAGCATCGAAGTTCGTCGCGGTACCGATGGCGTCAGACAGCGACGACGTCCTCCTGCAGACGCGGCGCCTCATCGACGAAGTCGTGCCCGAGGTTCACGCCATCGGTTGATCGTACGTACGCGGCGCGTGCGTCCGCGGCGCGTTTCGTCGGTACCCACACCATGACACGCAGCACCGCCCTTTCAAACATCGGCCTGCTCGCGCTCGCGGTGCTCGCCATCGGGATCGTCGGCGAGGTCTGCTTTCGCGGGCTCATCGCGCTGGGGATCATCACCGGGCCGAGCGGATCCGTGATCTTCCCCGACGTGCCCCACATGGCGAAGTTCGTCCCGTCGGAGGATTCTCTGCTCCACCTCGAGCTCGACCCATCCGACGCCGAGATCAACCGGACGGGATTTCGCGACCGCGAAATCCCGGTCGAACGCGGTGATGCCGTGCGCATCGTTGCGCTCGGCGATTCCGTGACCTTCGGCCGTGGCGTCCCGCGTGGACAGACCTGGCCGAAACTCCTCGAAACATCGCTCAACGCATCGGCCTCCGGGCCGCAGCGCTTCGAAGTGCTCAACATGGGGGTGAGCGGATACAACACCCGGCAGGAAGTGCGCTGGTACGAAAAGTTCGGCCGCGCGTACGCGCCCGACCTCATCGTGCTGCAGTACACATTGAACGACGTCTTCCCGGCGGGCGCGCACCTCGCGTTTCTCGCGCAGGAGCAGCAGAAGACGGGCGCAAGGAAGCCCGTGCCCGCCGACGGACCGGCAGCGGCGACATCGCGGCACGACGCGCTCCCCGAATCGCTGTTCCTCGGGTTCCTCGTCGAGCGTACCCGCGAGCTCTTCGCGGGGCGCGAGCTCGTCGCTCCCGGCTGGACCGTGTTCTACGACCGGCCCAACAGCTGGAACAGCGTTCGGCGTTCGTTCCAGCGTCTCGCCGCGGTGACCCGGGAGGACGGAACGGCCGTGGTGCTGGTCGTCTTCCCCGAGCTCGTCGACTTCGACGCCTATCCCTTCGCGTCGATCCACCGCAAGATCGCGGCGGAAGCACGTCGGCGGGGCTTCCCGGTACTCGACCTCCTGCCCCTCTTCGCCGAGCAGGATGCCGAAAGTCTGCGCCTGACCCCGCTCGACTCGACCCACCTGAACGCTGACGCACTCCGCCTGGCCGCCGAGGCCATTGAGGCGTTCCTGGTGAACACGGGCGCGACGACGCGGCAGACCCCGCGAAGCGGCGCCGCGGGCTAGGCGACCCTCGAGAACCGTCTTCCCATCCGTTGGGAATTTCGAAGCGGGGGCCCGTATTCGGGGCGGACGCGACGGGTAGCGAGGGAGCTGTAGAATGGGCGCGCCCGCAGCCACTCTCACCCCAGAGGTCACCCCGATGCGCATCCGTCCCCTGATCCTCTCGCTGATCGTCTGGATTGGAATCGCAGCGCCCTCGGGTGCCCAGTACTCGAAGCCGGAGCTCTCGCCCCTCGGCGTGCGGATCCAGGCCGCCCTCGATTCGGAGCTGCGCACGGATGCCGAGCGCGCGCGCGACAAGAACCGCAAACCCATCGCGACCCTCGAGTTCTTCGGTCTGCGCGAGGACATGCGCGTGCTCGAACTGGTGCCCGGCGGCGGTTGGTACACGAAGGTGCTCGCGCCGGTGTTGCGCGAGGAGGGCAAGCTCACGGTGGCGCTCGGTGCCCAGGGTGTCGAGAAGCTGCTCGGTGAGCAGCCGTTCTCGAAGATCGAGATTCTCGGAACGCCGTTTCCCAACAACCGAGTGGGCCGCCGCTACGAAGCGTCGAGCCTCGACCTGGGCTCGGCGGACTTCGACCTCGCGCTGACGTTCCGCAACCTCCACAACTTCACGGAGACGGGCCGCCGTGCCATCAACCAGGCGACTTTCGACGCCCTCGTCCCCGGCGGCGCCTACGGGGTGGTCGACCACACGCGACGCCACATGCAGGGCGAGAGCCCGGAGAACGGGCGACGCGTGGACCCCGTTTCGATGATCCACGAGATCGAGTCGGTGGGATTCCGCTTCGAGGGCTTCTCGGATCTCCACTACCGGGCCGACGACGAGCTTCGCTACGAGGTGGGGCGTCGCTCGGTATCGGGAAATACCGACCGCTTCACGCTGCTCTTCCGGAAACCCGAATAGTCGCGCTACTGCGTGAGCTCCTGGAGGTCCGGTGTGCCCAGCGGGTTGCTGCGCTCAGGGGGTCGAAGGGTGGTCATGCGCCGCCAGGTGAACAGGCGCTCGATCCAATAGATCGCGTGAATGCCGAATCTGAGCACGCCCTTCTTGAGACGCGACCAGCCGAGGGTGTCGCCCATCCGCATCATCACCGCGACGCTGACGTCGCGATAGGTACGAATCTCGACCGCGGCGTACTCCGCGAGCATGCGGCGGATCAGCGGGCCGTGCCCGGCGCGCTCGAAGCGCAGCAGCTCCTCGTGGCAGTACGCGAGGTGGTTGACCTCGTCGGCGGCGACCATCGCTACGGCCTTGCCGAGCTCCGGGTCGCCGCGAAAGATCGCTTCCTGCTGATGGATCTCCTCGAAGGCGCGCTGTTCGGTGACGCGGCTGTGGACCAGGTACTTCAGGATCTCCTCGTCCGACAGGGGCCGGTCCTCGCGCAGACGGTCGTGGGCCAGTCCGATGCCGGCGCGTTCGAGCCGCATGCAGTAGTCGGCCTCGGCGGGCACTGCGATCGCCTCGAGCTGGCGCCGCAGCAGCAAGCCACCGAACAGGCGCGCGTGCTTGTGCTCGTCGGCCCCGTGCTGCGCGATCTTCGCCGCGAGCACGGGGTCCGCCGTATTGGCCGCGATGCGCTCGTTCTCCCAGCCCCCCTGGGCCTCGCCCTTGGCGGTAATGCTGCAGAAGAGCTGGAAACTCTCGTCGTTCGAACGGAACTCATCGAAGATGGCCCTGGCGGACAGCGCGAACTGCATGCGTGAAGAGACTCCCGGGGAGGAATCGGACCCGGGAAATCACCCGGGGCGTTTCAGATCAAAAGGTTGTCCCACGATTCGGCGCGGATCACAACCGGCGCTGCGTCGGCCGGCCCCCAAGCTTTACTCGAAACTCCGCTGCGACGAAAGAGACACCCTCGGTGTGGAACTGCGCTCCCGCGACAATGAATGCGAGCTGCGCACCGAGATGGACACCACCGGGGCTGCGACGCGCGGAGCCGAAACCACCTGACCGCACGAAGCGCCCTCCCCCGCAGGACGGGTCGTAATTGCCCGCTGGAGCGTGCACGTCCAGAATGACTCTGAATCTTGGAAGAGCGAGGAGGTAGGCGTGACGAATGCAACGCAGGGAATCGATCTCGGGCTGGGGGGAAAATCCGCGCTGGTCACCGGAGCGGGTGCCGGGATCGGGCGGGAGATCGCGCGCTGGCTCGCGCGAGCCGGCTGTCGGATCGGCGTGAACGACATCGATCCGAAGACGGCCGCCGGGACCGTGGAAGAGCTGCGCAAGGCCGGTTCCGAAGCGATCTCGGTGGTGGGAAACGTGCGCGACGAAGACGCCGTGGCGACCCTGGTGGGCGACGTCGTCCGGGCCTTCGGTTCGCTCGACGTGGCGGTCAACAATGTGGGCATGAACGCCAATCGCCCGGTGACGCCGCTCCTCGAACTCGAAGCCGAGGCCGTGCGCGACGTCGTCGACCAGAACCTCGTGGCCACCACGATCTGCTGCATCGCCGAGGCACGCGTCATGGCGAAGCAGCGCAGCGGGGTGATCCTCAACGTGTCGTCGGGCGAGACGACCCGTCCCTCCGTGGGCCTCGTCGCCTACGGGGCCGCCAAGGCGGGCATCAACCACCTGACGATGTCGCTGGCCGATGAGCTCGGCCCGCTCGGAATCCGGGTGATGGCGATGGCCCCGGGGACGACACTCACCGAGAAGGTGCGCGAAGTCTTCAGCGAAGAGCACATCGCCGGAATCGTGCAGTCGAACCCGCTGCGGCGCATGACGGAGCCCGAAGAGCTGGGCCGCATGGCGGTGTTCCTGGCGTCGGACCTCGCGCGCTGCGTGACGGGACAGCTCGTGCTAGCGGACGCCGGCGCGCACCTGTCGCGGAACCGGCCGGCAAACGCGGATCCGTGAGCTGCGGGTCGGCAAACGGCCACGCAACGGATGCGTTTTCGCGTGCACCCGGACCTTCGGTCCTGAAGTGCCCACGGCCCGGCGAGCGACTTCCCCACGCCCGAGAACCGACCGTACAAGACGTCTTCGACTTCTAGCGCCACCAGACCCGCCAGCGCCAGAATGCTCAATCTCCCGTTCGAATCAATTTTCCGATCGGGGGCTCCAGACCACATCTGCCGAACCGGGTGGATCCCCTCTACAATCGGACTCGGAGTCATCGGCCGGGAGTTCGGTGACGTCCAGCTTCCTCCGACAACGCAACGTGAGCGGTTCGTCCAGCCCCCGGACGGCCGGAGCGGTCGCGCAGAGCGAAGTCAGGAAACGATGGTGGCACCCAACGGGTACGAACGACTCTCCGCCCAGGACAGCTCGTTCGTCATGTTCGACGGGGGCCGAGGCCAGCTCGCGATCTCGCTCGTCGCCGTCTTCGACGCGGCGGCGAACGATTCCCTCCCCTTCGACATCGCGCGCTACCGCTCGTACGTCGAATCGCGTCTCCACCTGATCCCCCACTACCGGTCGGTCGTGCAGAAGACGCCGCTCCAGCGCCACCCGATCTGGGTGGACGACGATCGCTTCGACATCGCGCACCACGTCCGCCACACCGCGCTGCCGCGCCCGGGCGGCACCTCGCAGCTGAAGGAACTCGCCGGCTCGATCACCTCCCGTCCTCTCGACGTGACCCGCCCTCTCTGGGAGCTGTGGTTCGTCGAAGGCCTGGCGGAGGGCGGCTTCGCGGTGATTGCGAAGGTCCACCACTGCATGGTCGACGGCGTCGCCGGCGTCGGCGTGGTCACGGCCCTGCTGAGCCCGGTCGCAGAGTTCGAAGACCCTCCCGCGAAGCCGCGCAAGCCCTGGAAGCCCCGCCCCGCACCCGGCCTCCTGGATTTCGTGCGCGACAGCCTCAGCGAAACCACCGGCCTCGCGGTCGACGCCGCGAGGAACCTCGGCGGCGCGCTCCAGCACCCGGGCGAAATCGCGGACGAGCTGGTCGAGGCCGTCGGCTCGGGATTCAACACGATCGTCACCGGTCTGAGCCCGCCGCCCGTCACCCCGATCAACCGCCCGATCGGCACGCAGCGACGCGTCGAGTGGAACGACGTCGACCTCGTGGCCGTGAAAGACGTCAAGAAGCGCCTCGACGGCAGCGTCAACGACGTCGTCCTCGCGGTGGTCGCGGGCGCCATGCGCCGCTTCTTCGAGCGACGCAAGCTGTCGGTGAAGGGCCTCGACCTGCGCGTCATCATCCCGGTCGACACGCGGTCGGGCGCTGTCGACATGTCGGTGGGCAACAAGGTGTCGTCGTGGTTCCTCGACCTGCCGGTCTCGGAATGCGACCCGCGCACTCGCTTCGAGAAGATTCGGGAGCAGACGCGCAAGCGCAAGCAACAGAACGCCGAGAAGGGCGTCGATCTGTTCCTGCGCTTCGCCGACTGGAGCGGCTCGTCGCGCCTGCCCTATTGGGGGGTGAGCCTCATCCACGCCGTCCGCCCGTACAACATGATCGTCACCAACGTCCAAGGTCCGCCCGTACCCCTCTACCTGCTGGGGTCTCGCCTGCGATCGCTGGTGCCGACCGTGCCGCTGTTCGAGGGACAGGCGCTGTCCGTAGCGGTGATGAGCTACATCGACCGCATCTCGTTCGGGCTCTCGGCAGACTGGGACTCGCTGCCCGATCTCGGCGATCTGTCGCAGCTCGTCGGCGCGTCATTCGATGAGCTGCGGGAGGCGGCGGAGGGTTCCGAGCGGCCCAGGAAGCGCCGTCGCAAGCGAGCTTCGACTGCGCCCGTCGAAGCCCGCGCCAACGGCGCGTCGGCAGTGGTCTGATCAGACCACCTCCCACTGCGGGATCAGGAGGTCTGCACCGGTCTTCGCGTCCTTGGCGGGCTCGAATACGGCCCTCACGCGCTGGCCGATCGAGATGTCACCCGGATCGCGGTTCAGGATGTTGCCGATCGCGTTGGCGCCCGGCGCACCGTCGAGTGACACCACCACGATCGCGTAGGGGCAGTGGTCGGAGAGTCCCGGATGCACCGGGTGATGGACGACCGCGACGCTCTCGACGGTGCCCTCGCCGCTGCATTCCACGAAGGAGAGCGCCGTCCCCTGACACGAGCCGCACACGTCTTCCGGCGGGTGTTGGAACACCCCGCAGTCGTCGCACGACTGGACGGTGATCTTTCCGGCGGTAAACCACGACTCGTTGAACGGATCGAGTGCGGGAATCAGCCAATCGTCTCCGAAGTGCCTCGCCATGGTGCCTCCTCAAGCCCTGTTGAACAGCACAGCGCTGCCGGGCGCGTAGCCCGGGCCGCCCACCACGAGGGACAGCTCGACGTCCTTCGCCTGGCACGTCGAATCGCCGCGCACCTGTCGCACCGCTTCGTTGACGAGCTCGAAGCCGTGAATGTACGCCTCGCCGATGTTCCCACCGCTCGTGTTGAACGGCAGCTTCGCATTCGGACCCTCGAGGGCGCCGTTCGCCACGAACGCCTCGACCTCTCCCGGCTCGCAAAAGCCCATCTCCGCCAGTGCGATCATCACGGGCCCGGTGAAGTTCTCGTAGAGCTGGAGTACGTCGACGTCGCTGGGCTTCACGCCGGCGCGCTGCCAGATGGCCTCTCCGACATTGCCGTAGAACATCCCCGACAGGTATTTCTCCTGGAACGCGTGGAAACCGTATTTCGGACCCAGCCCCTGTGCGCAGGCGAGAATCGGCACACCGCTCTTCTTCAGATCCTTGGCGCGTTCCGGCGTGGTCACGACGATGGCCGCCGCTCCGTCGTTCTCCGGGCAGCAGTCGAAGAGATGAAACGGCTCCACGATCCAGCGCGACTCGTGGTACTCCTCTCGCGTGAGCGGTCGACCATTGCGCAGCGCTCGCGGATTCAGCTGGGCGTTCGCGTAGCAGGCAAGGGAGATGTCGCAGAGCGCCTCCTGGGAGATGCCGTGGTCGTGCATGTAGCGCGCGGTGTGGAGCGCGCACTCCTGGGCGGGCGAGAGCAGTCCGTACGGCGCCTTCCAGCCCATGTCGCCCTGCGCCGCGTTGCTGAGACCCCGGGGCCGACCGAAGCGACCGAACTGCCCCTGCGCGAGCCCTCGGAAAGCGACGACGGTGTCCGCGTAACCGCCCGAGACCGCAGCGTCGGCCAGCTGGACGGCAGCCGCCGCGTTGTTGCCGCCACCCGCCCAGCACGTGTTCGACCAGCGCAGCTCGTCGATGCCGAGGGCGTGTGCGAGGCGCAGCGGATCGTTTCGCTGGTCCATGTAGGAGACGAATCCGTCCACCTTCGCGAGATCGAGACCGGCGTCCTCCACGGCCCGGCGAATGGCCGTACAGGTGAGCTGGAACTCGCTGTCGGGCGACCGCCCGCGGACGTAGTACGTCGACTCTCCGACGCCGGCGACGACGGCCTGGCCATGCATGCGATTCGGTCCTCCCTCCCAGCGGCGGCTGTCGAGCCCGACGAGGAAGCGAGAGGGTGAAGCGCGACGCTGCGCCGCGTCAAGCCCCATTCTTCCGAACTTCCTGGGAGTTGGCAGTTCAGGCGAAGCGGCCGCCGCGAGCTAGCGAGTCCGGCTCTTGGCGCGAGCTGCTCCCGCGCTACCAGCTCTCGCCGAAGGGACGCAGTTCCACGAGAAACGAGCGCGCCGAACGCGGCTGGTGGGCCACCCGGTAGATCTCGTCGGCGAGCTCCGAGGGCTTCGCGTAGAAGTCGTCGCCGCGATCGACGCCGCCGCGACCGCGCGTGAGCGGCATGTCGATCACAGCGTCGATCACGATGTACGCCACGTGCACGCCCTGCGGCCCGAGCTCGCGCGCGAGCGCCTCCGCGAGGATGCGCTGACCCGCTTTACTCGACGCCCAGCCCATGAAGGCTGGCTTTCCCCGCTGCGAGGCGGTGTTTCCGGTGACGACGAGCGCGCTGTCGGGCAGCTCGGTCATCCCGGGCGCCAGCGTCTGCGCGGCCACCAGCAGGCCAGCCGTGTTCACGCGGTAGCAGAGCTCGAAGCGCTCGACGTCGATCTCTCCGAAGCGGCCGAAGTTTGCGAGGGTCGCGTTGTAGATGACGCGCTCGGGGGTGCCGTGGCATTCGACCGTCGCGAGCAGCGCGTCGCGAAAGGCGTCGAAGTCGGCGATGTCGACGGGCACCGCGGCCGTTCCGGCGATCTCCTGCTCCCAATTTCCGAGCCGCTCGGCGTTGCGTGCGATCATGCTGACCGCGTATCCCCCCTCGACGAAGCGACGCACGCAGGCGAGGCCGGTCCCCGCTCCGACACCGATGACGATACAGTGGGGTTTCGACACTTCGGCTCCTTCGCGTGGGTTCCCGGGTCGGGATCCCAGAATGGCGCTGCGGACCCGAGAATGCCATGCCCCTCTCCTCCAACGATCCGAGCACCGTCGACCTCGGAGACGTCGACCTCTTCGCCAAGGGTGCGCCGTACGACGTGTTCGCGCGGCTGCGCCGCGACGCGCCGGTCCACTGGAACGCGAAAGCCGACGGGGCGGGCTTCTGGAACCTGACGCGACACCCCGACGTCTTCGCGGTGAGCCAGGACAGCACATCATTCTCGAGCGCCGATCGCGGAATCATGATCTTCGACCCCGACGACGAGGCTCCGCGCCCGCCGATGATGATCGAGATGGACCCTCCTACGCACACGCGGTACCGCAGCCTCGTGAACCGCGCCTTCACGCCGCGTCGGGTGGCCGGGCTTCGCGACTATGCGGCGAAGCTCGTGGAGGGAATCGTCGGGGACGCCCTCGCGAAGCGGCGCTGTGACTTCGTGCGCGACGTCGCCGCGGTGCTTCCGCTCCAGATCATTCTCGAGATGATGGGCGTCGATCCCTCGCAGCGCGACCCCTTCTTCGACCTCGCCAACCGCGTCATGGGCTTCTCCGATCCCGAGTTCGGAGAGCTCGACGAGGGCGAGAACGTCGCGGCCCAGGCCGAGATGGCAGCGTTCGCGCGCCGCCTCGCCGAGGAGAAGGCCCTTCGCCCCGGGGACGACCTCGCGAGCGAGCTCTTGTCCGTCGAGGTCGACGGGGAGAAGCTCACGCCGACCGAGTTCGATCTCTTCTTCCTGTTGCTCGTCACTGCGGGCAGCGAGACCACCCGCAGCGCCATCGCCGGCGGCGTTCGCAGCTTCCATCAGTTTCCCGAGCAGTGGCGGCGGCTCGGCGAAGACCGCTCCCTGCTTCCCGCGGCGATCGAAGAGATCCTCCGCTACACGACACCCATTCACCACTTCCGGCGCACCGCGACGCGTGACCTCGAGATCCGCGGCACGAAGATCCGCGCCGGCGACAAGGTGGTGGTCTGGTACTCGTCCGCGAACCGCGACGAGGACGTCTTCGTCGAGCCCAACCGCTTCGACGTCGCGCGCACGCCCAACGAGCAGCTGAGCTTCGGCTTCGGTCGCCACTTCTGCCTCGGCGCCAACCTCGCCCGCCTCGAGCTGCGGGTCATGCTGGAGGCGCTCCTCGACCGCGACGCCGTGGCCGAGCCCGCCGGTCCCGTCGAGTACATGCGCTCCAACTTCGCGCACTCGATGAAACGGATGCCGGTGGACCTCGTGGCGCGATCGTGAACTCGACGCGTCGCAGCGATATTCCGCGAGAGCCCGGCCGTGGGGCCGCACCCTCAGCGAGCGCTCGGCCGTTAAGCCACCCCACCCGTCCCGCCGATACGTACGGGGAACAGCTCCGTACGGGAGGGTGGTCGGCTGCTGGGAAAGATTGCCAGCAAGATCGGGAATGGCGTCGGAATCGCGCTTCGCTCCGGGGCGACCCCGCTGCTGTTGGGGCTCCGCTGGACCGCTCCGCAGGAGAAGACCTGCGACCAGATGCCCGCGGCGCGCTGGGGCCTCGGGATGGTCGGCAAGGTTGCGCTCGACGAGATCTTCTTCGCCACTGAGGTCGCCACCGCGCCGCTCATCGCGCGCCGGGATCTCGCACGCATCGCGCGGGAAGTCGCCCAGGCGCGTGATCTGTATGCAAAGAAGGGGTGGCTCGACGACCCCGCGAGCTTCCACCGCACGCCTCCCCGGCTGCGAGACGTCGAGATCGAGCAGAGCGGAACGCGCCTGTATCCCTACAAGCACCTGCGTTTCGAGAGCGGCTACGCACCGCACGCGCGGGAACCCGGTCGAGATCGCTGGCTCGGCTATGCGGCGAACCGGACGGCCCACGCCTGGCTGCTCGAGCACGATGGCGAGCCACGGCCGTGGCTGGTGTGCGTGCCCGGCTATCGCATGGGATCTCCCCTCATCGATTTCACAGGCTTTCGAGCGCGCCGGCTCCACAAGACACTGGGGCTGAACGTCGCCATACCGGTGATGCCACTCCACGGTCCGCGTCGACAGGGGCGACGGGGAGGCGACGGATTTCTCACCGGCGAGATGCTCGACACGATTCACGCCCAGACTCAGGCGGTCTGGGACGTGCGGCGCCTGATCGCTTGGCTGTGGGCGCGAAAGGCGCCGGCGGTGGCCGTGCACGGCGTCTCGCTCGGCGCGTACACCACCGGCCTGCTCGCCGCCCTCGAGGATCGCCTCGACTGCGTGATCGCCGGGATCCCGGCGATCGACTTCGCACGACTCATCCAGAGCAACGCTCCGCCGCTGCTGCTGCGGGCGGCGGCGAAGCTCGGCATCGGTCTCGCCGATCTCGCTCCGCTCCTTTCCGTAGTCTCCCCTCTCGCGATGAAGCCGATCGTGCCGCACGCTCGGCGCTTCCTCTACGCGGGGCTGGGGGATCGTCTCGCGAGGCCCGACCAGGCGCACGATTTGTGGACACACTGGGATCGACCCCGCGCCGTGTTCTACCAGGGAGGTCACGTCTCGTACCTCTGGGAACGCGACGTGAAGGACTTCCTGACCGAAGCGTTCTTCGACTCGGGGCTGCTGGGTCGAAATCCGCGGCGTATCGCGACGTAGTAGTCTTGTCCCCGACTCCGCGGGATACGCGGAGGATCGGCGCACCTCCCGGAGCGCCCCGGGGAACGCTTGGATCCGTACCGCGGCTTCATCCTTCAGCCCACCTACCGCGTCCGCAGTGGTGTTCCCGTCGTGCAGCTCTACGGGCGGCTCGAAAGCGGCGAGGCGTTCCTCGCCGAAGACGACCGGTTCCGCCCCTACTTCTTCATCCGCTGCGCCGACGTGGCCGCGCGCGGTCAGATCGAACGACGCGATGGCGTCCGCGTCGAGGAGACGGCGCTTCGCGACTTCGACGGGGCACCGGTGCTGCGCGTCAGCGCGGGCGTTCCCAGCGACATTCCGCCCCTTCGCGACGCCGTCGAACGCGAGGGCGGTCGTGCCATCGAGGCCGACATTCGCTTTGCCTACCGCTTCCTCATCGACCACGGACTGCGCGCGTCGGTGGATATCGTGGGGGAGCCGGTTGCGTCGGACGACGGGTTGCTGCGCTTCGCGTCGCCCGAGCTTCGGCCGGGCACCTCGCGGCCGAAGCTGAGCACACTGTCGATCGACCTCGAGACCTCCCCCGACGCGAGCGCGATCTTCTCGATCGCTTTCGTCGGGTGTGGCGCGAGCGAGGTTCACCTCGTCGGCGAGACGGCGGTCGATGGCGCCATCCTCTACCCCGATGAACGCACACTCCTCGAGGGCGCCGCGGCGCGCCTGCGCGAGCTCGACCCCGACATCCTGACGGGCTGGAACGTGGTCGACTTCGACCTGCGTACCTGGCAGGCGCGCGCAAGGGCGCGACGCGTCGGCTGCAACCTCGGCCGCGTGAACGGTGCGCCCTTCTTTCAGCAGGACGCCGGGTTCACGCGGCAGAGCCGCGCCATGATCCCGGGTCGGATGGTTCTCGACGCGATTCCGCTGGTACGCGACGCCTTGCGCCTCGACGACTACCGACTCGAGACGGCGTCGCGCGCGATCCTCGGCCGGGGCAAGCTCATCAACCAGGACGCGCCGGACCCTGCCGCCGAGATCACGCGCCTGTATCGCGAGGATCCGGCTGCGCTCGTCCGCTACAACCGCGAGGACGCTCAGCTCGTCCTCGACATCCTCGATCGGGAAGGGCTCCTCGACCTCGCGGTCGAGCGCAGCCTCCTCTGCGGCATGCAGCTCGACCGCGTGGGCGCGTCGATCGCTTCGTTCGACCTCGTGTACCTCCCGGAGCTGCGACGGCGCGGTGTGGTGGCGCCGAGCGTCGACCGCTCGCGCAAGAGCGCGATGGTCAGCGGCGGCGCGCTGCTCGACCCGCGGCCAGGCCTCTTCGTGAACATCGCCGTCTTCGACTTCAAGAGCCTGTACCCCAGCCTGATCCGCACGTTCCAGCTCGACCCCCTCGCCCACGCGCGCGCGCGCGAGGAGGGTATCGACAGCCTGGAGGCACCGAATGGCGCGCGCTTCGCCCGTAACGACGCGATCCTCCCCGGCGTGATCGAGCGCTTCATGGAGAGTCGAGAAGAGGCGAAGCGCCGCGGCGATCGCCACGCCGACCAGGCGATCAAGATCATGATGAACGCGATGTTCGGCGTGATGGGAGCCGCGTCGTGCCGCTTCTTCGACGCCGACGTCGCCAACGCGATCACCCGCTTCGGTCAGCAGACGCTGCGCTGGACGAGCGACACCTTCGACGCCGAGGGCTACGGCGTGATCTACGGCGACACCGACTCGGTATTCGTCCAGCTCGGCGACGGCGACGACTCCGAGGTGTTGAACAGGGAGGCCGACGAGCTCCGCGAGCGCGTGCAGGAGCAGATCGTCGGCCGGATCCGCGACGAGTACGGCGTCGAGCCCATGCTCGAGCTCGAGCTCGAGAAGATCTACTCCCGCTTCTTCCTGCCGACGGTCCGCAGCGGCAGCGGCGGCAGCAAGAAGCGCTATGCGGGCTGGCGCGACGAGCGCCTGGAGATCGTGGGCCTCGAATCCGTGCGACGCGACTGGCCCGCGGTGGCCGGGCGCCTGCAGGAAGGCCTGCTCGAGCGGGTCTTCACCGACCGCGAGCTGCTCCCCTTCGTGCGCGACCTCGTCGCCGAAGTCCGCGCCGGCGACCGCGACGCAGAGCTCGTCTACGTGAAGCGAATCCGGAAGGGCTCGGTCGACAACTACAAGGCGTCGAGCCCGCCCCACGTCCAGGCGGCCCGCAAGCTCAGCGGGCGCACGGGCCCTGTGATCCGGTACGCCATCACGAAAACCGGCCCGGAGCCAATCCTCCCCGGCCGTCCGCTGCCCGCGGTCATCGACCATCGCCACTACATCGACAAGGTCCTGCGGCCCGTCGCGGACGCGATCCTCTCGCACCTGGGGCTCTCCTTCGACGAGGCCCTCGGGGAGCCGAAGCAGCTGTCGCTGCTGTGATCCCGAGCAAAAAAGCGCGAAAGATCCCTCCCCGGTGATCCAAACCGCCCTCCCGCTCGACCTGTTCCCGGGAGCTCTCCGGACCGGCGCGAGCCGGTCCGGGCTCCAAAAACGAATCTCCATGCGAATCGGAAGTGCCGCTCATGGAACGCACGAACGACGTCTATCTGCGCCTGCTGGGCGCGGTGGCTGGACCGGGACCGAGCCGGGCTGCCCTTCGGGACGAGACCGGCACGCCAGTCGCCCCCGAGTCCTGCTCCTGTCGCCTGGCCGGCGACGAGCGGTCGCTCGCCCACGCCGTCGATGACTTCAAGCGTCGACTCGTCCTGCGCGCCCTCGAGAGGGCCGGTGGAAACCAGACGCGGGCTGCCGCGGCTCTGGGCATGCACCAGTCGAACCTGTCACGACTGATGAAGACGCTCGACCTCCGCTGAGAGTCGGCGGCGCGATGGCCGCCAGGTCGAGCCGTTCTACCAGTGCTCGCCGCCGGTCCGCGCGGCGTGCACCGTCTCGACGAACTCCCGGCTGCGCTCGAAGACCGCGCTGGGGTCGCGCTGCAGACTTCCTCCCACCAGCAACATCGCCTCGTCGCCGTAGAAGCCGAGCACGTCGGCCACCGTGTCGAGTTCGATGCCCCCCGCCGGCACGGGGAGGGACGTCTCGATGTCCCCCCACTTTCCGGTAAGGCGCTCGGCCGTGGTGCGACAGCTCTCTTCCGAGACGGGAAAGCGACTCTGGTGGTGGAGGAAGATCACCGCGTCCGCGCCAAAGAGCCGGTAGAGCTTGCCGAAGAGCAGCTCGGGGGCGATGCGGATCGAGCCGGAGAACGCCGGATGGGCGAGCACGGGCACGGACGCGCGCTGCTGGCAGAGCTCCCAGAACACCGGCAGGCCGATCAGCATCGGGGATGCCATGACGGCGCGGGCTCCGAGGCGCTGTGCGACCTCGAGCTGGCGGAAGACCGTGTCCGGCGAGCCGTTCAGGTTGGGGACGTAGAGGGCGAGGTGCCCCGTCTCGTCGGCGACCCGCTCGAGGGCCTCGAGGCAGGCCTTCACACGGGGCTCGAAGGGGCAGAACGCGTGGTCGGCGAGGCCGTGGTCGTCCTTCACGACGTCGATGCCCGCGCGCGCGAACGTGGCGGCGAGGTCGGCCAGGGCGTCGGGCGAGAGGCCCATGGGCTTCGCCGCCGTGCAGGTGAGGGGACCCTCGCGGACGCCGACACAGCGGCGCAGCCCCCCGATGCCGAAGCGGGGCCCGCCCATCGAAAGCAGGAGGGACGGCGGGAAGTCGACGTCGACGCACTCGACGTCGGAGTGCATCGACGTGTTGCCGAACATCACGTTGAGGAGCTGGGAGGGGTCGAAGGCCGTGGTCGCCGCCGGAAATGCCAGCACTGCACGCTGGCCACCCTGGGGGTCTGCCGTGACCTCTTCGACGCGCCCCAGGATCTCGTTTTCGACGAACGTGTCGGCAATGGCCGAACGCGGGACCTCCACGGTCTGCTCGCGGGCGATGGTCTCGGCGCGAGCCTCGGCCTCCGTGGCATCGACGTGCAGGAGGTACTGGACCCGGAGCATCTCCATGAGCGCGGGGACTGTAGCGAAACGGCGCCTCGGACGGCTTCGGCCCAAGTCTGGCGCGACCTCCCCGAATCCGTGAATCTCACGGCGCCCCCCCACACACGACACCCCTCCGGACCGGAAGCACCATGGCCCGTACGAAGGTCGCGTACGACGAGAACGCGATTCAGACCCTCGATGCGCTCGAACACATCCGCTTGCGCAGCGGGATGTACATCGGACGGCTTGGCGACGGCAGCCACAACCTCGACGGCATCTACATGATGTTGAAGGAGGTGGTCGACAACGCCGTCGATGAATTCATCATGGGCGAGGGCAAGCGCATCGAGATCGAACGCGACGGCGACTCCATCCACGTGCGCGATTACGGGCGCGGCATCCCCCTTGGCAAGCTCGTCGATTGCGTGAGCCAGATCAACACAGGCGGCAAGTACAACGACGACGTCTTCCAGTTCTCCGTCGGTCTCAACGGCATCGGCACGAAGGCGGTAAATGCGCTGTCTTCAGACTTCGAGGCGGCGAGCTTCCGCGACGGAAAATACCGCCGTGCGCGTTTCGAGCGCGGCAAGCTCCTCCACGACAAGAAGGGCAAGGACGGCGAGACAGCGCCCGGCACCGCCGTCCGATTCTCTCCCGACCGCGAGATCTTCAAGGAATTCGCGTGGAACGAGGAGTTCATCGAGCACCGGCTGCGCTACTACGCGTACCTGAACGCGGGCCTCACCCTCGTCTACAACCGCCGACGTTTTCACAGCAGCCGGGGCCTGGCGGAGCTCCTGGGCGAGGAGATCGGCGAGGAGCCCCCCCTCTACGACGTCGTCCACTGTCGGCAGGAGCGCATCGAGTTCGCGTTCACCCACACGAACAACTACGGCGAGAACTACTACAGCTTCGTGAACGGGCAGTACACGAACGACGGCGGAACGCACCAGAGCGCGTTTCGCGAGGGTCTCCTCAAGGGCGTGAACGAGTTCGCCAAGGCCAGCTTCTCCGGCGAAGACGTGCGCGATGGCCTCATCGGAGCGATCGCGGTGAAGCTCAAGGACCCCGTCTTCGACAGTCAGACGAAGAACAAGCTCGGCTCGACCGACGTTCGCGCCTGGGTCGTGCCGGCGGTGCGCAAGCAGGTGGTGCTGTGGCTGCACCAGAACCCGCAGGCGGCAGAGGCTGCCGTCGAGAAGATCAAGGCCAACGAGAAGGTCCGCAAGGAGCTCAACGCCATCAAGAAGGAGGCGCGCGAGCGCGCCAGGAAGGTGGCGATCCGCATCCCCAAGCTCACCGACTGCAAGGTCCACTTCGATGACAAGAAAGACCGCCGGGACGCGCGTCGCGAGGATACGGCGATCTTTCTCACCGAGGGCGACTCGGCGGGCGGCGTGATCGTGCAGTGTCGCGACGTCTACACGCAGGCGATCTTCGCCCTGAAGGGCAAGCCACTCAACTGCCACGGCCTGAAGCGCGACGCGATCTACAAGAACGAAGAGCTCTACAACGTGATGCGCGCCCTCGGGATCGAGGACGGCATCGAGGGTCTCCGGTACAACAAGGTGGTGATCGCCACCGACGCCGACGTCGACGGGATGCACATCCGCAACCTGCTCCTCACCTACTTCCTGCGCTACTTCGAGGAGCTCGTCATCAAGGGGCACCTCTACATCCTCGAGACGCCGCTCTACCGCGTCCGCAACCGAAAGGAGACGCGCTACTGCTATTCGGACGAGGAGCGTGACGAGGCCGAGAAGGCGCTGCGCGGCCACGAGATCACGCGCTTCAAGGGCCTCGGCGAGATCAGTCCGCAGGAGTTCGGCCGTTTCATCGGCGAGGACGCGCGCCTCATGTCCGTGAACGTCCACAACATCGGTGAGGTGGGAAAACTCCTCGACTTCTTCATGGGCAAGAACTCGGCGGAGCGCAAGAGCTTCATCGTCGACAACCTCGCCACCGACGTCGTCTAACGCGCGGCGAGCAAGGCGGCGAAGCCGCCGTGGGGTGATCCAGAGGCGAAACAAGGTTCGAAAGAATGGCCCAGCTCGAAAGCCTGATGCGGACGAACTTCATCGAGTACGCGAGCTACTCGATCCTCGACCGCGCGATTCCCGACCTACGCGACGGCCTGAAGCCCGTGCAGCGGAGGATCCTCCACACACTCTTCGACATGCACGACGGCCGGTACCACAAGGTTGCCAATGTCATCGGCGAGAGCATGAAGCTCCACCCTCACGGCGACGCGTCGATCCGGGATGCCCTCGTCGTGCTCGCCAACAAGAACTACTTCATCGACCGGCAGGGAAACTTCGGCAACATCCTGACCGGCCACCCGGCGGCGGCCGCGCGCTACATCGAGTGTCGCCTCACGCCGCTGGCGCTCGACACGATGTTCAACATGCCGCTCACGGAGTTCGTCGACAGCTACGACGGGCGCACCCGCGAGCCCGTGTTTCTGCCCGCGAAGCTTCCCGTGGTGTTGATGCTCGGCACCGAGGGCATCGCGGTGGGCATGGCGACGCGCATCTTGCCCCACAACCTGGTCGAGCTCTGGGAGGCACAGATCGGAATTCTCGGAGGGGAGAAACCACATCTCGAGCCCGACTTTCCCCAGGGCGGGCTGATGGACGTCACCGAGTACGCGGACGGCTTCGGCAAGGTCACTGTGCGCGCAAGCATCGAGAGCGTGGGCGACAAGACCGTGGTAATTCGCGAGGTCCCCTACTCCACCACCACGGAAAGCCTGATCGCGTCGATCGAGGCGGCGGTGCAGAAGAACCGCGTGAAGGTCGCTTCGATCAACGACTACACCACCGACAAGGTCGAGATCGAGCTCGTCCTGCCGCGTGGCGTGAACGCGAGCGAGGTCATCCCCCAGCTCTTCGCCTACACGGACTGCTCTGTCAGCCTCTCGTCGAACCTGGTCACGATTGACGGCCGGCGCCCCGTCGAGCTCTCGGTGAGCGAGGTGCTCGACCACTGCACAAAGCAGCTCCTCGAGCAGATCAAGGTCGAGCTCGAATGGGAGAGCTCCCAGCTCACCGACCGCAAGCACTGGCTGACCCTCGAGCAGCTCTTCGTCGAGAAACGCGTCTACAAGCGGATCGAGGCGGCCAAGACCGAGCAGGCCGTGCGCAAAGGGGTCGTGACTGGCATGCGCAAGCACGAGGCGCTGTTCGTCCGCCCGATGGTCGACGAGGACGTGAAGCACCTGCTCGATCTGCGCATCCGCCGAATCTCCGCGTACGACATCGAGAAGAACCGCAAAGACATCGACGACATCGAGAAGGAGCTCAAGCACGTCGCGAAGAAGCTCAAGCACCTGACGAAGACCACCATCGACTACCTCCGCGGGCTGATCGAGAAGCACGGCGACCAGTACCCGCGGCGCACCCGGGTGACGGGCTTCGACGAGATCGACAAGAAGGCGGTGGCGCGCCAGACCATCAAGCTCGCCTACGACCGCGAGTCGGGCTTCTTTGGATCGGCAGTGAAGGGCGACCGCTACGAGATCTCCGTTTCCGAGTACGATCTCGTACTCGCGATCTCGAACGACGGCAGCTTCCGCGTTATGCCTCCGACGGAGAAGGTGCTGCTGCCCGGGCGAGTGATCCACTGCGCGGTATTCGACCCCGAGAAGGGTTTCGAGTGCACCGTGGTCTACCGCGACAAGTTGAAAATGGCGTTCGGCAAGCGGATCCACATCCACAAGTTCATCCGCAACCGCGAGTACCAACTCATCAAGGACAAGCGGGGCAAGATCGACCTGCTGATTCCGCCGGGCACGGAGGGCATGGTCTCGATGGACTTCGTGCCTGCTCTGCGGCAGCGCTCGAAGACCGGGAAGTTCGACCTCGGGACGCTCGAGCCCACGGGCGTGGCGGCTCGCGGCACCCGACTCGCCCCGAAGCCGGTGAAGTCGCTCAAGCACGCGGCGAAGAAACGCAAGGTGACGAAGAAGAAGACCCGCCGGGGCGCTCCGCCGAGCGACGGCGAGCAGTCCTCGCTGTTCTGAGCTGCCAAACCGCCCGCCAGCGAAACTTTGGCGAAACCTGGGGGGCGTTGGTACTTCCCGAGCGCAGAATGCCGAAATACGATGCGCCCTGCCCGGGAAGTACCAACGCCCCCCAGATTTCGCCGAGTTTCGCCGAGTTTTGCGCAAGTTTCGTTGGCACCGGATAGGCGGTCCGCCGATAGGCTAGGGAGAGCTGCGTCGTCGGGACGCGGCGGCGGAGGGCATCGGTGCAGAGCCGCGCCGAGATCATAGAGGCCAACCTCGACCGTCTGTTGCGCGAAGCGACTCCGGCGGCGCGGCGCAAGAGATCCGACGAGCCGCTCCGCCCGGGCGGGCGGCTGTGCGTTCGCGACGCCCTTGCTTTGTTCGAAGACCAGGTGGCGAGCCGCGTGCTCGATGTGGTGGCGCGCGAGCTCAAGCAGCAGGGCCTCTCCTACTACACGATCTCGAGCGCCGGCCATGAGCAGAACGCCGCACTCGGCGCGCTGCTACGGCCGACTGATCCGTGCTTCCTCCACTACCGCTCCGGCGCGCTGATGATGGCGCGCTCCCGTTTCGTCCCCGATGTCGACCCGATCCTCGACAGCCTGCTGTCGCTATGCGCCTCCGCGGACGACCCCATCGCCGGCGGGCGCCACAAGGTGTGGGGCAGCCGGGATCTCTGGGTGCCCCCGCAGACCAGCACCGTCGGATCGCATCTCCCGAAGGCGATGGGCACCGCGTTCGCGCTCGGGCGCGCGCGGCGACTCGGCATCGACACCGGACTTCCGGACGACGCGATCACGGTCTGCTCGTTCGGCGATGCGTCGTCGAACCAGGCCGTGTCGCTCGCGGGGATCAACGCCGCGCGTTTCGCCCAGCGCTGCGGCAGTCCGGTGCCCGTGCTGTTCGTCTGCGAGGACAACGGTATCGGGATCTCGGTGGAGACACCCGCGCGCTGGATCGAGGAGAGCTTCGGACACGTCCCGTACCTCCGCTACCTGCGGGCCTCCGGGGCCATCGACGACGTATGGGAGGCCGTGGCCGACGCGATCGACACGTGCCGAACGTCGCGTTCTCCGGTCTTCCTTCACCTCGACACGGTGCGTCTGCTCGGTCACGCGGGCAGCGACGTCGAGACCCAGTACCACAGCCTCGAGGAGATCGAGGAAACCGAAGCGCGAGACCCCCTTCTCGCAAATGCGAGACGCCTGATCGAGACCGGAGCGGCAAAGCCCGCCGAACTCGCGGCGACCGTGGCTGCCATCCGCTCGCGCGCGCGCGAGCTCGCTCGCGAGGTTGTAACGCGCCCCAAGCTCGTGACGCGAGCGGAGGTGATGTCCCCCCTCGGCCGCTACGACGCGAACCTCGTGCGCGCGAGCGCGGAAGCCGAACCCGACGCGCGCGACCGCAGCCTCGTGTGGTCGGGGCGCCCGCCGGAAGAGGCGTCGATTCCCGCTCGCCGCACCCTCGCCGCCTATATCGGAGCAGCACTCAGCGACGAGATGATTCGCCGCCCCGAGATGCTCGTCTTCGGCGAAGACGTGGGCCGCAAGGGCGGCGTGTACGGAGTGACGAACGGCCTGCAGGCGCGCTTCGGCTCGGGGCGCGTTTTCGATACGCTCCTCGACGAGACGAGCATCCTCGGCGTCGCCCAGGGCGCGGGACTCGTGGACCTGCTTCCCGTTCCCGAGATCCAATACCTCGCCTATCTCCACAACGCCCTCGACCAGCTGCGCGGGGAGGCATGCTCGCTGTCGTTCTTCTCCGCCGGGCAGTACTCGAATCCGATGGTCGTCCGCGTGGCCGGCCTCGCCTTTCAGAAGGGATTCGGCGGGCACTTCCACAACGACAATTCGATTGGTGCGCTTCGCGACATCCCCGACTTGATGCTCGTGACTCCGTCCCGCGGCGACGACGCGGCGCGGCTGCTGCGCGGCGCTCTCGCCGTGGCGAAGGAGTGCGGCCGCGTGGTGGTCTTCCTCGAACCCATCGCCCTCTACCACGAGAAGGATCTCTACGAGACGGGCGACGGTCGTTGGCTGTTCGACTACCCGACACCCGGAAGTGCCCTCCTCCCCGGAGAGCTCGGCGTCTACTTCTCCGAGTGCCGCGACGTGCTGCTCGTGAGCTACGCGAACGGTCTGCGCTTCTGTCTGCGCGCCGCTCGGCGACTCGCCCACGAGCACGGTGTCCGAGCGCGCGTGATCGACCTGCGCTGGCTCGCCCCTCTCGACATCGACGGAGTTGCGAAGCACGCGGCCGAGTGCGAAGGGGTGCTCGTCGTGGACGAGTGCCGCGCCACGGGGGGCGGTGTCGCTGACGCCATCGTCGCCGGACTCGTCGAAGGCGGGGTGCGCGTCGCGGTCCGCTCCGTGCGATCCGCCGATTCCTACGTTCCGCTCGGTCCCGCGACCGATGCCGTCCTGCTTGGCGAGGACCAGATCGTGGCGGGCGCGCTGGCACTGTGCGAGGCCGGAGCGTCCTAGCAGGTACTGCCCGCGGTGACCGCCTGCGGGAGCCGGCTATGGCGGGTAAGCGACCTCGAGCTCTTCTTCCGAACGGGGGGACGAGCTACCAGCCCTCGAAGAGTCCGCCGTCGAACCAGTCCCAGAGGAGATACGCGACCACCCGCGTCGGCCGGCTGCCCGTGCGGGTGAGCGGGATGCGGACGCCGGCGCTGAGCATGAGGTGCTGGCGGCGGCTCAAGGTCATCTGAAGCTGCGGGACCAGGTCCGCGTCGAACGTATTCGCACCGGCCCGGGGAAGTCCTCCCGTGCCGATGAACTCGATCATGGGAGTAAAGACGCGACCGAAGCCGCTGTCCTGTGCAAAGCTCCAGCCGAGCGCAGCGCGGCCCTGCACCTCCACGTCGGCGCGGTCGCGGTCCACCGGGATCTCTCCCAGCAGCTGAACCTGCAGGAAGCCGTCGCCGGCGAAGATCTGCGCAGCCGCGAGGTACGGCTCGAAGACCGTCGTGCCCTTCCCGAGCCCATCGTCCTCGTCGCCGCTCGGGAACACCACCTCGGCGCCCGCACTCAGAATGTTCCCGCGTTCGAGGCTGTGGGTGAGCACGTGCTTCACACCCACCGAGACATCGCCGACGCCCCCGCTCGTGCCGCCTGCCGGTGACTGATCGCGCGCGCGGAA
The DNA here is from genome assembly GCA_013215605.1 of Myxococcales bacterium. Lineage (GTDB taxonomy): Bacteria > Myxococcota_A > UBA9160 > UBA9160 > SMWR01 > JABSQW01. The sequence goes on from JABSQW010000022.1 coordinate 73,388, forward strand.
GGGCAACCCGAGCTCGATTTGGCTCTTCGGCCCGATGCGCTTCTCGTAGAGGAGCTTCACGCGCACATCGCGCTCGCGATTCGCATTCGCATCTACGGTGATCGCCGCCTCGTCTTCGGGATACGCCTTCTCAGTGAACTGCGCGCGCGGCAGGTTGAGTTCGCCACGCGGCCAACGCGTATCGGTGCAGAAGAGCCGCAGGTAGGCGAGCGCCGCTCGGATCCCATCCTCACCGAGAACCTGTCCGTACGCCGGCATGATCGGGCTGAAGGCGCGCACCAGCCCGCCCTCGTGAGCCACGGCGAAGAAGTCGGCGTCGGGCTCGCGGGTCACGAAGCTGCAGTCCGCGAAGTCGGGCATCTCGATCGAGTAGAGGCGCTTCCCAGGCTCCCCCGTGCCGTCCCTGCCGTGGCAGGTGGCGCAGTTCGTTTGATAGATGCGCTCGCCGTCGGGCGCCGGGTCCTGCGGCGCGGTCGGCTCCGCGGCGTGCAGGCGCGCGACGGCGAGAAGCACAGCGGCAGCCGCGGCACTGCCGCGCTTCGAAGCGATCGCCATGGCAGTCACTCTACCAAGCTTTGAGAAGCTCGGGAGGCCTGGTCGTCGGGAAGCCTTGACCCCGGAGGATGGTCTCAATCGATCGCAGATGCTGCCATCAGGATGGGAACCTCCCGCCAACTCGATTCTTGAACTGATGAGAGGTCTCGATGCTCTCGTAGCCGAGAACAACGAATCATCCGCGATTCCATCGCCTGCCACGCACTGATTCTCTGCCCTGTGCGCCCTGGCCAGGTCGCGCACGTGATCCGCGACATGCGCGCCGCAGTTACTCCGAATAGGGCGGCGCCGGGTCGTACTCCATCAACTTCTGGGTCGATCTCGCGAGATCGACGCCCCAGATCTGACCGGTGAGCCAGAGTGCCATGTCGATGCCAGCCGACACCCCCGCGGCCGTGACGACGTTGCCATCGGCGATCCAGCGCGTGTCGGTGACGACCTCGGCGTCGGGAGCCATCTCGCGCAGAGCGTCGATGAATCCCCAGTGAGTGGTGATGCGGCGGCCCTGCGCGGGCCCGGCCGCGTGGAGGAGCATCGAGCCGGTGCAGACGCTCGTCACCCAGGTGCAGGGCTCGGAGGCTTTCGCGAGCCAGTCGAGGAGGACCTGGTTGTTCGCCTCGGTGCGCGTGCCCTGACCGCCGGGAACGAGGACGACGTCGAGGGGCGGGGCGTCGTCGAACGTGTAGTCGGGCAGCACGCGCAGACCGTTCGCGCTGCGGATCGGCCCCTCGCGCTCGGCCACCGTGAAGACGTTCAGGCCTTCGAGCTGCATCGCAGCCATCTTGAAGACCTCCCAGGGTCCCACGTAGTCGAGCTCCTCGGCGTCCTCGTAGAGCAGGATGCCGATGTTCTTCACGTGCGGTTTCGCTTCCGGGGTCGTCATGCTGTGGCCTCCTCGAGTTCTGTGTTCTGGAATCGGCTGCGATACGCGGCGGGACTGACGCGCACGCTTCGCAGGAAGGCGCGACGCATCGTCTCCGCGCTACCGAATCCGCAATCGGCCGCGACCTCGTCGACGCCGTGCGACGTCTCCTCGAGCAGGCGCCTCGCGGCCTCGACGCGCGCCCGCTCGACGAATCGCGCCGGGGTCGTGTCGAGCTCGCGGGCGAACACCCGCGCGAAGTTGCGCGGGCTCATCCCGGCTCGCGCGGCCAGCGCCTCGACCCTGAGGTCGTCCGCGGGGTGTTCGACGATCCACGCCTGAACGTCCTGCAGCGGCTCGCGCTCCGCGAGCTGCGACGCGAGCCGCGCGGAGAACTGGGACTGCCCACCGGGGCGCTTCAGGAACAACACGAGATGCCGCGCCACGGCCAGAGCGAGATCGCGACCGCAGTCCTCCTCGACCAGCGCGAGGGCGAGGTCCATTCCCGATGTCACGCCAGCCGACGTGTAGACGTTGCCGTCCTTGATGAAGATCGGATCGGGGTCGACCTCGATGCTCGGATACTGCTGTGCGAGCAGCTCCCAGTTCGCCCAGTGTGTCGTGGCACGGCGGCCGTCGAGAAAACCGGCTTGCGCGAGCAGGAAGGCGCCGCTGCACACCGACACGAGGCGTCGCGCCGACGGGGCTTCGCGAACGAGCCAGCCAATGAGCGTCGTGTCGAATACCGCCTCGCGCGTTCCCGCACCGCCGGCAACGATGAGCGTGTCGAACGGGCCGCGTGTGTGTCGGAGCGCGCGATCCGCCACGATCTGAAGCGTCGAAGACATCGCGACCGGCCCCTTGTGGGGCGCCGCGATCTCCACCGTGTAGCC
>JABSQW010000219.1 GCA_013215605.1 Myxococcales bacterium
CCGAAAGCCACCACGAATGCGCTGATCTCATCCAGCGAGAACCGGCGCCCCACGAGCGCGACGAGGGGGACGACGAAGACCGGCGTCGCGACGAAGAATACGAGGTCTTGCCAGGAGCCGAGGATCCAGCGCTGAGAGGTCGCCGCCGGAGCGGCGCGTGCGGGTGTGGGATCAGCTGTTCCGGAGACCATGTTCACCGCCGCCCGAGGTTCCTGCGGCGACGCAGGCGGATCCGGTAGTTATACCGCTTCCGCCGGGCTACTCCCATCAGTGCGGGGCCGTTTCGTGGGCCGGGCCTCGGCGCCGTGGTTGGAAGACTTGCGCGAGACGGCGGCGATCCCGGTCGAGATCCTGCCGCGCCGGCCCGTCGCAGAAGAACCGCACCGGCGGACCGCGCAGCCGCTCATAATCCCGACCTCGGGGATCGAGCGGAAGAAGATCGATCCCCGGGAGGCAGAGCAGCGTGGCGATTCCGGAGAAGCTCCCGCGACCGATGGTCATCGCGTACGCGGTGCCGTCCATCGGCATCATGTGGACACAGATCCTTTTCACGAACTACTTCTTCAAGTACTCCGTCGATGTCCTGCTCGTCGCGCCCGCGACCATCGGCTGGGTCCTGCTCGTGACGCGGCTTTGGGACGCGGTGTCCGATCCCGTCGTCGGTTTTCTCACCGACGCTACGCGCTCGAGCGCGGGGCGCCGGAGACCGTGGGTGTTTGCCTCGGCGATTCCGGTGGCCTTGTCGGGATTCCTGATGTGGAACCCCCCCGTGGGCCTCTCGCAAGATTTGCTCGTCCTGTGGATGTTTCTCGCGGTGCTGGTCTGGGAGACGGCCATGACCGCGATGTTCGTGCCCTACATGGCGTTGGGGAGCGAAGTCAGCATGAACCACCACGACCGCACCCGCGTCGCTGGATACCGCCACGTGTTCGGTGGGGCGGGGCAGCTGTGCGTGATTGGATCCGTCTACCTGCTTACGGCGTCGGAGTCGCCGCGGGAGACGGCCTTCTGGCTCCTCATCGGAGGCGGGGCGCTGGCGGCTTCGCTGAAGATGGTCGGAATCTGGTTCGTCCGCGAGAACACGGTGCACGCCGGTCGCGGGTCGCGCCATCCACTTCACGCGGTCCGCGACGTGTTCTCGAATCCCCATCTGCTGCGGCTCGTCGCGATCTACTTCTTCGAGATTACTTCCGTCGCAGCGATTGGACTGCTCGCGTCGTTCGTCTGCCAGTACGTGATCGGCCGGGCCGAGTTCTTTCCCGCCCTGTTGCTGGTGTTCCAGCTCAGCTCCTACCTGAGCACACCGGTCGTCGTCACCGCAGCGCGGCGATTCGGAAAGAAGACCGTGTGGATCGGCACGATGCTCGTCCAGGCCGGCGGTTTCGCGGCGACCTTCTTCATCGGAACCGGCGACGAACTCTACGCGCTCGCCTGCATCACGGTGGTGGGGCTCGGTTCGGCGGGTGGAACGGTGCTCGGCATGTCCATTCTCGCGGACGTGGTCGACTACGACGAGTACCGATCCGGAGAACGCAAGGAGGCGCTCCACTACGCCGCGATCAACATCGCGCGCAAGGTCTCCTTCGCCTCGGTGACGGCGTTCGTGGGTGTCGCGATGGAGGGGATCGGTTTCGAACCCAACGCCGACCAGACGGCGGACGCCCTGGCCGGCCTGAGTGCGCTCTTTGCCGGGATTCCCGCCGTCGCGCTCGTGGTGTCGGCGGGGCTCCTGTGGTCGTTCGGCCTGACGGGCGAGGAGCACGCGCGGGTGCGCGCGGCCCTCGATGTGCGGCTCGCGCAGGCGAACCGCGATCGGCTTGAGTCGAGCCGGCCCGTCTGAGACGATGCCCGGAAGGAGGAGCCGATGAGCAGCGACGCGGATCGATTGATGTCGGGCGAGGCGTGGCGCGACTGGTGCGACCGCTTGAAGGCGGTGGGGGAGGACCTCCTGAGCGACGAATTTCCCGGCGATCCCCGCGGTCGTGCGGAGGGTTTCCGCGCGCTCACGCGGCTTCTCAGCTACGCCACCCAGATGGAGCTCGAGGCGGGTGACCCGCGGTTTCCGAGCATCGTGCGCTACGAGACGCCGAGCAACCAGTGGGGAGGTCCCAACCCCGACAACGTCTACCTGCGTGCTCGCATCGATCCCGAGTTCAGCTACCGCGTGTGGGCCGACGTCACGGACATGCGCGAGGCGATCCTGTGTCTCCACGAGGGGGACATGCAGTTCGAGCAATACGGCGTGTACAGCGAGACGTCCCTGCAGACGCTCGAGGTCGGGCCCGACGGGCGACTCGAGCTGTGGATCTCACCCGACGAGCACGAAGGCAACTGGATGCCGATGCACCCGAAGGCGCGCCTGTTCACCGTGCGGATCTATCAGAGCGATTGGGAGCGCGACTCGGCACCGGTGTTCCACATCGAACGCGTCGGCGCCGAGGGGGTGCCGCGCCCGCCCCTCGATGCGGCGTTTCTGTCCGCCGCCCTGGATCGCTCGGCGACCTGGGTCGAGAAGTCGGCGACGTTCTGGAACCGCTACACGAGCGGCGCGTGGAAGCGCGGGAAGCCGAACGTCGCTTCTGCGCCGGGTTCCACGCCCGGTGGCGCGGACAACATCCTCTACGGCAGCTGTCTGTGGGAGCTCGCCGACGACGAGGCACTGTTGCTCGTGTGCGAGGCGCCGGAGGCTCTGTACTGGAACTTCGCGCTCCACACGATGGCGTGGCTCGAGAGCGGAGACTTCGACGAGCGCCAGACGAGCCTGAGCGGACACCAGGTGCACATCGATGACGACGGACGCGTGCGCCTCGTCATCGCCCATCGCGACCCCGGTGTGCCGAACTGGATCGACACCGAAGAGCGCGAGCGCGGGATGCTCGCCTATCGCTGGGTCTGGGCCCGCACGAGTCCGGTGCCCGTGGCGAGCGTCGTGAAGCTCGAGGAGCTGCGCGGGCAGCTGCCGAGCGGCCACCCGGTGGTCGGGGCGGCCGCCCGCCGAGCAAGCCTGGCAAGACGGCGCGAAGCCGCCGTGAACCGCTTCCAGTAGCGGAAAGCGGAGATGCGCTGGACACCGCCGGAGCGCCCGCGTTGGGTGACACGGATGAACGCCCACGCCGAGCTCGTCGGTGGCGCCGAGCATCTCGTCCGCCTCGATGCCGACGAACTGGTGGCGGAGGCGAAAGCTTCGACGGGCCTCGACGATTTCGGAGGCGACGAATGGCGCAGCCACTACGCGGTCTTCATGAGCTCCCTCGAGCGCGAGTCGGTGCTGCACCTCGTCGGGCGGCTGCTGGTGCGCCACGACGTGCTCCGGTCGCTCCGCAATCGCCTGCAGCTCGTCGATCTCTGGAAGCGACGTTCCGAGATCCTCACTGCAGCGATCGCCCCGCCGGTGGTCATCACCGGTACCGCGCGCTCGGGCACGTCGATCCTCCACGAGCTGATGGCCTGCGACCCACGCAGTCGCGCGCCGGCGATGTGGGAGATGCTCCACCCCGTCGAGGCCCTGGAGGGTGACGAGCCCCGTGCCGCGGCCGATCTGACGCAGCAGTTCTGGCACGACCTGCAGCCCGAGTACGAGACGATGCACGCGAACTCCGGCGAGCTCCCGAACGAGTGCATCTTCATCGTGATGAACGAGTTTCTGTCGGACCAGTGGGGCGGCTGCCACGTGGTGCCTTCGTACAGTGCGCACGTCGCGAGCGCGGATCACCACGAGGCGTATCGCTTCCACCGGCAGTTCCTGCAGACGCTGCAGCAGCGCGGAACGGGCGACTACTGGCTCCTCAAGGGACCGAGTCACCTCCAGCAGCTGAAGACCCTCTTCGACGTGTATCCCGACGCGCGCATCGTCCACACCCACCGCGATCCCCTGAAGACCCTCCCTTCGAACCTGAGCCTGGTCGGCACGCTCAAGTGGATGCGCTGCGAGAACGTGGATCTCGAGGCCTCGTGCGAGGAATTGGCGAAGGGACTGGAGTTCTTGTTCCGCTCCGAGGTCGATCAACGTGCCGCGGGCGAGATTCCCGACGATCGCTTCATCGACGTGAGCTTCTCCGATCTCGTCGGCGATCCCGTCGCGACGCTCGGCGGGATCTACGGTCAGCTCGGGATGAGCTATCCCGCTGAGCTCCAGCAGCGGATCGAGTCGTACGTCCGCAACAAGCCGAGGGGATCTCGCGGTGCGCACCGCTACACGCTCGAGGAGTTCGGACTCGATCGCTCTACCGAACGCGAGCGCTTCCGCTTCTATCAGGAGCGCTTCGGGATTCCCGACGAGTCGTGAGACGGTGGGGCGATTCGCCGTGTTACGATGCGCGGCGCCCGCGCGACGGCATTCACCGAGGAGCTCATCGCATGCCCCCCACTCCCGACACCGAGACGATGATCCGCGAGACCTTCGACCGCGAACAGATCCGCCAGATCAAGTACAAGAACATGCGGCATCTCGACCTCAAGCAGTGGGACGAGATGGCGGAGACCTTCACCGAGGATGCCAAGACCGGCTGGCTCGACGGCCAGATCGCCCTCGACGGCCGCAAAGCCATCATGGACTTTCTCCAGAACACGCCGTTTGCCGACGGCGACTCGGTGATCACCGTCCATCAGTGCACCGCGATGGAGATCGAGTTCGTCGCTCCCGACCACGCCAAGGCGACCTCGCGCCTCTACAACCCGATGCTCTTCAAGCAGATGAACCAGCTGCACCTGCTGCTCGCCTTCTACCACGACGAGTTCAAGCGGGTGAACGGTGAGTGGAAGATCAGCTACAGCGGGCACGAATACATCTACGACGATACGTTCGAACTCGGCGACCTGCCCAGCCACCAGGTGCTCTACGCGCACCCCTTCTAGCGGGATTTCGCCAGTCTCCGCGCGACCGGGAGCAGACCCCAGAGCACCACGGTGGTGAAGGCGAGGCCGCCGGCATTTCGGGTCCCGCGCATTCCGTGGTCGAGATGCCCGAGGAGCAGTGGCGCCGCGCCACCTGAGCGACGCCGAGCGAGACGTTCCGTTCCTGCGCGGCGGGTTCGCCGGGCAGGGGTTCGGCCTCGGTGTCTCGGTGGTCGAAGACGTTGCGCCGGGCGCCGTGCTCGGGTCCGTCGGCCAGTACGGCTGGGGCGGAGCCGCCGGGACCTTCTTCTGGGTGGATCCGCAGGAGGAGCTCGTGGCGGTGTTGATGGTCCAGCAGATGACTCCCGAAGCGATTCCCGTGATCGCCGACTGGAAGACCCTCGTCTATCGGGCGATTGCCGACGGATCGATGGCTGGTGCCGCGCATCGAACGGCGCGCGGCGCGGGGTTCTTGCGGTCCGTTGCCGTTGCGTGGCAGGCTGGCCTCCCAGTCGAGCGGGGCGACCCGCGGGAGGTTCTCTTGCGCGTGATTTCACGAGGCGA
>JABSQW010000220.1 GCA_013215605.1 Myxococcales bacterium
GCCCATCCCGAATCCCGCGAAGCTCGCGAAGCGCCGCGGCACCCCAGCTCTCGAGAACCTCGACGATCTGCGCAAGAGCATCGACTACATGCGCGAGTACGCGGACGAGCGCGGGCGGGCCGTACCGCGCGACCTCGTCTTCATGTCGCTCAGCGGCGGCATGTACGGCACCGCAAAGTTCGACGCGGAGGCGAAGCTCGACGAGATCGCGGAGATGCGCGAGATCGGTGTGACCCACGTCGCGGTGGCGTTCCCGGTGGACACGCGGGCGGAGTTCCTGCGTCACGCCGGGGCATTCGCCGACGAGGTGGTGTCCCGCTCACGCGAGCCGTAGCGCGAGTGCCCTGACGGCTTCCGCGCCGGGCGCGAACCCACACACACCATTCTCAAATTGAGAAACCTTCGCGTTATTGTCTTGCCCTGGGGACCGCGCCGAGCGTAACGTGACGCCCGTGAATCTGGCCTCCCCCGATCGAGCCCGAACCCCGCGCCGACACCGCTCCCGGCAACGGGACCGGATCCTCGCGTGGCTTCAGTCGACCGACTCTCACCCGACGGCGGCGCAGGTTCACGCGGGGCTCGTCCTCGACATGCCCGCACTTTCCCTCGGCACGGTGTATCGGAACCTCGACATCCTCGTCGCAGAAGGCATGGTGGACGAGGTGGCGTGTGCGGGCGGAGTCGCGCGCTACGACGCGAATCTCGACGCCCACCACCACTTCAACTGCGAGCGCTGCGGCGAGATCGTCGACGTCGACATCCCGATGCCGCGTGGGCTCTCGAAGGGCCTCGAGGGCCGGCACGGACTCCGCGCGCGACGCGTGAGCATCTCTTTCTTCGGCCTGTGTGGGCAGTGCGAGGTACCGGGAACTCGCATCCAGAGGTCGTCAACGATGCAACGATCGAACCACGAACCAACGAGATCCAGAGAGCAGGAGGGAAGACATGGCTGACTTGAAGGGAACCCAGACGCACGACAACCTGAAGGGCGCCTTTGCGGGCGAGTCCCAGGCGAACCGCCGCTACCTGTACTTCGCCAAGCAGGCGGACATCGAGGGCTACCCGGACGTCGGCGGCCTTTTCCGCGACACCGCCGAAGCCGAGACCGGCCACGCGCACGGCCATCTCGATTACTTGAAGCGGGTAGGCGATCCTGCGACCGACAAGCCGATCGGCAACACGGACCTGAACCTCGGCGCTGCTGTCGCGGGCGAGACCTACGAGTACACCGAGATGTACCCGGGTATGGCCAAGACCGCGCGTGACGAGGGCTTCAGCGACATCGCGGAGTGGTTCGAGACGCTCGCCAAGGCCGAGAAGTCCCACGCCGGGCGCTTCCAGAAGGCGCTGGACGGTCTCGAGACCCTATAACGTTTGACTTTCCGGTGCGGCCGCGCGGTCGCACCCGTCGGGCACGGACACAGTCGAACCGAGCGGGGTCGCAGCGCGGCCCCGCTCGGTCATTCGAGCCACAGGCCGTCCCGTTTCCCGATCCAACGCGCACCGGGCGACAGGTCCTTCCGTTGAAGAACGCAAGTCTGAGAGACGCAGAATTCCTCGACCGCGAGAGCCTCGATCAGGAGCTCACGCGGGTCTTCGAGAAGTGTCACGACTGCCGGCGCTGTCTGCCGCTGTGCCCATCGTTCCCCTCGCTCTTCGAGTCGATCGATCGCCACGAACAGGAAGCGTCGGAGCTGACCACCGCCGAGACCCGTGAGGTGATCGACCTCTGCTACCAGTGCAAGCTCTGTTACAACCACTGCCCCTACCACCCTCCCCACGAGTGGGAGATCGACTTTCCCAAGCTGATGGCGCGCGCGAAGCTCGTCCAGGCGAAGGAGGAAGGAATTCCACTCGCCGAGCGAATGGGCTCGCGGCAGGACCTGCTGGGTGAGGTCGCGTGTAGGACGGCATCCCTCACGAACGCCGCGTTCAAGAACCGCGCGGTGCGCCTGCTGATGGAGAAAACGATCGGCATCGATCGCCGCTGGATCATGCCCAGCTACGAGAAGCGGCCGTTCTCGAAACAGCTCTCGAAGCGCGGTGACACCGGGAGTGAAGAGCGTCGGGTCATCCTCTTCAGCACCTGCTTCGTCGAGTACAGCGAGGCTCACACCGCGTCTGCAGCGGTCGAGGTGCTCGAGCACAACGGCATTGCCGTCGAAGCCGGGTACGAGGCGTGCTGTGGCGCTCCGTTCCTCCACGGAGGGGATCTCGGAAACGCGCGTCGAAACGCGGAGAAGGTGGTCGCGGGACTGGCTCCCCGGGTGCGCGACGGCTTGCAGGTCGTCGTCCCTGGTCCGACGTGTTCGTACCAGCTCAAGAACGAGTTTCCAGAGCTGCTCGATACCGACGACGCGCGACTCGTCGCAGAGAACACGCTCGACCTCGGAGAGTACGTTTACAAGGTTGCCGTCGCGAACCAGCTCGACCGCGCATTCAAGCGAAAGATGGGACGTGTCGCGTATCACCTGCCGTGCCATCTGAAAGCGCAGAGCATCGGATTTCGATCGAAGCAGATTCTCGGTCTCGTCGCTGACGAGGTGGTCATGGTGGAGGCGTGCTCGGGGGTGGACGGCACGTGGGGCATGAAGGCCCGCCACTACGACGAGAGCTTGAAGGTCTGTGCCAATCTCATGAGCTCGATCGAGCAGGCGGACCCGGATCACGTCGCGACGGACTGCCCGCTGTCGGCGCTGCGCATCAAGGAGCGGACCGGTCGCGACGCCGTTCATCCGATCGTGCTGCTTCGCGACGCTTACGGCTTCGACGGCTGATTCGATCATCCGGGACGGGAGACCGACTGAATGCAGAAGGTAGAGCCCAGCGAGATTCTCGATCTGACGGCGTACGAGAAGGTGCGCGCGGATTTCGTGCAGACGATGATCGAGCGGAAACGTCCGCGCCGGATCCACGTGGGCGAGAACCTGTGCTTCATCTTCGAGAACCGCGATACCGTGATCTTCCAGATCCAGGAGATGACCCGCGCCGAGCGGACCGTCTCCGAGGAGGCCATCGCGGCGGAGGTAGCGGTCTACAACGAGCTCGTCCCCGGTGATGACGAGTTGTCGGCGACGCTCATGATCGAGATCCCCGACCGTTCGCGAGTCCGCTCCGAGCTCGATCGTCTCGTGGGGATCGATGAGCACGTCTTCATGGACATCGGAGACGAGACGATCCAAGCGACCTTCGACGAGAAGCAGTTCGAGGAGGATCGCATCTCCGCCGTCCAATACGTCCGGTTCGCTCTCGGGCCGGAGCTTGCCGCTCGATTTCGCGACTCCACCGCGTCAGTCAGTCTCCGCGTCGAACACCCGAACTACACGAGCTCGACCGCAATCGAGGGCCGGGCGCGCGCTTCGTTGGCGGCTGACCTCGCGTAATCGGTTCACACCAACCACTCGAGACGAAAAAAGGAGAGACATCGTGCCGATCAAAGAGGGGGAGAAGATCCCGTCCGTCAAGGTCAAGGCCACGGACATGCAAGACCTCACCACTGAAGAGCTGTTCGGCGGCAAGAAGGTCGTCCTGTTCGCCGTACCGGGTGCGTTCACTCCTACGTGCTCGAACCAGCATCTGCCGGGGTTCATCGAGAACGCGGACGCGATCCGAGCCAAGGGCGTCGACGACATCATCTGCATGTCGGTCAACGACGCGTTCGTGATGGACGCCTGGGGGAACGATCGCGGCGCTGGCGACAAGGTGCGTCTGATCGCCGACGGCAACGCCGACCTCTCGAAGGCGCTCGGCCTCGACTTCGACGGTTCGGGGATAGGCTTTGGCGTCCGCGCTCAGCGCTTCGCCGCGATCGTAGAGGACGGTGTGGTCACGAAGCTCGCCGTCGAGGAACCGATGAAGTTCGAGGTGAGTAGCGCCGAGGCGATCCTGGACGCGCTCTGAATCGTGGGCCGCGCACGAAAGCCCGTCCGCGATACCTCGTGGCAAATTAGTTGGCGATGAGCAGACGCAGTCGGTTGCCCACCCGCTCCGCGTAGTCCGCGAGGTTGGAAACCCAGCCTACGATCTGGTTCCAGAACACGATGCCCACACCGAGCTCCGACTCGAGTGCGAACAGTTTGCGCTGTA
>JABSQW010000221.1 GCA_013215605.1 Myxococcales bacterium
AATGATCCGACGTGGTCGAGACCGGTTCCGTCATCAGTCTGCTTACTCCATCATGCGTTCGAAACGGCGTGCGGCCTGAGCGCACCCGCTCGATCATATGCTTCCCCGTATTGGGTTCCTAATTGACAGAACCTCTAGGATAGGAACTTGCAGAAACGCAGCTTGAACTTCCTATCTACTCATCGTCCCACTTCAAGAAGCGGTCTACGGCCGATAGTAGATCGGCGACGTGTATGCGCGCTCTTGAATCGACAGCGCGCGGCCCGTTTCGGCGGGATCGATTCCGAGGGCCACAGCGTCGCGCAAGCTGTGTCGGGGTGTCGGGACCTCGAGCACGCGCACATAGTAGAAGGCTCGTACGCTCGGATCGAAATCCGGATCGGTCCACACCGCGGACAACGTCGCACTCCCGTGCTTATTCGTGTACGTCGCGGAGGTGGGGTCGACCGTATCGGGTACGCGAGGCACACGTCCCTGCGCATCCGGCTTGCGCTTGCCTTCAGCTTGCCCAGCCCAGGCCACGTCATAGACACGCTCGCGTAGAGGCCCGCCCTCGATCCATCCCTTCACCATCTGAACGCGATCGAGGTGCGCGCTCATCGGATCCATGGCCGCGTGGATCAAGAAGCCAGGCGCGCTCGTGAGTGAGCGAAGCTCGCCGCCCATCGGAACGCCGCCCGCCTTGCCGACGGCGGCGATGTCCGTGGCGAGCTCGTCGCCTGGCTCGATTCCCGCTCCGCCGTAGACGCGAACCCGGATCCGCGTTCCGGTCGTCGCGTACACCTCGCGCCGTTTGAACGCAGCCAGGATCGCCTCGCGCGTATTTTCTTCCGCCCAGACCGCCGCTAGGCCCGAAGCCGACATCGTCCAGCCATTCGGGCCGTTCTCCGGCGCACCGTTCAGGTTTGGCTTGCTCTCGGGGGTCGAGTCCATCGCGAACTTGCCCCAGAAATTCGGCTCCTCGGCACTGGAAACGCCGCTGTGTGAATCCGTCGACCCGATCAAACCGAAGCGATATGGGTTGAAGCCGATGCGCTCCTCGATCGCGAGCCCGGCGAGCAGCCCCGAACGAACGTAGTCCGCCGGTTTCGGATCGTAGGCGGGAGGATTGGGTTCCGAATAGAAGGGGAACTCTTCGAAATCGGCGAAGGGGTCTTCCGGTGACAGGGTCGGATGGGTCTCCGAATCGCCCTTGATCTGGGTCGCCTCGACGACGGTTTCCCACTTGGCGCGCTGCTCTGCCCAGGCCGCATCGATCGGCGTTCCCCGCAGCCGCTCCTCGGCCGGAAACATGAAGCCCTTCGAGAGGTTCGAGTTGTGGGGGATCGCCACGAAGTCCGCGCCCGTCGCCGCAGCCGTTTCGTCGAGCCATGTCCACAGATCTTCGGGATAGTTGCTCTGGTCCGAGCCAAAGGGCATGAAGTTCTTCGCCACGCTGGCGTCGGCACTGGTAAACACGACGCGATGCAGGGTGGCGCCACCGGGCCTCGAGCTCCACTCCCACCCGATCAGCGTGGTGAACCGGCCTGGCACGTTGTGCTGATCGGCGAGCAGGATCGCCTCGTTCCAGGTCGTTCGCGCCATGGCTGCGCCACCTGGAGGCGCCATGTCGCGAGGAGTCTCAGCCGCGGACCGGACATCCTCTTGGGCCGTCAAGACCTGCTGCATGATCGAGAGCCCCTCGCCGTTCTCGAGCTTCCCGCGTAACCACCACAGGACGACGGGTGCCGCCAGTCGGGCGAAGAAGCCGAGCTCTTCACTCGGCACACCGCGCTCCATCGCATACCGCAGGGCACCCAGGCCCTCTGCATGGTCAGCGATCACCAGGAAGTCGAGCGGCGTATCGAGCTGCACTCGGGCGCGGTTGCCGGGATGGACGACCGGCAGCCCCTTGGCGAAGCGATAGGCGGTTTCGGGGTCGGCCGTCCTGTTGCCGAAGAGGTAGGCATCCGTGGAGTTCGAGGAGTGGAGGTGCGTATCGCCCCAGAGCAGTTGGTCTTCCGTCGCTGCCTCCGCTGCGCGGGCTGAACGAACTGCAGTTTTCGCGAGCGGGGACGCCGCGATGATGGAAGTGGCGCACAGGGCCGCCACCACGCGATGGCTGAGCTTCATGTCTCGGGATCCTCGGTTCGCGATCTCGCAGTCGATGAGCGTGAGGGCTCCTGGCACCCAGTGGCTTAGACGAAGTCTGGCGCCTGAGTTCGCGCGTTGTGGCGCAGCTGCGAAGCCAGTCCCAACAGAGTGAAGATCATGGCCAGCAAGAGGCGGGGGTCTCCCGCTTGAGCCCAGGGGTCCAAGGGAAACGCGATCGTCTTCTCGACCGCGGCCACCTTGAACGAGTGAATCTCGGAGCCGGACCTCGACAGCTCTTCGATCATCTCCATGATGTCCCGTCGGCTTCGGTAGCGAACCAAGAGACCCATGTCCCAATCTGCGCCGCCCTCGATTCCCCAGATGTCGATTGCGGTGTTGGCGGCGGCGCCCCCCATGACCGGATGGGACGCACGCCTCAATGCTCTGGCAAAGAACGGTTCCGAGTAGCGGTTGACGACGTCTTCCGAAGTCTCACCAGGCTCGACCCCCTCCACCTGTCTGGGCGTGTCGAATAGATCGACCGCATTCCACATGGCAAAGTCGTCGCCGGTGTCGCTCTCCATGAAGTGGATCCATCGCTCACTGTGGGCACTCATGTCCGGTGCGCTGGCGAGCACCTTGGTGAAGTGTGCGATCTCTTCGTCGGTGAGCGGGCCACCGAAGGAGGTGTACCAGTAGAAGAAGGCCGCGTAGACGATTCCGAGGATCGCCCAGCTCCGTGAGAGTCCCTTGCTGCTCGACTGATCGTCCTTGGCCACGCGCTGCTCCTGGTCGAGGGTAGATAGGAAGTTCAAGCTGCGTTTCCGCAAGGTCCATCCTAGAGATTCTGTCAACCAGGAACCGGTGACCGCATACGGGGCTTCTTGGGGCCCCAGAAGCTCTTCGGATGAGCAGAATCGTGTGGGTTGCTAGACGATGGACCCGCTGAGGAAAAGGGGGGTGGGGGATCATCAGACCAAGAGTCTGGTGCTCTACCTCCGGGGCTCTTCGCCAGCCGGGAATCCAGGGCCGCATAGGGGCCGTGGGGCCGATGCGGATGCCGCT
>JABSQW010000222.1 GCA_013215605.1 Myxococcales bacterium
GCCATGCGGTCCAGCTCTCCAAAGGTGAGTGTGACCTCGTCGCTCTCTCCGTCACGTAGGAAGGTGTAGGCGTAGGCGTCTGGTGTCCGCTGCGCCTGGCGATGCAGCACCTCGACGAACGTCGAAGGCAGAGGCACATTCGAGGTCATCTCGTTGGACTCCTCCCAAGGCGGCTTGGTTTGACCCGAGAAACAGCAAGTCCCGTGCCGCACGAGGCACACGTCGTGGCGCTCCTGGTTGACCCGGAGCCGTCGCCCTTGCCGAATGTGGCGAAGTGCTCCGCCGAAGAGCGCAGGCAGCTAGACCCTGGGGATCAGGGCAATCTGGTGACTTTCGGTCTCGTCACAGGATTCACTATCCTGACGGCGTTCCTCGCGGACGTCCTGCTCGCTCCGGCGCTGATGGTCCTGCTGTGCGGCCACCCGCAGCCGAGTTCGCCGGAAGACGCAGGCACCTGAGCCCTGAACCCTCGCGCGCCCACGACCCCGGAGTCCGGTCCCGATCGGACATCGACTGGAGTTTCGAGATGAACCGGATTCGCGTTCCCTGGAGCCTCGTTGTGGCCCCTCTCCTCTGCGTCGCCGCGTTCTTCGCTGCAGCGGAGGCGGCGGCGGAAGCCCTCAGCGGTCGAGAGATCATGGAGCGGGTCGACGCCCGCGACGATGGCGACAACAGCATCCAGGACCTGGAAATGATCCTGATCGACAAGAACGGCAACCAGCGCAAGCGCAGCATCCGATCGTTCGGCAAGGACAAGGGCGAGGACAAGCAGTCGATCATGTTCTTCCTGACGCCCGCCGACGTGAAGGACACGGGATTCCTCACGTACGACTACGACGACGACGACGCCGACGACGACCAGTGGCTGTATCTTCCGGCGCTGAAGAAGGTCAAGCGCATCGCCTCGAGTGACAAGAGCGGCAGCTTCATGGGCTCCGACTTCAGCTACGCGGACATGACCGAACGCAATCTCGACAACTACGACTACACGCTCATGAAGGAGACGGAGGTCGACGGCGTCCCCGTTTGGCAGGTCGAGTCCATCCCGAACAACGAGAAGGAGATCGACGAGACGGGCTACACGAAGTCGGTGGTGTTCATCCGCATGGACAACTACGTGGTGATCCGATCGGTCAACTGGGTGAAGAAGGGCAAACGCCTCAAGTACTTCGAGGTGGAGACCCTCGAAGAGATCGACGACATCTGGGTGGCCACCGAGATGCACATGACGCTCAAGAAGGGCAAGAAGACCCTGCACAAGACGGTCCTCACTTCGAGCAACGTCCGCTTCAACCAGGACCTCGCCGAAAGCCAATTCACCACGCGCCAGCTCGAAAAGGGCCTCTGACGCCGCGGTGTTTCCCGCTGCGCGGACTCTCGCCGTTGCGCTCTTCGCGTTCGGGCTCGCCCTCGGACCGGGGGCGTCGGCGCAGGACGACCTCGAGGACGTCCTCGGGGGCTTCGAGGACGAGGTTCCCGAGGAGTTCCAGGTGGACGGCGCTCCCGAGGGTCCAGACGCCGCCCCCGATGCCGATGCGAAGCCATTCTTCGACCTCGACGGCAGCTACGAGTTCACCACCTCCATCAACTACCTGCCGCACCACTCGAGCTCGGGCACGAGCTACACGGGCGTCTCGCGGCTGCGCAATCGCCTGAACCTGCAGCTCGACTTCAACCTCCCCCAGGACTTCGAGGTGCGCATCGCCGGCTATGGCTTCGGTGATCCCATCTACGCCATCCGAGGCCGCGACGATTTCAGCGAGCAGGTGCTCGACGAGTACGAATGGGAGGTCGACCTCACCGAGGTCTACGTCCACGGCGAACTGTTCGAAGACTTCGACATCAAGATCGGCCGACAGATCGTCATCTGGGGGCGCTCGGACACCATCCGCGTTCTCGATGTGCTGAACGCCCTCGACAGCCGCGAGCCCGGCCGCGTCGACATCGAGGATCTGCGACTCGCCACCACGATGATCCGGGGCGACTACTACTTCGGAAACTGGGCTCTCACGGGCATCGCGATTCCCGAGCTGCGCTTCGACAAGAACCCGCCGTTCGGCAGCGACTTCTTCATCGGTCCCGCGCCCCTCATGGAGGTGAAGCCCACGGCTTCTGCGTCGAACACCGAGTGGGCGGGATCCCTCACGGGCATCTACTCCGGCTGGGACGTGTCCTTCCACGCCGCGCGTATCTTCAACGACACGCCCCACGCAGTGATCGATCCCAGCAATCCCCTGGGCTTTCGCCTCGAACACCAGCGCATCTGGATGGCCGGTGCGGGGGGCAACGTCACCGAGGGCAACTGGCTCTTCAAGGCCGAGTTCGCCTACTTCGGCGACCTGGCGTTCGCGAACACCGCGGAGACCAAGGACCGCATCGACGCGCTCCTCGGCGTGGAGTACTACGGCTTCGTCGACAACTCGATTGCCCTCGAGGTCGTGACGCGACACATCCTCGACCACCAGCCCGCTCTCGAGTTCCTACCCGACGTCACCGACAGCAACACCCAGGAGATCGTGCTGCGCTGGACCGGGGACTGGCTCAACAACACCGTCCACACCACCGTGGTTGGCGTGATGTTCGGCTGGAAGGCCCAGGATGGCGGCCTCATCCGCCTCTCGGCCGACTACGACGTCATCGACGCCATGGTCGTCGGTGCGGGAATCCTCTTCTACCTCGAAGGCGACGCGCTTCCGCTCAACGCCTGGGGGCGCAACGACCGGATCTTCGCGCGGGCAAAGTACAGCTTCTGACGAGCCCACGTCGCCGCCTCCGGGTCTCGTGGCCCCCGACTGACGGAGGCCTCTCAGGGTCCCCGCTCGCGCCGAAGAAAGGCGTTGAACCAGTCGATCACCCGGGCGTATTCGCCCTCGAGCAGCGGCTTGCCGCTCCGCTCGAGACCGTCGATCTTCGCGACGAAATTCACCTCGGGGCGATTCCTGTCGATCTTGAGCGCGTAGCGGTGTTCTTCGCCCACGAGCGCCAGGGTATGGAGTGGGCTGGCGCTCGAGGTCCGGGCGATCGACACCGAACGCTCGGCCCGAGGTGAAGGAATGAACCAGGATCGACCGGGCGTCAGCGAACCGGCGTCGGATACACCGAGAAGGGCGAAGATGCTGGCCATCGTGTCGGCGAGACTCGTCGGGTAGTCGATGATGCGATTCTCTGGAAGCCCGGGACCGAGGAGGATGGCGGGCACGCGCACCTGGGAGTCCGAAAGGCGACCGCCGTGAAAGAACCCGCCGTCCTCGCCAAAGGAATGGCCGTGGTCGCCCGTGACCAGCAAGAACGTCTTCTTCAGGTCGATGCTGTCCACCAGATCGGCGATCAGGCCGTCCAGATAACGCACTCCGCGGTAGTAGCCGACATACTTGCGGCATCCGCGACTCTGCGGTGCTCGAACCTTCCCCCGGAACTGCTCGAATCGACAACCGACCGGGATCTCCCCGTTCGCCACCGCGACGGGATCGTCGGACGGGACGACAGCCTTGAAACGCGCCGGAAAAGAATAGGGATGGTGGGCTGACACGAGGAGGGCCATCAGGATGGTGGGGGTTGGGCGATTCAAGAGCGCGCGAATCCGCCGGACGGCGCGGCTGTCGCGCTTCCAGCTCTTGCCGACGATCTCGGGGTGGATTCGGAAGTCAGCGGCTCGCACGATCGGAGCGATCTGATACCACATCTTCGCCGCTTGAATGAACCACAGTTCGTAGCCAGCGCGCTTCATCGCAGCCGCCCATGGAACGGCGTGTTCCTTGGGGCGACTGAGGGGCGTAAAGATCGCGGAGCGACCGTAGATCAGCCCGTACAACGAGGTCGGCGTGCGGTTTCCGGCCGAGAACATCGCGTCGAAACGCACACCGCGGTTCGCGAGCTCGCTGAGTCTTGGCATTCTCTCCGGCGTGAGCATGGTACTGCGCAGGCTGTCGACGATGACGATTGCGACGTCGGGCGAATCCTCCGGAAGATCGAGTTCGACGGCTGCCTCCCTGGGTGAAGCCGACACGCGATCGTAGTGTCGTGCGTAGAGCGCCTGCAGAGCTTCGTCGAGGTCCTCGACTTCCTTCGCGCGTGCGGTGAAGCCGACGTTCCACTCCCACACCATTTCGCGGCTGAGGAGCGCGAACTGCTCGGAGTAGGGCAGCGTTCGCTGGACCGCCGGCCCGGCGGTCGCGAATGCGGCCATCAGTCCCAGCCACGCCCACGCCGAGCGAGCCTCGACCGACCGCCTCGAACGCAGCCGACTTTGCGCCGCGAGCGCGGCGGTGGGGAGCGCGATGGCCGCCGCAATCTGCCAGCCGCGGCCGTCGAGCACGGTCGAGATTCCCTCGGTTCCCCCAGCGAACCGCCAGGCCTCGGGCTCGAACGCGCTCGAGAGATAGAACCCGAGGTCATTGCCCGTCGATGCACGCACGATGGCGTCGGAAGAGACCCACGTGGCCACTGCCAGCGTCCAGGACCACGATGCCACGCGGGAAACCCGCGGTGCGACCCGAGCGCCGGCCGCGGCGATGAGCCCGGGCAGCAGCAGAGCGACGTTCTTCCCGAGAATCGCCGCGACCGCGCCCGCTCGGGCCACGGTTTCCGTCGGCACGAAGAAGCTCCGGTCGAGGGCGGCGAATTCGATGGCGGTGAGCGTGGCGGCGACGAGCAACGCGAGTTCTGCCGCGTCGCGAACCGCAGATCGGATCGATCGAAGAGCGGACATCGGAGGCCGGAACCGTGCTCGGTTGCCAGAGTCGGGCGGTCGCCTACGCGATCGCCTTCGCCTCGCGCAGCCTTGCGATCTCGTCCGCCGCAAAGCCGAAGCGCGCGAGCACGTCGTCGGTGTGCTGACCCGGCATCGACGCCGCGCGCTCGATCGCGCCGGGCGTTCGGCTGAAGCGAGGCGCTGGACCGGGCTGGAGGACGCCCCCGTGCTCGACGAACGTACCCCGCGACTTGTTGTGCGGATGCTCGGGCGCTTCGGTCATCGTGAGGACGGGCGCGAAGCACACGTCGGTGCCCTCCATGATCTCGCACCATTCCGCGCGCGTCTTCGTCTTCATGATCTTTTCGATTCGCTCTTTCATCATCGGCCAATCGTCGCGACTCATCTGGCCGGGGAGATCCTCGCCCTCGAGACCGGCGAGCTTGATGAGCTCCGAGTAGAACTGCGGCTCGATCGAGCCGAGCGAGACGTAGAGGCCGTCGGAGGTCTCGTAGGCGTCGTAGAAGTGCGCACCGGTGTCGAGGATGTTCGTGCCGCGCTCCTCGTGCCACGCGCCCATCTCGCGCAGGCCGAAGAAGAACGTCATGAGCAATGCGGCGCCGTCGACCATCGCGGCGTCGACCACCTGGCCCTCACCCGACTTCCCGGCTTCGAGCAGCGCCGCCAGCATGCCGACCACGAGCAGCATGCCGCCACCGCCGAAGTCGCCGACGAGGTTGAGCGGCGGTACGGGCGCCTGTCCCTTGCGACCGATGGGATCGAGGGCGCCCGCGAGTGCGATGTAGTTGATGTCGTGGCCGGCGGCCTTCGCCAAGGGTCCGTCCTGTCCCCAGCCCGTCATCCGACCGAAGACGAGCTTCGTGTTGCGACCGAGACACACCTGCGGTCCGAGGCCGAGGCGTTCCATCACGCCCGGGCGGAAGCCCTCGATGAGCCCGTCGGCCTGCTCGACCAGCTTCAAGACGGTCTCCAGACCTTCGGGGCTCTTCAGGTCCACTGCGAGACTGCGGCGCCCGCGGTTCATGATGTCCTTCGACACCGACCCGCCGACGACGTTTCTGACCGCCTCGGTGCGATCGATGCGGATCACCTCGGCACCGAGGTCGGCGAGGACCATGGCGGCGAAGGGGCCGGGACCGATCCCGGCGAACTCGAGAATTGTGAAGCCTTTGAGGGGGCCCATGTGCTCTCCTGTGGGACGGTGTTGCACGCTGACGTCGGCGTTCGGCGTATGCAGGTCGGACGGACGGCATGCGCGCCGCCGACGCGGCGTCGCCGCCGTCGTCGGGTTCAGAGCCCCCGCTGTCGGGCGAGCGGAGCAACCGCTCGAAGCGCCGCCTACTTCGATCCGCCGGGAACCTCCACCGTGTCGAGGTCCCGACCCGAGCGGAAGACCGTGCCCGGCAGAGCGCCAGTGGTTTCATTGTGGCGCACGATCTCGACGCCGTTGCAGAAAACGTGGTCGATGCCAACGGCGTCTGCGTAGAGGCGACCGGCGCCGGTCGGGAGGTCGTTGCGGGTGTAGGTCGGCCCGGTGGCGACGGTGTCCTTGTCGAACACCACGACATCGCCGTGCCAACCCTCCTGCAGCTGGCCGCGCTCGCGCATGCCGTAGAGGCGCGCCGGTACGTCGGCGAGCTGGCGCACGGCCTCTTCGAGACTGATCACGCCGCGCTCGCGAACGCCGTTGCCCAGAACCTGGGTCGAGAACGCGAACGTGTCGATCATGTCGAGGTGCGCGCCGGCGTCGGACGCGCCGATGATCGTGCGGTCGTCGTGCCACGCCTCGCCGCGGAGCTTCCAGGTGGCGTCGTCGTCGCCGCCGCCACCACCGCCAGGGCAGAAGCTTGTCTTGAGATCCTCCGAGACCGCCAGATCGAGCATCGCGTCGAACGTGGTCTTGCCCTGCTCTTCCGCGATCTCCGCGATGCGGCGTCCCCGCAGCGACTCGTTGTCGGGATCGGCGATCTGGTCGACCAGCATGTTCCCCCAGTTGGCGAGGCCGCGGAGCATGCCCGCTTCTTCGGAGTGGGCGCCGCGGTCGAGCTTCTCGCGGTACTCGGGATCCTCGAGGGCCTTCTTGCGGTCGTCGATCGACAACCGGAACAAATCGGCCCAGCCCGGCAGCGCGTCGAACACGAAGCCGGTCGCCAGATTGATGCGGACGGTTGGCGACTGCGGCACGGTCAGTGCCAGCACCTCGGCGCCTCGCTCGCGCGCGTAGTCCGTCGCGGAGAGCTGCTTCTCGGGGGTCCCGGGGCTCTGTGAGGACGGTGCGAGGAGATTCCAGTTGAGTGGCCGGTTCGCTGCGAGGGAGAGGTCGGTCATGAGCGACTTCTCCTTCTCGGTGAACAGCGTGACACCCGGCAAGAACTCGAGCGTGGTGCCCGGAAAGTCGCGGACGACCCTCGCCAGCGCGACGAGTTCTTCGCGGCTCGCGTGACGCGACGGCACCGGATTCCCATCGCCATCGTTGTGCGTGGAGGCGATCGTCGACGAGAAGCCGAGACCGCCCCCTTCGAGCGACTCCGCGAGGAGGCGCTCCATGCCCTTCAGCTCGTCGGGCGTGGCTTCGTGGCCCACGGCTCGCTCGCCCATCACCACGCGGCGCAGCGCGGAGTGACCCACCATGAAACCAGCGTTCACCGCGAGGGTGCCGTCGATCAGGTCGAGGTACTCGCCGAACGATGTCCAGCTCCAGGGCACACCCTCTCTGAGCGACTCGAGGGGCATCCCCTCCACGCGCGCGAGCATGTGCATGAGATACTCGCCGGCACCGGGCCCGAGCGGCGCGATGCTGAAGCCGCAGTTGCCCGCCGCGACACTCGTGACGCCGTGGTAGGACGACGGCGAGAGCGTGCCGTCCCAGAATACCTGGGCGTCGTAGTGGGTGTGGATGTCGACGAAGCCCGGCGCGACGATCCTGCCCTTGACGTCGATCGTCTCCTTCGCCTGCTCCTCGGTCTTGCCGACCACCGCGATGCGACCGTCGCGCAGTCCGATATCAGCCGAGCGACCCGGCGCGCCGGTTCCATCGACGACGGTTCCACCATGAATCAAGATATCGAGCATGGCGTTCTCCTGGCCGTGCGAAACCACACGCTGCAATGGCACGCCACCGACCGCCGGGAACTCCGAAACATCCAGCCGGGACGCGAAGTTTCACGAGCTAGTATAGATCAAGCCGTCTGCCCTTTCCGAAGCTCCC
>JABSQW010000223.1 GCA_013215605.1 Myxococcales bacterium
CCGTTACGGACGCGTCGACGCGCTGGTCAACAACGCCGGCATCATGGTCTACAAGCCCATGGAGGAGATGACGCTCGAGGAGTACCGGCAGGTGATCGACGTCAACCAGGTCGGCTGCTTCCTCGGCATGAAGGCGGTGCTGCCCGGCATGCGCGCGGCCGGCGCCGGCGCCATCGTGAACGTGTCCTCGACGGCCGGTTTCAAGGGCTTCGCCAAGGGGATCGGCTACGTCTCGAGTAAGTTTGCGGTCCGCGGCCTGACGCGCACCGCTGCGCAGGAGCTCGGCTCTCTCGGCATTCGCGTGAACTCGCTTCATCCCGGCGGTGTCGACACGGCGCTTGGCTGGGGGTACGAGGACGTCGATCTCGAGCAGATGTACGGCGGCACTCCCCTCGGTCGGATCGGTCAGCCCGACGAGATGGCGCGCGTGGCCCTGTTCCTGATCTGCGACGACTCGTCGTACTGCACGGGAGCGGAATTCGTCGCCGACGGTGGTCTGCTGGCGTGAGCGGCCGGCCGTCGGACGTGCGAGACGCCGCCGACGTGCCGCGTTGGCACGAGGAGGCGGAGGTCGTCGTGGTCGGACTGGGCGCGGCCGGCTCGAGCGCAGCCATCGAGGCCGCGGCGACCGGTGCGGACGTCCTCGTCCTCGAGTGCGCGTCGGGCGGCGGCGGCACTTCTGCGACGTCCCACGGCCAGCTGTACCTGGGCGGTGGCACCTCCATCCAGAAGGCCTGCGGCTTCGAGGACTCGCCCGAGGAGATGTTCAAGTACCTGGTCGCGTCGTGCGGACCCGGTCCCGACGAGGAGAAGATCCGGCTCTTCTGCGAGCACAGCGTGGAGCACTTCAACTGGCTGGTCGGGAAGGGAGTGCCCTTCAAGGAGTCGTACTTTGCCGAGGGCACGGATCCGATGACCGACGACTGCCTGAGCTACACGGGCAACGAGCTCGCCCATCCGTGGTGCGAGATCGCTCGACCGGCGCCCAGGGGCCACACCGTGCGACAGCAGGGACCGTCGGGCGGTGTGCTCATGCAGCAGCTACTCGGCGCCGTTCCCGACGCGGGCGCACGCGTGTTGCCCGACACGCACTGCGAGACCCTGGTCGTCGATCGCGAGCGCGCCGTCGTCGGCGTGGTGGTGCGCACCCTGGGCGAAGAGCGCTTCGTCCGAGCCGTTCGCGGCGTCGTCCTGACCACCGGCGGGTTCATCCAGAACTCCGAGATGGTCGCGCGCTACGCCCCGCTGCTGCTGCAGTGCACGCCGGTCGGCTGCGACACCGACGATGGCAGCGGTATCCGCATGGGCGTCGGGGCCGGGGCGGACGCGATCCGCATGGAAGCTGGGCTGGTGGTGTTGCCTTTCGTCTCACCCGTCGGACTGCGGCGCGGCGTACTCGTCAACCGGCAGGGACTTCGCTTCGTCAACGAGGACGTCTACCAGGCGCGAGCCGGGGAGCTGGCGGTCTACGGGCAGGGCGACGACGTCTTTCTCATCGTGGACGACACGATCTTCGAGCGCACCGACTTGCCGTCAGTGGTCGCCGCCGTTGGCGCGGACGTGGCCGAGCTCGAAGCGGAGCTCGAGATCCCGTACGGCAGCCTCCAGGCGACGATTCGGCGCTACAACGAGGACGCGGAACGCGGTGAGGATCTCCTGTTCCACAAGGCGCCCGAGTACCTGACGCCCCTCGCCAACCCCCCGTACGCTGCGCTCGGATGCGGGGAGTCGGAGCGCTGCACGACCTTCAGCCTCGGCGGTCTCCACACGCGGCCCAGCGGGGAGGTCCTGACCCCCGACGGGCGCGAGATTGCCGGCCTGTACGCCGCCGGCGCCACCGCCTCCGGCCTGGCCGCGCAGGGCTACAACAGCGGCATCTCGCTGTCGGATGCGACCTTCTTCGGGCGCCAGGCAGGCGCGCAGGCAGCGCGATGATGCGCATCGATCGGACCCACCCCCGCAGCGACCGAGCGGAGCGGTCGCTCGGCGCCGTCCCGCTGGCGAGGAACCGCGGATGAGAGAGCACCGCCACTCGTTCGAGATGCCTCATTCCGCAGCGCGGATCTGGGCTCTCATGAAGGATTCCGCCCTGTGCTTCTCCGTCGCCCCCGGACTCGATCGCTGGACCGAGTACGAACCCATGGTGCTCACGATGGAGATCGTCGAGCCCGGCGACGAGATCGGCAACGGACTCGTGCGGCTGCTCGGCTTCAAGCTTCCCTTCGGGCGTCGGGGTACCGCCCGCGAACTCCTAAGCGACGTCGTGCCCGAGCGGGGCTACACCTTCGACATGGGCACCCAGACGGGTACGGTCCAGCTCGTCTCCATCCGCCCCAACCGAACACGTCTTGATTTCGTCGAGCGTTTCCATCTGACGAAGGCGCCGAGGAAATGGTTCGAGGGGCCGATCTACCGCTTCATCAACCGCAAGAACGAAGCGGCCATGCGCGGCTTCTCGCGGTGGCTGGTCGACCACCCCGATTACCGGCCCGACCTCGTCGAGCCCGAGGCGGACGCGAGCTGAGAGAGAGCGGGAGGAGAACCCATGGAGCAGCTTTCGGGTAGGACGGCCGTCGTCATCGGCGGGGGGAGTGGCATCGGGCGCGGCATCGCGCTGGCGCTGGCTGAAGAGGGAATGAACCTCGTCATTGCCGACATCGAGCGCGATACCGCAGAGGCAGTGGCCGAGGAAGCGCGAAAGCAGAACGCGCGCGCACTCGCCGTCGCGGCAGACGCCACCAAGCCCGACTCGCTCGAGCGGCTCGCCGCGGAGGCGTACGGCGAATTCGGTGCCGTGCACCTGCTGTCGAACAACGCCGGTGTCGTGCCCACCCTCGGCCTGCTCGAGGATCGGAGCGACGACGACTGGCTGTGGGTGATGTCCGTGAATCTTCACGGGATCGTGCGCTGCGTGCAGGCCTTCCTTCCGCGCATCAAGGCGCAGGGCGGCGAGGCGCACATCCAGAACACGGCGTCCATGGCCGGTATCACCGTGAGCTCCGTCCACGGGATCGGGGTCTACACGGCTTCGAAGCACGCCTGCGTGGGATACACGCTCTCGCTGCGCAAAGAGCTCGCGGATGCCGGTATCGGAGTGTCGGTGCTGTGCCCGGGGATGGTCGTCTCGAACCTCGCCGCCACCTCGGCGCGCAACCGCCCGGAGGACTTCGGCGGACCGCTGCGGGAGCCCGGTCCCACCAACTCGAAGCTTCTGGCGCAGATGATGTCCGCCGAGGAGTGCGGGAAGATCGTGGTGCGGGGCATCCGTGAGAATCGGGCCTACATCATCACCCACCCGAGTACCCTGACCCAGGTGGAAGAGCAGCACCGAGAGCTCGTGGCAGACTACGAGTCCGAGCGCCGGGCCCAGAAGCTCTGAAGGAGAAGACGATGCTCGAGCAGCACAGCGACAGCCTGTGGACCGTCGACGGCGACCGGGTCCACATGCTCGCGATCCCGTTCGAAACGCGAATGACCGTCGTGAAGCTCCAGAACGGCGATCTGTGGCTGCACTCGCCGGTCGCGCTCACCGACGCTC
>JABSQW010000224.1 GCA_013215605.1 Myxococcales bacterium
GCAGCCGCTTCGCGCGGCTCGGACTCATGATCCACGTGACATCGGCCTTCGTTCAGCCGGGCGTCTCGAACCGGCAGGTGCTCGAAATGAGCAACGTCTCGAACCGACCGCTCGTCATCCACCCGGGGGGTCGCGTCTGTCAGCTGGTACTGATGCGCACCGAGGGACGCGCCGCCTACCAGGGCCGCTTCTCCCACCAGGAAACGCTCTGAGCGGTGCGCGCGGTAGTGCAGCGCGTGACGTCGGCCGCTGTGCACGTCGAGGGCGAGGAGATCTTCGCCATGGGCGCGGGACTGCTCGCGCTGGTGGGAGTCAGGAGCAGCGACGCCGAGAACGACGCAGAGGATCTCGCGCGCCGCATCGTGGGGCTGCGTATCTTTGCGGATGACGAAGGACGCATGAACCGCGCGCTGACCGATATCGGGGGAACGCTGGGGATCGTGTCCCAGTTCACCCTCATGGGCGACGCCCGCAAGGGACGGCGTCCGTCGTTCGCCGCCGCCGCGCGCCCCGAAGTCGCCGGGCCGCTCGTAGACGCCGTCGCCGCGGCGGCTCAGTCGAGAAATGTGACCGTCGTCACAGGTCGTTTTCGCGCCGACATGAAGCTGTCGCTCGTCAACGACGGCCCCGTCACGATCCTGCTCGACACGGAGAAGCGCTTCTGACGCGCCAATCCTCGCCGAATTCCCCCCCCAATTGCCGCTCCGAGGCAAATCGGGGTTTTGAATGTCTTGACGCTCCGGAAATGCGGGGCATCATGCGGCTCATGGGTGGGAGGAAACCATGACATTTGTTCCGTTCGAAAGAAATGCGGTTTCGGCACGCGGGGTTCGCGTGGCGGGTCGCTCGTTCATGCAGCGTGGAGGGGTGGCGTTGGTCTGCGCTGTCCTGGCGATGACGGTCACCGCGGGATCCGCGCGAGCCGCCGACAACCTGGCGTCCGAAGGCGGAATGGGGGCGCTCGCCGCGCTCGCGACCTTGCCGTATGGACCCGTGAAGATCGTGTACGCGTCCGGCGGTCTCGTATTCGGCGGCTTGGCGTGGGTGTTCTCCGGTGGGGACCACCACGTGCTCGAGGCGGTCATCACGCCGGCCGTTCGCGGGGACTACGTGATCACACCCGCCACGCTGCGCGGTGAGCGCGATCTGATGTTCTTCGGGCAAGACCCGGTGTACCGCGACGACATCGTCGCGGACGTGGACCTGGTCGAGGAAGATCTCTACTGAAACCGGAGCGCCCTGCGGCGCGAAGGTTCGCGGCCTCTCGAGAGGCCAGAGTTTCGGGCGGGGAATCGGTGCGAGGCGCCGACTCCTCGCCCGTCCTGTTTCCCCTCGGGGTAGATCGCTCGCAAATCCCCAGGTGACAGAGGATACTTCGCACGGTGCCACCATGAGCGAGATCCAGTCCCACGCGTTCCTGGCCCTCGTGTCGGGGTTCCTCTCCGTCCTTTCGCCCTGCGTTCTCCCCCTGATGCCCGCTTACCTCTCGTTGATCTCCGGGATCTCCGTGGAGGAGATGCAGGAGGGGCCGGGCCGGGAGGGGCTGCGACGCCGTGTGATGCTGGCGTGCTTCGGCTTCGTGGCCGGCTTCTCGGCGATCTTCGTGCTGATGGGCGTCGGCGCGGTCGCCGCGGGGCGGGTGCTGCGGACCTGGCGGGCTGATCTCTTTGGGCTGGAGTTCGGCGTCGCTCAGATCGCGGGCGTCGTGATCATCCTCCTCGGCCTGCACATGACGGGTCTCACCCCCATCCGACTGCTCTATCGCGACACGCGCTTTCAGTTTCGCGTCAGCAAGCGAAGCTTCGCGAGCACCTTCGCCGTGGGCGCGGGCTTCGCGCTCGGCTGGTCACCGTGCATCGGGCCGATCCTCGCGACCATCCTGACGGTTGCTGGGAGCCGCGAGACGATGGGCCAGGGCGTCGTGTTGCTGATGATCTACTCCGCCGGATTGGCGATTCCCTTCCTCCTCGCGGGCTGGAGCATCGAAGTCTTCTTCGGGGCCTTCCAACGCATGAAACATCACTTTCGCAAGCTCGAGATCGCGTCCGGTTCGGTGCTGGTCGGGGTCGGGTTCCTGCTCGCGACCGATCAGTTCACGCGTCTCAACTCCCAGTTTCAGTTCATGACGGACTGGATCGGCGCCGCCGAACAGGCGCTTCAGTGAGGCGCCGACAACGGGCTTCGCTGGGGTTGGGCCTCGCGCTGATGTGCGCCTGCGGGGCTCCCGGCACGCGCGACGGCGCTGGCCCGGAGGCGCGGGACACCAACCACGGGATGGCCATCGACTTCACCCTCGAATCGCTCGACGGGGAACTCGTATCGCTCGCGCAGTTCCGCGGCAAGACGGTCCTCATCGACTTCTGGGCCACCTGGTGTCCGCCCTGCATCTTCCAGGTACCGGAGCTGAATCGGTTCTGGAAGGCCCACCGGGACGACGGCGTCGTCGTGCTCGGCGTGGCGATCGACGAAGAGGGCGCGGAGGTGGTGGGACCCTGGATCGAGGAGCAGAAGGTCGAGTATCCGATCCTGCTCGGCGACGACTTGCTCGCGCAGAAGTACGGCGCCATTGGATTCCCGACGCTCGTGGTCGTGCGCCCAGACGGCATCGTCGACAGTCTCCACGTAGGTCTGATCGAGATCCCCGATCTCGAGGCCATCGTCGAGCGCGCCCGGGCGGCTTCCGGCGCCTAGAGGTCCGCCGCAACAGTC
Source organism: Myxococcales bacterium (assembly GCA_013215605.1). Taxonomy (GTDB): domain Bacteria; phylum Myxococcota_A; class UBA9160; order UBA9160; family SMWR01; genus JABSQW01. The sequence goes on from JABSQW010000224.1 coordinate 2,710, forward strand.
GGGGCTCGGACCGCCCATCTCCTCATGCCCGTTCGCCGGTGGGTCGATCCAGTAGCTGGAATCCCCTTTGGGCAGGTGGAGACGCTCCGTTGCAGGGTGGTGAGACGACCGCGGTCCGGATCCGCAGCGGTTTCGAGTACACGTTCGAACCCGGCTGCACGATCTTCGACGAAGGGGATCCGGGCGATCAGCTCTACGTGATCCAGACCGGCGAGGTGGAGCTGGCTCGC
>JABSQW010000225.1 GCA_013215605.1 Myxococcales bacterium
CGCCCAGGAGGCGAACCAGGCCAAGAGCGCCTTCTTGGCCAACATGAGCCACGAGCTGCGCACGCCGCTGAACGCCATCATCGGCTACAGCGAGATGCTCCAGGAGGAGGCGCGGGACGACGGCAACGAGAGCTACCTCCCCGATCTCAGCAAGATCCTGGTCTCGGGCCGTCACCTGCTGGAGCTGATCAACGGCGTGCTCGATCTCGCGAAGATCGAGTCGGGCAAGATGGAGGTCTACCTCGAGGACTTCGACGTGGCGGAGCTGGTGAAGGGCGTGGAGGGCACCGTCTTGCCCCTGGTGCGCAAGAACGCGAACCGGATCGAGCTGAGCGGACTCGACGACCTTGGCCGCATGCAGAGCGACGTGACCAAGCTGCGCCAGATGCTCTTCAACCTGCTCAGCAACGCCTGCAAGTTCACCCAGGAGGGTGTGGTTCGGCTGGAGGCCGATCGGACCACCGAGGCGGGCGAGGATTGGCTTCGCTTCCGGGTGGGCGACTCGGGGATCGGCATGGACGAGGAGCAGCTCTCCAGGGTGTTCGAGGAGTTCAGCCAGGCCGACGCCTCGACCACCAAGGAGTACGGGGGCACGGGGCTGGGGCTGCCCATCACGAAGAAGTTCTGCGAGATGCTGGGCGGCTCGATCACCGCGACCAGCGAGCCGGGTCAGGGCTCGACCTTCGAGATCCGGCTGCCGGCCCGGGCGCCGGCGCCTGCGGAGGAGGAGGCCGCCCCGGAGGCGACAGAGGGCGTGGGACTCGTGGACGCCGCGCCCGACGGGGCACCGACCGTGCTGGCCATCGACGACGACGCGGTGGCCCGGGACCTGATCGGGCGCTTCCTCGGTGGCGAGGGCTATCGCGTGCTCACCGCGACCGATGGCGAAGAGGGGCTGCGTCTCGCCCGTGAGCAGCGCCCGGATCTCATCACGCTCGACGTCATGATGCCCCACGTGGACGGATGGTCGGTGCTCCAGCAGCTGAAGGACGACCCGGAGCTGGCGGCGATCCCGGTCATCCTGCTGACGATGACCGACGAACGGAACCTGGGCTTCGCGCTGGGGGCATCGGAGTACCTGACCAAGCCCATCGACCGGGACCAGCTCGCGGAGGTGCTACGCAAGTACGAGGGCGGCGACCGGTCGGCGCCCGCGCTGGTGGTGGACGACGAGTCCGCCAACCGGGACATCCTGCGCAAGGGTCTGGAGCGCGCCGGTTGGCCGGTGGTGGAGGCCGAAAACGGCCGGGTGGCACTGGAGCGGGTGGCGGAAGCCGTGCCGCGGTTGATTCTGCTCGACCTGATGATGCCCGTGATGGACGGATTCGAGTTCGTGGCCGAGCTGCGCAAGAACGAGGCGTGGCGCCAGGTTCCGGTGCTGGTGGTTACCGCCAAGGAGATCACGGCGGAGGACCGGGTGCGGCTCGAGGGTCACGTGTCGCGGATCCTCCGCAAGGGCTCCTTCGGCCAGCAGGAGCTGGTGCGTGAGGTTCGCAAGCTCGTGCGCTCGCGCGAATGAGTCGCTCGGACCCGATCGTCCGCGAGACCTTCATCGCTACCAAGCGACATGATCTGCGCACTCCCATCAACGCCATCCTCGGCTACAGCGAGATGCTCCTCGAGGATGCCCGCGACGAAGGCAACGATTCGCGCGCGGTAGATCTGGAGAAGATCCATGCCGCGGGGCGGGCCCTGCTCTACTCCGTCAACGATCTGCTCGACCCGGACAAGATCGCGTCGGGCCACGTGGACCTCTCGGACATGGCGGCCCTGGGCGCCCGCATCGAGCACGCCCTAAGGAGCGATCTCACCGCGGTGATCGGCTACAGCGAGATGCTGCTCGAAGAGGTCGACCGGGACAACGAGGAGCAGGTCGCCACGGACCTGGAGCGGATCTGCACTGCGGCGGAGCGGCTGGGCAGTCAGGTCAAGGACGTGATCGACTTCAGCGGCATCGTCATCGGTCAGGCCGAGCTCGAAGCGCAGGGCTCGGCGCCGCGCATGGTGCGGGAGGTCGCCGCCACCATCCATGACCTGGAAGAGCAACGTGCCGCCGACGCGGAGGCGCCCGGTCATATCTTGATCGTCGACGACAAGGAGCCGAACCGCGACCTGCTCTCGCGGCGTCTCGAACGAGAGGGGCACCGGTGTGCCACCGCCGCGGACGGGCGCCAGGCGCTGGAGGAGATCGCGAAGGCCGACTTCGACCTGATCCTGCTCGACATCCTGATGCCCGTGATGGACGGCTACCAGGTCCTCCAGTACCTGAAGGCCGACGCGCGCCTCGCGCAGATCCCCGTCATCGTCCTTTCCTCACTCGACGAGACCGACAACGTGGTGCGCTGCATCCAGATGGGAGCGGACGATTTCCTGGCCAAGCCCTTCAACCCGGTCATCTTGAAGGCGCGGATCCGTGCCTGCCTCGAGAAGAAGCGCTTCCGGGACAGAGAACAGGCCTATCTCGAGGAGATCCGGATCGAGCGGGAGAAGTCCGAGCGTCTGCTGCTCAACATTCTCCCCGCTCCCATCGCGGAGCGCCTCAAGACCGGCTCGAGCATTATCGCGGACGGATTCGCCGAGGCCACGGTGCTGTTCTCGGACCTGGTGGGCTTCACCAAGATCGCTGCCAGGGTTACGGCGGAAGAGCTGGTTTCCCGCCTGAACGAACTCTTCCAGGCCTTCGATTCCCTGGCCGAGGCCTGCGGCGTGGAGAAGATCAAGACCATCGGCGACGCCTATATGGTGGCCGGCGGCCTTCCCATCCCCCAGTCCGACCACGCGGAGAGAATCGCCGACATGGCGCTGGGCATGCTGGGCGCGATCGAGGAATATAACGCGCGCGCCGAGGAGCCCTTCGAGATCCGAATCGGAATCCACACGGGCCCCGTGGTGGCGGGTGTCATCGGCTCCGCGAAGTTCGCCTACGACCTGTGGGGAGATACGGTGAACACGGCCAGCCGGATGGAATCCAAC
>JABSQW010000226.1 GCA_013215605.1 Myxococcales bacterium
GCGGTACTCGCGGATCGCGAATCCCGCCCGGGCGAGTAGCTCCGTCAGAGTGTGACGTGTGTAGTGGGTGATGTGATCGTCGCCGTACGCGTTCGGGAGCAGGAACTTGTACATCCGCTCGATCACTCGCCACTCGACACGTGCGTAGTCGGGTGTGCCGATCACGAGCGTGCCGCCCGTGCGCAGGACGCGGTTGAGCTCGGCGAACAGGCTCTCGTCGTCTGCGACGTGCTCGATCACTTGCGAGCACACCACGCAGTTGAACGCCCCATCGTCGAACGGCAGTCGAAACAGGCTCGCGCGCGTGAGCAGCGGGTTGGTGCGGCGCAGGAAGCGGAGCTTCGCGGCCTCGATGTCGAGGCCGATCGAGCGGGGGGTCGACTGGATGATGCGGCTCGAGCCACAGCCGACGTCGAGGCGCGGCTCGAGGCTGCCCGCCATCTGCTGCACCCACCGGTATCGCGCCCGCTGCCAGTAGCGCTGGGGCAGGACCAGACTGTCGAACGCCCGCGAGTCGTAGTCGGCCGACTGGAAGCTGTTGCGCATGCGCCACAGGGAGAAGAGGGTGTGCAGAAAATGCGGCGTGAAGCCGACCACGTTCGCGTGGGACTCGCCCGCCACGCGGTTCTGGTAGTCGAAGGGGATCTCGAGAACCCGCCATCCGAGCGTGTAGATCTTGACGAGGGCCTCTTCGAGGATGTCGTACTTCTCGCTTTCGAGCTCGAGCTGCTCGAGCGCGCGGCGCTGATAGATCCGAAAGCCGCTCGACATGTCGAGCACCGGCACCGCGAGGACGCGGCGGTAGACGGCGTTCAACACCCGCGAGAGGAACGCCCGCGACGCAGACATGTCCGCGGAGCCCCCGGGCACGTAGCGCGACGCGATCACCACCTCGGCGTCGTCTCGGTGCTCGAAGAGGTCCGCGATGGTCTCCGGAGGATGGGAGAGGTCTGCGTCCATCGTGATCACGTAATCGCCGCTCGCTGCGACCAGCCCCTCGCGGAGGGCGCCGCCGTAGCCCGGGCGCTTCTGGGCGATGACGTTGGCGCCTCCGGCCCGGGCGGGCTCGACGGTGGGGTCATCGGGCGCGGGCACGACCACGACGATCTCGACCTTGCGTGCGCGGGATTCGAGGACCGAGTGGATTCCCGCGAGCAGGCCCTCCATCGTGGAGGCCTCGTTCCAGGCGGGAATGACGACGGAGACGAGGTCGACGGCAGGAGAGTTCGGTTCGGAGGCCGCGGCGGCCTCGGGCGAGGTCATGCCCCACAGGGTAGCGGATGGTCGGTTCGTGACGGCGCCGCCGGGTGGCTCCACCGGCCCGAAGTGACAGCTGCGAAACGACGGCCCGCCTTCCGGCCGAACCTCTACTCGATGTATCCCAATCCGCGGAGCTGCTCGAGCATCTCCTCTTCCGCCCCCGATGCGTGCGTTGCCACCCGTTCGACCGGCGTCACATCGTGGGTGGCCACGCTCCGAAGCGCGACGCGCACTGCGGCGGGAATCGGGCGTCCGTCCATATCGTCGCCGATCGGCAGACCGAGCCAGGACAGCACGCTGGGGGTGACGTCGTTGACCGACATCGGACCGTCCGACGCGCGGATGTGGCTCCGCGGTTCGAACCCAGGACCGCGCGCGAAGACGACGCCGTTCACGGCGCGCTTCGACTCGTGGATTCCCGTGAGCCGATCGAAGAGCACGCCCGCCTCGAATCCGTGGTCCGACACCACGAGCACGAGGTCTTCGGGCCCGAAGGGTGCGATCAACGCTGCGATCAGCGCGTCCGTGTACACGTAGTAGTCGTGGAGCGCGGCCGTCCCGGCGAACCGCTCGTTGGAGCTGGGGCGCAGGCGCTCGGGGTAGCGGAGGCTCGGCTCGAGGTTGCCCCAGAGCCAGTGAGAGACGCGGTCGATGCCCGGGAGGAACACCATGAGGACATCGGGCTTCGTCTCCGCCTCGATCTCGAGCGCGAGCTTCGCGATGCGTCCGTCCTCGACGAAGACCTGTTCCAGCTTCTCGGTGACCACCCAGTGGGGAAGGGCGTCATTGTCGACGAAGGGGTTCGTGACATCGACCGGTACAGCCCCTCCCGTCGCCGTCGCAATTGCGCGTTGCTGCCACTCGGCCGGCCATACCACCGGAGCGACCTCCTGCTTCGGATCCGCCTTGTGGGCTCGGCGCCGGTCGTGGGCGACGCCCGGCAGGACGTGGTCCGAGACCATGATTCCGTGGATCTTCTCGGGCGGATAGGAGTTCCACCAGTTCACCACCGCGACGCGGAGACCCGCGTCGGACACGATGTTCCAGAGGGCGTGGGTCTTCCGGTCGCTGCTGAGATACAGGCTGCGGTCGCGGACGAAGCCCAGGATGCCGTGGTTCTGTGGGGTCTTGCCGGTGGCGATCGAGTTCCAGATCCGCGGCGACCAGAGGGGAAAGTGCGAGCGGAGTGGGCCGCTGCCACCGCCGCGGGCGAGACCCGTCAGCGCCGGGACGCGCCCGCGCTTCGAGAGCTCTTGGATGACGCGGTGGGTGGCCCCGTCGATGCCGACGATCAGGACGCGTCCGGGCAGCGGCGGCTCCGGTCCACAGCCGACCCCCAGCGCGATTGCAGCGATACCCACAACGGTCCGAGCTGCGGACGCCGCCGTTATTCCCGCCATTCC
>JABSQW010000227.1 GCA_013215605.1 Myxococcales bacterium
CCGCGCTCGTGGATGAAGTGGATGGGCACCCCTTCGAGCTCCACGAGGAAATTCGCATGCTCGTTCATTTTCGCTTCCTGGGCGCGCCAGTCGAAATGATCCCGCCAGTAGGCGACGAGCTCCGCGAGGTACGCGCCATTCGTTCCATAGCGCCAATCGTCGTTGGCGAAATCAGCTGCGAACCGCGCTTCCTCGAGGCGGCGGCGCAGGTCGACGAGACGGGCTTCGGGGATGTCGATGCGGAACTCGGACTTCATGGACCCTCCGGGACCGGGCTGAGGTCGAAGCGGACCGGAATTCTACCTCGCGACCCCGCATCATCCCGACGGTACTCGTCGTGAACCACCCGTGGGACGGGCCCATCATGCTGGTGGACTTCGGGGCCTCTCGGGGGCCATCTTCCTCGCCGCCCACGCGGCCAACGAGTTCGGAGGCCCGAGCCGAAAGGCGTTCTCGTGGCCGGGCCTCACCTTCGCAGGTCGCATCAGCTATGGGCTGTATCGTTGCCATCTGCCTAGCTTCTTGGCCCTCGGCATGAAGGGCTATCCCAACGAGCCGTCCGCGACGGAGCTCGTTGCCCTGGCGGTTGGCCTCGCGATCAGCATCGCAGTGCTGTTGCACTACGCGCTCGAGAAGCCGCTGTTGCGCTGGGCCGCTCTGCGAGCCGGCGTCCCAAGACCTGCCCCGCCGCCCCTCGGCGACCCGACCGCCCCCGCCCGCCTCGTCGCCCATTGATCGCGAGCGCGAGGCGGGCGCTGCGTGACGCGTCGGCGCTCTCCGACCGATTGAACTATATGTCTGCCGTCGTGAACGCCGACCGCGAGCCCATCGACATCGTCTATACCTGGGTCGACGGCGCGTATCCCGGCTATCCCGAGCTGCTCGCGAAGTACTCCGCGGACGAGCACGACCGCAACCCAAACCGCTACCGCGACAACCTCGAGATCTTCAAGTACAGCCTGCGATCGCTCGAGCGCTTCGTACCCTGGGTGGGCACCGTGCACGTCGTGACCTGTCGCCCCCAGGTGCCGGAGTGGATGGACCTCTCCGCGCCCAACCTGCGCATCGTCCACCACGACGCGATCTTCGATCCGGAAGACCTGCCGTCCTTCAATTCCTTCGGAATCGTGGCGAACCTCCACCGCGTCCCGGAAGTGTCGGACCGCTTCATCTACATGGAAGACGACACCCTGTTCGGGCGCAGCATCAGCCCCGAGGACTTCGTCGAACCCGACGGGCGCATCAAGGTCTTCGTAAAACGCTCCGTGGCGAACGACGCCGGGGAGTTCGGAGATCCCGGCCACTCGCGCTGGGAATCGGCCCTCGCGTTCTCGAACCGGCTCCTCGACGCGGACTATTCGCACCGGCGGCGGGGTTCGACGCACCACGTTCCCCTGTTCATCGACAAGGCGTCGTGGCGCGCGTGCGCCGAGCGCTGGCACGCCGAATTCAAGCAGACCACCGCGAGCCGATTCCGCGGACGGGCGAACGTGGCGCCCGAGTACCTCTACCCCTGGTACCTCGTCCACGAATCGCTCGGTAGACTCGTCCCGCGGCTCGAACGCACGCGCATGGTCTCCTACCTCGGACTCGACAATCACCGGGTCGTGCAGAAGCTCGGACTCGCGCTGCTGCGACTGCGACGCACGCCCTTCTGCTGCCTCAACGACAACTTCGGCGACGAGGCCGACCAGAGGGTCGAGGGCTGGGTGCGTGAACACCTCGAATCCCTGTATCCGGAGCCGTCGCGCTACGAGCGATCCGATCGCGTCTGAGAAACGGGGGTAGCATCGTGTGGCATCGCCCACGCCGAGCTGCTAATTCAGGACGATCATCCCGGCGGTCGCGACTCGATTGCGCGACACGATTGCGCGACAGATTTTCGATCGACGAATCCGGGAGGCGATCTCCATGCTGACGACCGTCCGTCGAACTTTCGAACACGTCCGCAAGTGCCGCACCGTCGCCCGTCTCCTGCGCGAGCACGACAGTCCGAATCTGCGCAATCTCTACTGGTACGACCTGCGCCTGGCCGACGCGGTAAGCTGGCGCGGGATCGCAAAGGTGTTCTGGTGGGGCCTCACCCAGAG
>JABSQW010000228.1 GCA_013215605.1 Myxococcales bacterium
ACCGCGGGCTGGGGGTCGCGGGCCTTCCGGTCCGCTTGAATTGTGCGCGCGAGATCGCGATCCTGCGCCTCGTCGACGACACCCGTCTGGATCGCCGCTTCCCTGACCTCGGGTCACGTTCTACACGAGCGTTGCTGTGATTCTCCTTGTGATCGAGGAGCGCGCGTTCGAGAATGAGAGGGTAGAGCTGTGGAGGCGGTATGGGCGCGCTGGGCCAGATGCGGTGGCGACGAGGACTCGCGTTGGTCTTCGTGGCGGTCGTCTCCCTCGGGATCGGGCCCTGCGACAAATTCGGATTCGGCTCCCGCGCCCTTCAGTTCCGCGCTCCGCTGTTTCGCCTCGTCGCTGAGCCGGGCGATCTCGACTTCGAGCTGCGCGTCAGTGCGCTCGCCGACCCGGACACGCTGTCGATCACGCTCGACGGCACGCCTGTCGACCCCGCAGAGCTCACGTGGGTGGGCCGGCGGCGCCTCGTGGGCTCGCTGTCCGTCTCGGAGCCGGGCTTTCATTTCCTCCGCGCGTCGGTCTCGATTCGCTTCTTCTTCTTCGCGTACGAACTCGAGGCGTGGTCGGGTTTCGAGATCGCAGAGTTCGAGAATCCCGACGAGTGTGAAATCCTCAACCAGGCGCAGTGCCTGTTGCCGTTCCCGTCGCAGCGGTTCCTCGAGGACGTCGGAAGCGAATCGGACACGGGCTACCGCATGGCGATTCCCGCCGCGGGCATGCCCGTGCTCAACGGCGATCCGTGGCTCCCGGATCCGCTGAACGACTTCGACGGCTTCAGCCCGACCGCGCAGCTCGTGATGCACTTCGACGGCGCTGTGGATCTCGAGGCCTCGGGAGCTGCCGTGCTGCTCGCACCCCGCTGTTGCGGGCAGATCGACGCAACGCCCTACGAGGACGTGCGCACCCTGTCGCCGAGATCGCTCGAACGCGACAGTCCAACGGTCTTGATCGACGCGGAAACCGGGCAGCGAATTCTTCACTTCGTCGAGATGGACGCCAGGGCGAGCGACGACGCTCGGCGCGTGCTGTTCCTGCGCCCCGGCGTGGCCCTCGAGCCCGGGCGCCGCTACATCGCAGCGGTGCGCAATCTCAAAGACGCTAACGGCGCACGGATACCCGCCGAACCGGCATTCCGCGCGCTGCGCGACCGCCTCCCGACGACGGTCCCTGCCATCGACGAGCGCCGCGACGAGTTCGAAGACATCTTCGGACGCCTGACCCGCGCGCGCGTGTACCGCTGGGAGCTGCAGCTCGCGTTTCAGTTCACGGTGCGCAGCCAGGACCAACTGACTCACGACATGCTCGCGCTCCGCGACGCCGGTCTCGAGCAACTCGAGGGCAATCCCCTCTCCGTGGTATTCCGTCCGGCGGATATCGCCTTCAATGCCAATCCGGCAAACAACAATCCGAACTGTCAGACCGACGGTGACTGGCTGTGGAAGCGCGTCCGCGGATCATTTCGGGCCCCGTTCTACATGGCGCCCTTCTTGCCGTTCCTGGCCGGATATGCCGGCCTGCAGACGCTCTCGTGGGACGCCGATCGTCTTCCAGTGCAGACGGGGACCCACCTCGTTCCCTTCGATGTCGTGATTCCCTGCAGCGTGCTCGACCCGTCGAAGACGACGCGCCCGCTGCTCGTGGGCCACGGTCTGTTCCAGACGGGCCACGAGATCATGGACGCGATCTCGGACGTGGCCGAACAGTCGGCGGCGCAGGGCACCGGTAGCATCGACTACATCGGCGCGGCGACCGACTGGCGCGGGTTGTCGGGGAAGGATCTCGGTTTCCTCGCGCTCGTAGTCATCGGCGTGGGAGATCACCGGTTGAACAACTTTCCCTCTTTCGTCGACCGGTTGAAGCAGGGGATGCTCGATACGCTGTTGCTCGCACGCGTGCTGAAGACAGCGCGCTTCAACGAAGTCGAAGCCTTCCAGGTCGTTCCCGGCGATCCGAGTACCGGCGTCTTCCCCGGTCCGAGCGAGGAGGAGCTCTATTACGGGGTCAGTCTGGGCGGGATCATGGGACTGTTCCTGGGCGCGTTGACGCCGGATATCACGAATATGAACATCGATGTCGGCGCGATGAACTTCTCGCTGCTCATTCAGCGATCGACTCAGTTCATCCCCTTCGAGACGCTGCTCAATATCGTGGGCGTCGACGACTCACTGGATCTCGCGCTGGGCCTCGGCCTGCTCCACGAACAGTGGGTGACGAGCGAGCCGGCGGCGTACATCCGTCACATCACCGGAACGGTCGCCGATCCGCTGCCCGGTGCGAGTCCGAAGAACGTGCTGATGACCGTCGCATGGCTCGATAAGCAGGTTTCCAACCAGGCGTCGGAGATCGCAGCCCGCAGCCTGGGCATCCCGAACGTCGAGGGATCGCTGGTGCGCGACCTCATCGGGATCGAAGACGTGGCGGAGGGAGCGACCTCGGGCCTCGTCGTCTACGACGCTGGATCGTTCGACGTGTTCGATCCCGCCTACGACGCCGTGATTCCACGGCTCGCGAATCTGGTGCCGAGTACGGTCTGTGATCCGCACGCGCGTCGCGTGACGATCCCCGCCTCCATCGAACAGATGCTGGCGTTCCTGCAGCCCGGCGGCCGCATCTGGAACGCTTGCGACGACGACGGCGTGTGCGACGCCTCGGAGGCCTTCGAGCGGCCGGGAGGTGTCGAAGCGGTGTGCGACCCCCTCTAGTCAGCGATGTCAGCGCGCAGTGGGCCGCCGTCGCTGCGCTGCGTCGTTGAGCGCCGGGTTCGGAGCGTTCGTGTCGCGTGAGTCGATCTCCGTTCCCGGTGGGACGAGTTCGTCGATGCGATCGAGGGTCTCGGGGGTGAGTCGGTGGTCGACGCCGGCGAGCAGGTCGTCGAGATGCTCGGGGGTGCGCGGTCCGAGGATCGCGCTGCTCACGGCGGGGTGCTCGGCTGCGAAGGCCATTGCGAGGTGGGTAAGGGAGCAGCCAACGTCGGCGGCGACCTTCTGGAGATCGTCGAGGAGGTCGTATTTGCGTTGGACGGGTTCACGCTCGGGATCGAAGCGGCCGGTTTCCTTCCATGCTCGGGTGGCGCGGCTGCCTTCCGGGGCCTGGTCGTTTCGCTGGTACTTACCGGTGAGCCATCCGCTGTTGAGCGGCGCGTAGGTCATCACGCCGAGGCCGTAGCGACGTGCGGCGGGGAAGACGGCCGACTCCGCCGTTCGGCAGAAGATCGAGTAGATGCACTGTTCGCTGCGCACGCGAGCGAGGTGGCGTCGCTCTGCGATCCACTGGGCCTCCACGAGGGTCTCTGCCGGCGTGGCAGACATGCCGATCACGCGGATCTTGCCGTCGCGCAATAGATCGGTCATCGCGGACAGCGACTCCTCGAGGTCGGTCCGATGATCGCGGCGGTGCATCTGGAAGATGTCGATGCTGTCGGTGCCGAGGCGGCGCAGGCTCTCCTCGACGGCGCGGACGATCCAGCGGCGGGACCCGCCGCCTTCGTTCACGTCGCGCCCCGTCGGGAAGTAGCACTTGGTGGCGAGTACCACACGGTCGCGTCGGCCTACGAGGGCCTTCGCGAGAATCTCCTCGGATTCGCCGCGGGAATACGCGTCCGCGGTGTCGATGAAGTTGATACCGGCATCGAGTGCGGCATGGGTCAT
>JABSQW010000023.1 GCA_013215605.1 Myxococcales bacterium
GCCACCTTCATCGCTCCGGTCGTGTCCTGGTCCGCGAGCGCTCCGAAGGCGTCGCGCCATTCGTCGAGTCGGAACGTGTGCGTCAGGAGCGCCGAAACATCGACGCGGCCACTGCTCGCCAGATCCAGGTAGTGCTGGATGCCGTGCTTTCGCACCCCCTCGACGTCCTCGAACCCAAAGGCATTCGAGCCGACCAGGCGGACTTCCTTGAAGTAGAGGGGCGTCGATTCCCAGCGTTCCGGGCCGTGAACGCCCGCTTGAACGATCGTTCCGCGCGAGCGCACGACCCGGCTGCTCACCTCGAGGGTCTCGCCCTTGCCAATCGTGTCGTAGACGACGTCGACGCCGCCGGGAAATGCCATGGGCAGGGCGTGGTCGAGTTCCTGGACCTCGCCGCCCGACCACGCGCTGACCTTCTCGATGAGGGCGCGCCGGTCGAAGGGATCGCCGAAGATCACGGAAGCGCCGAGCTTCAGCGCAAGATCGGCCTGGGCGGGGAAGCGGGCCACGATGCCCACTTCGACGTCCGGATACAGCGCGCGAAGCACCGCGACATGCGTGCTCCCCAGGGCGCCGGCTCCGTACACGAGGACCTTGCTGCCGGGCTCGGGAGCGTTGCGCGTGACGCTGTGCAACGACACCGTGAAGGGATCGGCGAGGACGGCCACCTCGTCGGGCATGTCGTCGGGAATCGGAAACAACATCGAGTCGTGGGCGGGCATGAACTCCGCGAAGCCGCCCGTGCCGTCGCTCGACGTCCCGCTGTGAATGCCCTGGCTGAGTCGACCGCGGCGGAAATTCGCGCAGAGACTGAGATCGCCCGCCTCGCAGAAGCGACACACGGGTCGGATGCCACGCGGCGCACAGGTCAACCACGGGTTCAGTACGACGCGTTGCCCGACCGAAAGTCCCTGCGCCTCGGGCCCGAGTTCGCTCACGGTTCCCACGACCTCGTGCCCGAGGATCTGCGGGAACGACGTCATGACGATCATCGGACTGTCCGAGCCCTTGCCGAAATCCATGAACACCTGCTTGGAGTCCGATCCACAGATTCCGGTGAGACGGGTTTCGACGACCACCCAGTCGGGTCCGAGGGGTCGGGGGTCATCGATCTCCATGAGCCGCATCGGAGTCTTCGCGAGGCCGTTCAGGAGCGCGTTCGCGCTTTCGGGGGCGTCCTTCGACTCGGGCTCCACTCCGTAGACGAGTGCCTTCATGGTTCTGCTCCTCCGGGGTTCGGGGAACCGGTTGCTTCCACAGCGCGCGTCAGGAGCCGGGCGCTCGCGAGACGACGCCAGACAGGAACTGCTCGATCTTTGAGGTCTTGAACTCCACCACGGGCTTCATGTCGGGGACGTAGTGCTCGAACTCGTCTCCCGTGATGGCGTCGATGATTCCGGCCGCGCAATCCTCGGGCGGAAACTTCTCCTCGTCCTTGAAGACGGCGGGGTCGCTGCCCGGACGGTCCCAGATGTCCGTGTCGAAAGGGCCCGGAATGACGAGTCGGATGCGCAGCGGTGTGTCGTGGAGATCCATGAACATCGATTCGGTGAAGCCGGTCAGCGCGAACTTCGACGCGCAGTAGGCCGACTCGTGCATGATCCCGAGCCGTCCCCCGAGGCTCGTCACGTTGACGATGGTCCCAGAGCCGCGTTCGAGCATGCGGGGCAGGAGGGTCTGGATGATGCGCACGGGTGACAGGAGGTTGATGCGCATCGCCTCCTCGAGGTCATCCGGTGTGAGACGGCGAACCTCGCGGACCTTCGGGATCGCCGCGTTGTTGACGACGACGTCGAGGCCTCCGAGCGCGTCCCACGCCTCGCGCGCCAGCCGTTCCGCGAGGCCGAGATCTCCGAGATCGGCGATCCACATCCGGGAGTCGGGCGAACTCGCTCGACATTCTTCGAGTACGGCGCTGAGCTTTTCCTCGCGCCGCGCGACCAGGGCCACACACGCGCCGCGCTCGGCGAGCATCTTCGCGAGCGCGGCGCCGATTCCCGAGGATGCGCCGGTGACGAGAATCTTCGAGCCGCTGATCTCCATCCGGCCACTCTACCACCGCGCCGCGCGCCCCCCCCAGCCGCCGATCCAACCCGCGCCGTCCGGTGTCCAGAGCTTCTGCGCAGAGGAGGAGTGGCCGGAGCCGGACCTCTGTCGCGGGCCCCTCGATCAGCGATCCGCCGGGCTCGATTTCGATCGCATTCTCGCAGCAGACACGCCATTCTAGGCGACCCCAATGGAGTAGAACCATGGACGATTTTGTTCGCACGAGGCTGCGCCCGCTGGCGCCCGGAATCATCTTCGCCATGCTCGCGATCGCCTTCGGGTTCGGTCTCGGCACGGCCTTCGGCCTGGTGGAGGACTCCATGAAGGAGCACCTGTCGGAGTCTGCCAGCGCGGTGCTCGCCACCGCCTACGGCGGCGATGCCGATGCCGCGAAGGCAGTGANCAAGAAGTCGTGGANCTACTTCAAGCGCTCGCACCTCCACGCCAACGCGCTGGGTACGACGGCCCTGGCGGTCTGCCTTCTGCTTGCGCTGCTCGGCCCACCGGACCGGCTGGCACGTGGCTCAGCACTGCTCTTCGGTGTGGGCGCACTCGCCTACGGGGTGTTCTGGCTGTTGGCTGGGCTGCGGGCTCCAGGTCTCGGCAGCACCGGGGCCGCCAAGGAGTCGCTCGCCTGGCTCGCAATTCCCGCCGTGGGCGCCCTGTTGATCGGCCTGGTGGGGAGCGGAGTCTGCTACGTGCGTCGCGCCTTCGGCTCCGAAGCCTGACTTCGCGCTGCGCGTCGGCTCCGCCCTGCAAGGCTTGAAACTCCAGAGCCTACGGAGTCAAATAGCGCCGCTGGGTCCGCGAGATGCCTGTGTCAGCGGATTCCTGGCCCGTTCACCGCAATCGCAATCCACCCACCACGGAGATTTCGACCATGCCGATCCGACTGACCGTCCAGATGAAGATCAAGCCCGGAACCCAGACCGACTTCGAAGCCGCGGCACAAGCGGCCACCGCGCGCGTCAAGGCCGAGGATGCGGGCTGCCAGATGTACGATCTCTTCAAGAGTCTCGACGACGACACGTGCTACGCGATGATCGAAGCGTGGGAAAACGAGGAGAACCTGGCCGCGCACGGCAAGTCCCCGGCGATGGCGGAGATGGCGAAGATCGGCCCGTTCCTCGACGGTGCGCCAACGATGAACCAGTACAGCGACTGAGCGCCCAGGCGCGCGCGGCCGACTCGCTTCCGTCGTAGCGGCTGGCGCCGGCGGCCGGCGCCGCTCTACGAAATGATCACGCTCCATCCGGGCAAGCTGGGCCGCTACTTACGGCGAACTGGATCCGGCCCCGTCGACTCCGAGTGGAGTCGCTCGAGCAGCTTCGGATCGAGGATCCGTTCGTCGAGGTGAAGCTTCACGATCCGCCAGCCGTCCTTCGTGCGCCGCGCTTGGATGGTGTAGAGCCCGACGCCGCTCATGTGTCGGTTGTGCTGGAACGTGCGGAGCGTCGCCTCGTCTCCGTCGATGTCGACGAGATGCGTACTCATGAAATGCCACGGTACGGCTCCATCACGATCGCCGACGCTCGACCGAAGCCACTCGAGGATCGCGTCGATGCCCTCGAGGCGCAGGTCCATCGGGAAGTTCGCGCCCTTGTACTCCGCGACCGCGTTTTCCGTGAAGGTTCGCCGGAGCAGCACTTCGTTCATCTCGTCGATGCCGTGCGCGTAGCCGTGGGCCAGACGGGCCACCGTCTCGTGGTCGGCCTCGACCTCGAGTGCTCGCACGCGGGCTTCGAGATCGGGACGAGTGCATGCGGTGAGTGTCGAGAGCAGGATGAGGATCGCGATGCGGACCATGCCGCGGAGCGTCGCGCACTTCGAGCAGGGCGTCACGTCGGGATTCGCCCCGCCGTAGGCTCCTCCGGAGACCCTGCATCCCATCGTTTTGGCAAGGGCGTTGCGTTGAATCGAAGGCGGGTCCGCGCTGGCCCGGGCCGTGGCGCGGTACCGCGCCGACGCATCTCCGGCGGGGATCAGAGTCCGGCGACCCGAACCAGGCTCGAGCCGCGGACGGCCTGGACCGCGTGCAGCCCGCGGGTGACGAGGCGGAAAGGAGGAGGAGCCTGCACCTCCTGCGAAAACTCCTCGCGGTCGAGCAAGGCGAGATACCAGCGATGCATCACCGGGTGCAGGCGTTCGAAGGGGTAGCCGGCGTCGCTCAGCCGATGGGTGTAGATGAACCACGCGATGTCGATCAGCGAGAGGCTCTCCCCCATCAGGTAGGGCTGGCCCTGTAGGCGGGCCTCGAGGGCGCCGTAGGCCTTCTGGAACTTCCTTGCCGCCGCCGTCGCGGCCTCGTCGGAAATGCCCTGGCGTGCGTAGTCCCGCCAGAACGCCAACTCGATTTCTTTGCGCGGGTCGGGAACACCGCCCACCGTACCCAGCGTGCGTTCGTAGGTCGAAAGCGAGTCGGGCTTCTTGCTGGCGAGGAATTTCGGCATCACGAAGCGCATGGTCAGGGCGCGAAGATCGAGGTGGAGATCATCTTCTTCGCGCAGCAGACCGAGCGTCTCCTGGCGTGTCACGTCGGGGATGAGTTGCGGGGCGGGAAAGACCTGGTCCAGGTACGCGAGGATGTCGTTGCTCTCGATGTGGACGGCGCCGTCGTGCACCAGAACCGGAACGAGTCCGCGCGGGTTGATGCCGAGGAACCACGGGGTGTAGTTCTGCTGCGTGGCGAGATTGACCGGGTGCGGAACCCAGTCGATGCCCTTCACATTCAGGAAGATCCGCGTCTTCTGTGAGCACGCCGAACCGGCGAAGTGCAGCAGGTGGACTCCCTGCCAGTCGAGCACTTCCCGGGTCTTGATGTCCTCGTCGAGCAGTCTCGCCATCTAACGACCCTACGGAAAGCAAGCGACCATGGGCAAAGGATCCGATCCTCGATCCCCGATTTCCGGGGCGACGCCCGCTGAAGCATGGCACGTCACGGCTCGCGGGGGCGCGCCGGTTTGCCGAGCCCCGTTTTCTGCATTCGCCTCATGGTGCGGCGAAGTGCCGAGGCCCGCGGCATGAAGTCGCGCGTGAGGATCGCGTGCAGACGGTTGCGCGAACCGGCGATCAGCGCCGGCCGCTTTCCGAGGGCCCGCAGGCCTTCCTCTGCCACGTCCTCTGGCTCCATGGCGCCGAGTTTTCGCGCCAACTCGTCGCCGACGCTGCGGGAAATCGAGCGCGTACGCGTCAACCCCGGCGAGAGAGCGAGGGAATCGATGCCGTGCTCCTCGAGTTCCGCGAACAGCGCCTCGCCGAGCATGCGGATGTAGGCCTTCGTGGCCGCGTAATTGGCGACGCTCGGAGATCCGTGCTCGGAGGAGTTCGATGCCACGAAGATGATCCCGCCGCGCCCGCGCTCGAGCATGTCCCGCCCCAGCCGGTGGGTCAGAACCAGTGTCGCTCGGATGTTGAGGTCGATCTCGACCAGGTGATCCTCGAGCGGGATCTCGGTGAACCAGCCCGTGTGTCCGACACCCGCGTTGTTGACGAGCAGGCCGACCTCGTGGGCGAGCGCTTCACTGGCCACGCGCTCGACACCTTCGACCGTCGACAGGTCGGCCCCCACCGTGACGACGTCGATGTCGTGCTGCTTGCGCAGCGCTTCCGCGGTCTCTTCCAGGGTGTCCACTTCCTTGTCGGCCAGCAGCAGATCGAGACCGCGGGCGGCGATGCGGCGCGCGAAGCCGCGTCCGATCCCGAGCGCGGCGCCGGTGACCACGGCCATCGGTCCGTAGCGTTCGCGGAAGCGTGAATCGGCCATCCTGGGGTTCTCCTGTCCGGCAAGGCGCGGCGCTCGGGCCGCGTCACCCGCGTCGGGCTCGCGCGCTTCCCGGGTCGAAGCCGAGAGCCAGAGCGAGCCGAACACGGACATACTAGAGGTCCCGCCTGCCCCCCCGCACGCCTTCTTGGCGAACCGGTCACGCACGACGCGCTGGAACAGGAGCCGCGCCCGAAGTCGGGATCCTCGTCTTCCCTCGCGCCTGCGCGGGTATCGGGGCTGGGGCTTCGCATTTCATGTCCATCTCAACCCATTCCCGTATCCTCGATCGCCGTGAGGTCACTCATCCTGCTTGGAGCGGTCGTCATCGCGGCTGTTCTTGCATTCGCCGGTGGTGCGCGTGCTGACGCACCTCCGCGGTCGACACCCAATGTCGTTCTCATCGTTGCCGATGACCTCGGCTGGAACGACGTGGGCTATCACGGGAGCGAAATTCGCACTCCGAACATCGATCGGATCGTGGCGGAGGGAGTCGAGTTCGACCGCTTCTACGCGTACCCATTGTGCTCGCCGACACGCGCCGCGTTGATGACCGGCCGGTTCTCCCTTCGGACCGGGATCACGCGCCCCATCACCGGCTTCACCGAAGGTGGCCTCCCGCTCGACGAGCGGCTGCTGCCCGAGATCTTCCGCGCGGCCGGTTACCAGACCTTCATGGTGGGCAAGTGGCACCTCGGGAGCAGCCGAGCCGAGTACTTCCCGCAGAACCGTGGCTTCGATCATTTCTACGGCTTTCTTTCCGGGTTCATCGACTACTACGACCACACCTTCCTCGGCGGCGTCGACTGGCAACGCAACGGTCGGACGCTGCGCGAGGAGGGCTACGCGACCGAACTCATCACCGACGAGGCCGTCCGCCTGCTGCGCGACCGCGATCGCGAACGGCCGACCTTCCTTTTCGTCTCCTATGGTGCGCCGCACGGCCCGCAGGCGGCGCCCCAGGAAGACATCGACCGCTACACCGCAATCGAGGACGAGTACCGCAGGGTCTACGCCGCGATGGTGGACAACATGGACACCGGCATCGGCCGGATCGTCGATGCGCTGGCGGCGGAACGAATGTCGGCGGACACGCTGGTTCTCTTCATGAGCGACAACGGCGGGGCGGGGGTCGGTTTCACCCGCTTCATTCCCCACTCCTCGGACGGCCGCAACGACCCGCTTCGCGCGGGCAAGGGATCGCCCTTCGAAGGAGGGATCCGGGTCCCCGCAGCTGCCTGGTGGCCGGGGGTGTTGGAGAGCGGCCGCAAGAGTGAGCAGGTCATATCGGTCCACGACCTGCTGCCGACCCTGGCCGAAGCGGCCGGGATCCCCGTCACGGGCCACCAACCCCTCGACGGGGAGAGCCAGTGGCCGGCGCTCCGCAGTGGCGATCTCGTGCCTCGGCCAGCCTTCGTGGTCGGCTCGATCGGGGGCACCGCAGTGATCGACGGGGACTGGAAGCTCGTCAAGTCGGGCAGCCTCCCCTTCGTCGGGCTGGGGGAGGAGTCCGAGTTGTATCGCTTCGTGGAAGATCCACTCGAGGAGCACGATCTCTCCGCCGAACATCCCGACGTCGTCCACAGGCTCGAGGGTTTCCTCGAGGGGTTGGAGAAGGCTCCTCCACTGGGAGGCGGATTCAATCTGCTGCGCGCACTCATGACCCCGCCCGATGCGTCGGGGGGCCCCATCACCCGCATGCCCCACGCCGAAAAGGGCAGGCTCGAGAGCGTGACGGTGACTGGCGAACTCCGCTTCGACGAGCGCGACAAGCAGTACAGCGGATCGACGGGATTGATCCACTACGACGAAGAGAAATCGTTCGGCGGCTACACGCTCTTCTCACCCACCGCGGGGCGTGCCAGCTACCTGATCGACCCGCAGGGGCGAGTGGTCCACAAGTGGGACCTGCCCGAGGGAATGAGCATCTTCAAGCAGGTCTACCTGCTCGCGAACGGCAACCTCTTGCGGGGCATCAAGCCGAGCGAGCAGGTGATGGATAAACAGGGGCCGGGAGGCACCCTGCAGGAGGTCGACTGGAGTGGAGAGGTGGTGTGGGAGTATCGAAGCCCCGATGCCCACACCCGAATGCGCGAAGACTACGTCCGACTCCCCAACGGCAACACGATCTTCATGGCCTTCCATCGCGTGTCACGTGAAGAGGCCCTCGCGCTCGGCGCGACGCCCGAGCGGATCGGCGAAGGCGTCGAGACCCTGTGGCCCAACAAGGCCGTCGAGATCGACCCGTCCGGACGGATCGTCTGGGAGTGGCGCTTCTGGGACCACTACAGCAGCGACTCGTCGGGCAACACCCGAGACCCCGGACGAGTCGACATCAACCTCATCGAGGCCCCGGTGGCCGAGATCAATCGCGACATGAGTCACAGCAGCACGCTCGACTACGACCCCGTGACCGACCGGATCCTGATCAGCGCCCGCATCACGAGCGAGGTCTACGTCATCGACCACGGCACCGCAGATTATGACGACCCGCCCCGCGGCATCGCCGCGGCGCGCGGGCCCGCGGGCGCCATCCTGCAACGCTTCGGCAACCCCGGAAACTACGCGGCGGGCCTCCCCCAGCGCGGGAGCGACCCCGGCGACCGCCTCTTCTTCGCGCAACACGGCCCCGGTTGGATCGAAGCCGGCCTGCCCGGCGAGGGCCACCTGTTGATCCACAACAACGGCGTGGGCCGCACCGGAGCCGAGCCGGGCTCCTCCGTCGGAGGCGTGATCCAGATCGCGCGCCGATTTCTTCTCAGCAACACGGACGACTACGCGACCATCGACGAGATCGATCCCGCCAGTGGAGAGGTCGTGTGGCGTTTCCGGGCCGAGCACCCGCAGGCGATCTCCGGCTTCGTGATGGGCGGGGCGCAACGCCTGGCCAACGGGAACACCCACGTGACGTCGGGCCAACACGGGCATCTGTTCGAAGTGACTCCCAGCGGCGAGGTGGTCTGGGAGTATCTGAGTCCCGTCTCCAGCTTCGGGTCGCAGGACCGCCCGCTCCCCTACCCCCTGCACAACATCCAGAACTCGCGTCGCTATGCGGCCGAGCATCCGGCGTTGCAGGGTCGCGTGCTGCAACCCATCGGCTCCGTCCTCGGGTTCGAACCCGCCCCGGGAGTCGGCGCGAGACTCGCCACCACCGCCCTGCGCGCACTCCACAGCGGTCTGCTGGCCGCGTTGGTCGTCCTGCTCCTGGCCTGGATACTCTGGCGCACGCTGGCGATGTTCCGCGGTCGGCGTGCACATCTGATATAACCGCGTGCATTCCCGAAGAGAGAGCGGATCCCATCGACCTCCAACCCATCACGCCCAGGCTCGCTAGCGAAGTCTTCGCGGTCGACCTCGCGAAACTCACAGCCACCGAAGTCGCGACGATTCGAACGGCCTTGATCGAACGGATGGTCCTCGTATTCCGCAAGCAGGATCTCACGCGCGAAGAACACAAGGCCTTCGGGCGCCTGTTCGGTCCGCTGCACACGCATCCTTCGAAGCGCATCCTCAGGGACAAAAGTGATCCCGAGATCTTCGACGTGAAGGCGACCGCGGACACCCGTTACGCCAACGGCGAGGCGTGGCACAACGACCTTCCCTGCGAAGCAGAGCCACCCCTGGGGTCAGCCCTCTACCTGCGTGAATTGCCTTCCTGCGGCGGCGACACGATGTTCGCCAACATGTACGAAGCCTACGATTCGCTGTCGCAACCCATCCGTACGTTCGTCGACTCCTTGACCGCGTTTCACGATGGTCGCCAGGACCTCGCGAACTACGGCGTGACGCTGAAGCCAGAGCATCCCTATCCGAGCGCGTCGCATCCCGTGGCGCCCCGACACCCGGAAACCGGTCGGCGAGCGCTGTTCGTCAATGCTTCGTTTACGGTCAAGATCAACGAACTCAGCCGGCCCGAGAGCGATACGCTGCTGCGCCTTCTGTACGACCAGGTCAGCAACCAACCACGCATTCAATGCCGGGTGAATTGGGAGCCGGGCACCTTGGTTCTTTGGGACAACCGCTGCGTTCAGCACCACGCGGTGTGGGACTACTTTCCTGAAACGCGTCGAGGAGAGCGGGTCACCGTGCAGGGCTCCGCCATGACCGTGTAGGAGCGGATCGCAAGGACGAGCCGCGAATTTGCCAATTCCGACTGTGCGTGATAGGTCGAACAGGTCCAGGTCAGCGTGAGAGGCCCGGCGCGCAGGTCCGGGCCGCTATTCTAGGTTGGTGACACACAAGG
>JABSQW010000229.1 GCA_013215605.1 Myxococcales bacterium
CCCGGTAGGGGTGGAACGTCAGGAACCAAAGCGTCGCAGCCCGCGGCGCCGAGACTCCGAAGAACCCCTGATTCATCGAGTTGCGGAAGAGCAGATTGTCTTCGTATTCGTAGGGGATGCTGGGCTGGCCGAAGATCGACGCCGTATACACGGCGAAGAGTGCGAGCGGGAGGGCGCCGCCGACCAGAGCCGCTGCAGAGCGCTCGAGGGGTTTCCTGCGAAACCACCGCTCCCAGGCGAGTCCGCCGGCGGGCCCCCCGGCGGTCACCCGTGACAGGAACACCGTGGCGATCCCCATTCCCATGAGTACGAACGTGAAGTCGCACAGCACTGCAAAACCGACGAGACAGCCGATCGCGAAGCTGCGCCGCACGCCGAGCCTTCCGGGCCGCACCGTCACGCACAGCCAGAGCGCGATGAGCCCACACGCGATCGCCGGCGCGTAGGCAAAGAACGCGCTCGAGAGCCCGAACCAGAGAGACCCGAAGAACACGAACACGACGGCGAACAGCGCCCGCCGCGGATCCGCTCCCGCAAGCAGGAAGAGCCACCAGAGAATCACGACCGATACAGCCGCGGGAATAGACACCGCAAAGACCCGCAAGGCGTAGTTGCTGAAGCGAAAGCTCGGTGTCCTGTCGCCGAGCGCGCCGAGCGCGCGCAGCCCCGCATAGGCTGGCAGAGCCAGGAGTCCGACGCCGATCGCCTTGTCGCTGTAGTAGTGACCTTCGAAGAAAGCCTTGTCGCCGGTAGCCGTGGGGCCCGCAGCGTGGTACGCGTCGATCGAAAAGGTGCCGTGATCGATGACCGCGAAAACGAGTGCGAGGCGGCTGTTGATGCCCCAGCCGGTTCGCGGGTGATCGAGGGAGGCGAGCGAAGCCAGGACCGCTGCGAAGAGCGCGATCGATGCGCCGCGCAGGTGTGGAGTCTTCAGCGGCATTTCTTCGAATCTCATCGAAGCGGCGGGAGACACGGCCAAACCATACCAGCTCCGCGTCCACGTCGTTCCGCCCCACGGAGCGCCATGTTAAATATACTGTCAGCTTGGCCCTGATTCGTTCGTCCCAGTGGGCGCTTGCGAGCGCGTTCGTCTACTCGATCGCCAGCCTCGTGTACGCGCTTCACTGGGAATACGCGCACGACGAGGGCGTGACGTGGGACCAGGCAATCGGATCGCCAAACCTCGAGATTGGCGCTCCGGCCGTTCCGATTGACACGTTGTATTCCGCGGTCGACGGGAGTTCTACGCGCGCGCCCGGGAAGGTGGTCGAGCGTCTTCTCGCCGCGGACGGAATGCACCCGCCCGCCTACTACGTCGCGCTCAGTCGCTGGGCCGCGGTGGCGGGCACCACACGGCTCGCACGCTTGCTTCCAGTGGTCGCGATTGGGATTCTCGGCTTGGTGGCGCTGCGGAGGGTGGCGCGCCGAACAGTGGGAGAGCGCGAGGCGGACGCCGTGATGTTCCTCGCCGCCGTATCGCCCTGGTTCGTCGGGTATACCGTACTCGCGCGTCCATACTTCGTCTGTCTGTGTTTTTCGATCGCAGCAACAGCGATCGCGTTCGAGATACACGACGGTTCCCGGAAGACAGTGGCGTCGGTCCTGTTCGCCGCCGTGTCCGCGCTCGGTCTGTACACCATCTACCACTATGCATTCGTCGTCGGGTGGCACCTGTTGTTCCTACTCGTGTCCGCGACGAGGCGCGAACCCGGAGAACGATTCCGCGAGGTGCTCCGCGTCGCGGTGGTGTCCACCGCGATTGCGCTCGCCTTCGCACCGTGGGTTCCGTCGCTCCTACACCACCTCGGGGAGACCCGCGGCGTGCGTTACTTCGGGAACGCACTCTCCCCCGATCAGTGGCCAGGCGCGGTGTGGAATCTCGCGACCACGTTCGCCCTTGCCGAGGCGACGCGACTGCCCAGGCCGGCACTGCTGCTGAACGCCCTCCTCTTACTCTCCGTCGTCACACTGCCTCTCGCCGCGCGTTTTTTCTTGCGCAGCATCCGCGGGGAAGAGGGTCGACGGATCTTCTGGCTGTCGGCGCCGGCGCTTCCGCTGCTCGTCGCCGGGGCAGACGCACTCCACGGAACCAGTACGATCGCGGTGTCGAAGACCGTGTTCGGGCTGTTTCCTCTCCTGTTGATGGCGGTGGTGGGTGCCTGTGGGACGCTCGAGCGTCGGGCGTTTCGGCTCGGAGGGATCACCGCCTGGACGGCCCTCTTCGCGGTCGCTCTCGGGTCGACGCTGGCGCAGCGGATTGACTTCGCCACGCCGTACGAACGTGTCGCATCGTTCCTGGTGGGCCGCGACGGCGAGAGCCACCTCATCGTCGTCAATACACTGGAGCGTGGCTACATGATCCCGTTGCTGCTGACGCTGCGGGACACGGGCCTACGCGACTCGGGGATCGTACTCGCGGATCGCGAGAGCGTCGCCCGCAGAATAGGGGCGGCGCTGCGTGGGGGCGACCTGGAGCAGATTACGCTCGTGAACTTGAGCGCCTACCACCACCCGGCGGTCCTGTGGGGCGAAGCCGATCTCATCGCAGTCGCGAAACGTGCGAGACAACACGGCTTTCGAGTGCACACCGTTCGTCCAAGCGGTCTGAAGACACTCCCGAAGCAGGCGCGTCAACTCGTGATCGCGACCCCGGTCGAAGTGAACTTCTGGGCGATGTAGCAGCGCCGTGAGCGGAGGTGATCCAGGTGAACGTCGTCGGGCCCTCCGCCCGGAGATAGTCTGCGGACACGGGGACGTCGACGGCGGGGAAATCGGCGTCCTCGCGCGCCCGGTTCGGGAAATCGCGATGCAGGATGGCCGCGCGACCGACCACGACGAAATCGACGCCCGCCTCGAGGCAGGCTCGAGCCTCCGCGGCGCCTTTGACCTTGCCCGCCACGCCGAGTCGCACGTCGCCGCGCTCGAGCTCGCTGAAGTATGAGAGCAGGGTCCGTCCCCGGAAGGGCTCATCAGCCGGCTTCTTGAACACGTCCCAGAGTGACATGTCCAGGAAATCGATCTTGCCCCCGTGAATCAGGCGCTGCGCGACCTCGAGTGCTTCCGGGAACTCGACGCCGAAACGCTCGGCCGATCGCCGCACGCCGACCATGAAGTCCGGCCGACAACGCGAGCGGATTCCGTCGACGATGTCGAAGAGAACCCGCGAATGATTTTCGAGCGAGCCTCCGTCGCGATCGCTGCGGTAGATAGGAAGTTCAAGCTGCGTTTCCGCAAGGTCCGATCCTAGAGATTCTGTCAACCACGAACCGTATACGGGGAGATTTCAAGAAGTGATCAAGGATCGAACTGCAGTACCGCGTCCAGGTCACAGGGCCCCTAGAACTATCTCCCGACTTTCAGCTGATCTTCAATCCAGCTTCGAATCGCGACGACGACACGATCGTCGCGCCCGGGATTCAGTTCGAATCGAAGAGCTCGGGAATCATCAGGTATGCGCCGATCAAGAAGCACAACGCGCCGATCGCCGTAAAGAGTGTGGACCAGAAGATCAACCCTTGCGACATGGGAGATGGCCCTACGAGCGCCGTGAGGGCAGAAATCTGGAATGCGACCGACCCTGCGAGGTTCACGACGGCGATCCACCAGGAGACACTGTGAGGCGCAAACGATGCCGCGCCGTGCGAGACCTCCGCATAGGCGAGATAGCTGGCTACGAGGAAACAGATGCTCCCAAGCATGTCCGGAATCCAGATCAGCAGGTCCTGCTCCCGCCACGACAGGTCGGGGAGCATCGCGTCCCAGGTATTGAAGTTGAAAAGGATCGTGCCAGCAATCTGTACAACGCACGCGAGGTAGCCGAGGTTATGGGGCATCCAACCGAACCAGCGCCACTTCGGTTCCATCGATACGAGCGCGGTCGCAACGTCTCCGTTCAGTACTTCGAGCCACTGGAGCCAGGCCGCCGTCGTGAAAAAGATCGATCCGACGAAGAACACCCGGTCCACGATCGTGGCATCGCGCAATACGACCGGAAACAGGATCGGCCAGGTGGCAGCGAGTGCGCCGACCAGGAAGTGAATCGAGCCGATTCCAAAGCACACTGCGACCCACCAACCCAGTCGCCCTGGTGCGAAGAATTGATGGAAGGCAGTGCCTCTCGTCGCCGGCGCCGCCGTCGCGTCGGAGTCACTTTCCACTTCGTGCGGTGGCAGGTTCTTGCGATGCCGCCTCGAGGTTGCAACCAGGTGTCGTCCCGTCGCGAGTCGACAAATGCGATAGGTGATGAAGGGGCCAAAACCGTGGGATCGAGCGATCGACGTTTCCATTTCAGCTGACCGGGATCATTCGAATCGATCGGCGAGCCGTGACTCCAACGCCGGCGCGAAGTCTTCTGTGCCGAGAGTCTGGCCGCTCAGTTTGACCGACAGGATCAGTTTCTCCGTCCGACCTCTCTCGACCTCGATGCCAATGGTCGGGGTCTCCTCGGTTGGCAGGTCATCTCCGAGAGTATAGGAAGAACAAGCCCCGAATTTGCGACAACTCGCTCTGGAGAGATTTAAGCATGTATATCGCCAGCAGGATCGGTGAGAGAATGGCACCATGGGTTCGTTGGCGGCTGAACCGCGACGACCTTCGATGATCGGAAACCGAAGGCTCGATGAGTACCGCGTCGCTGGGATTGGCGGACTCGGTAGATAGGAAGTTCAAGCTGTGTTTCCGCAAGGTCCGATCCTAGAGATTCTGTCAAGAGGAACTGTTCGCGCGCTTCAGCGACTTCGAGATCGAGGGACCGTGCGAGCGCCTGCACTCGGGAATCATCCGAGGACTGCTCTCGGTTCCCATGGCGCTCGAGGGTCGCTGATCGGCCCCTTCGAGTGACCCGCTCCCTCGCACTGTTCCTCACGGTCCTCACGGGCGGCAGCGGCCTCGTCTACCAGGTCGCCTGGCAGAAGTATCTGGCCAGCCTGCTCGGCTCGCACAGC
>JABSQW010000230.1 GCA_013215605.1 Myxococcales bacterium
CGCGCTGGTCGTCGACCTGACCGGTCAAGTCTCCGCCGAGGCTTTCGACCACCGCCCCTACACCGGCGTGGGCGGCCAGACGGTCTTCATGATCGCCGGCGCCTATTCGCCGGGCGGAAAGTCGATCAGCGTCGTCCCGTCGAGCTCGGTTCCGTCTGGATCGGGCGCCCGCGTGTCGCGCATCGTCGACTGCCTGGCGCCCGGGACACCCATCACGGTACCGCGCACCTACGTCGACTACGTCGTGACCGAGTTCGGCATCGCGGAGCTGCGGGGCAAGACCCTGAAGGGGCGGGCCCGCGCGCTCTGCGACGTCGCCCACCCCGATTTTCAGGACAGCCTGCGAGACCGCGCCCGAGAGCTCTATGGCGCGTAGCTTTCGATCCTAGCCCGCGGACTTCGCCGGTCCGAGCCGGTAGCGGATGGGCATGTGCTTGATGCCGCCGACCACACTCGAGCGGAGTCGCTCGAGAGGGCCCGCCAGCTCGACCGCTTCGAGGCGCTCGGTGAGATGGCGGAAGATCACCTGCAGCTCCAGGCGCGCGACGTGGGCGCCGAGACATACGTGTTCGCCGATTCCGAACGCGATGTGGCGGTTCGGTCGGCGATCGATTCGGAACTCGTCGGGTGCGTCGAAGACCCGTTCGTCGCGGTTCGCCGACGGGTAGAACAAGCAGAGGTTCTCGCCGGCGCGAATCTTCTCGCCGTGCATCTCGAAGTCTTCGGTCGGCGTCCGGCAGAAGTGAACGACCGGTGACGTAAAGCGGAGGATCTCCTCGACGAGGGGCTTCACCAGGCTCGGGTCGCGGCGCACGCGGTCGAACTGGTCGGGGTTCTCGATCAGCGCCAGCATGCCTCCGGTCGTTGCATTTCGTGTCGTTTCGTTGCCGGCCAGGACGAGCAGCGCGTAGTACGACAACAGCTCGTGCGTGGGAAGGGGTGCGCCGTCGATCGCCGCGTTCGTCAAGACGCTCACGAGGTCGTCGCGCGGCTGCTTGCGGCGATCCTCGGTCATCTCGCTGAAGTACTCGAACATCCCGCTCTGCGCCTCGTGCATCGTCTCGATGCTGGTTCTTCCCTCGACCTGGTACTCCGGGTCCCCCGCTCCGACGATCTGGTTCGTCCAGTGGAACAGCTTCTCCCAGTCGTCTCGCGGAATACCGAGCATCTCGGCGATCACCCAGATCGGCAAGAGCGAAGACACTCGCTCGACGAAGTCGATCTCCCGCTCCGCTCCGTCCGTGATCAACTCGTCGAGAATCGCAGCAGCGATCGCGTCGACCTGGGCGGTGATCCTCGCGAGCGCTCGCGGGGTGAACTGCTTGTTCACCAGGGTGCGATACGCGTGATGCTCCGGAGGATCCATGTTCAAGAGCATGCGCAACGGAATCTCGCCTCGGTCGGAGGCGACCGTGAGTCGCGGAGCGTTCAGGAAGCGACGCGGGTCTCGCGAGATCTTCGTGATGTCCTCGTGCCGCGTGAGCGCCCAGAAGGGCTGCCCGTGCGGGCGGTCCACGAAGTGGACCGGCGCCTCCGCGCGCAGACGTCTCCACGTCTCGTAGGGATAGCCGGACTCGGCGTAGCGCCCCGCGGAGATCACGTCCAGGGCGTCGAGGGGCGTCGATCCAGAGCTCACGATCTCCGCCCTCCTCGAGTTTTCAGCGACCTCACGAATCGCTGGCTCCAGCCCAATGGGCCTCGGGACCCAATGTATCGCATCGAGTTCACGCCTCGGCGTCGACGACCGGGTGCCCGAGGCGCTCGCGGATGCGCGCTGACGCCGACGCTTCCCCGCGGCTCACGGGGCGTCGGCGCGCGATGGACCCGCCCACCACCACTCGGAAGACGAGATCCTCTACGTCATCGACGGTTCGATCGGACTCGGCGCTCGCTGGTTCGAACCGGGCAGCGCGCTCTTCATCTCCGCAGAAGCCCGCTACCAGATCCGCACGCGCGACGCGGGCTACCGTTTTCTCAACTACCGTCGCGACGTGTCGAAGCAGATCTACGATCCCGACGCTCCGCCGCAGCTCGAGAGCGCCCTCGCCCGCGGCGGAATCGAGGTCGGCGACCTGCGTTAGGAGGCCGGATTCACGCCGCCTGCGGGTTGAGCATGGCGCAGGCCTCGTGCAC
>JABSQW010000231.1 GCA_013215605.1 Myxococcales bacterium
ACCCGCGACTCCGCTCCGCCACCTTGCGGTGGATTCGTGCGCAGCCAACCCTCCGCATAGATCTTGCGCCCCTCGGTGCGGTCGAGGCGGGCCTCGTAACAGAGCGGCTCGTCAGTGGGCGTAAGGCCAACGTAGCGGATCTCGAGCGTTCCCGTGACGCCGCCGCCTAGCGGGGAGCGGGTCGCCGCCTGCAGGAGCACGATATCGAACCCCGCGGCGATGTAGCCGCCGTGTGCGCAGCCGGGGATGCCCTCGTGCGCGGCGTCGAATACGAGATCGCCGACGACGTGGTCGCCCTCCACACGGAGGGCGATGGGCGGTGCCACGGGATTCGCACGACCGAGCAGCGGATGCGTGCTGCGCCGGTTGGGGTGAAACGAATCGCCGCCTTTGGCCGCGAGATCCGACCGCGCGCCGGGCCCGGAAAATCGCGAACGCGTGTCGTGGTGGGCGAGAGAGTCCTCGACAGAAGCGAGCCCGGCGGCGAGGGTCCCCACGCCGCTGTCGTTGGCGTCGTGAGACACGAGCCAACGAGCGAGGCGCCGCAGCGACTCGGCGGCGCGCTCGGCATCGGCCTGCGCGGGAGATCCGTCCATGAGCCTACGGATACGTGTCTGGAGCGACATCTTCGATCCACTGCTCACGGCGCGTACGACGACCTCTCCTGCGATTCCGACGATCACCCGACGCTACCACTCCTGCGTAACGCGGGCATGAAACACGCCTTCTCGGCTCTCGAACACGGGCGAGGAGCGGCTTGATATCATCGCCTTCGAACTTCATCCGAGCCGCGAGGAACCCATGGCGAACGAGAACACCCCCCTCCAGTGGAGCGTCGGCGACGTGACCATCACCCGCATCGTCGAGCACGTTGCGGTTTCTCCGATCGCCGGTCTACTACCCGACGCACCCGCGGATGCGATCGGGAAAAACATGAGCTGGGTTCGACCCTTCGTGGAGGACGAGCAGAACATCCTCATGTCGATCCACGCGCTGCTCGTCGAATCGCGCGGCCGCAAGATCATCGTCGACACCTGCCTCGGCAACGACCGCGTCTATCCCGGGATGGACGACTTCAGCAACCTCTCGGGGCCGTTCCTCAACGACATCAAAGCGGCGGGCTTTCCGCGCGAGAGCGTCGACATCGTGCTGTGCACGCACCTGCACTTCGACCACGTCGGGTGGAACACGATATTCGCCGATGGAAAATGGGTTCCGACCTTCCCAAACGCACGCTACCTCCTCGGCCGCACCGAGTGGGAGCACTGGAGCCAGAACGACGAGGGTGGATTCACAGCCGGCTTCGGCGAGACCGTCCGCCCCGTGGTCGATGCCGGCCTGGTCGACTTCGTCGATAGCGACCACGTGGTGAACGAAGAAATCCGACTGGAACCGACACCGGGACACACCCCGGGTCACGTCAGCGTGCGCATCTCGTCGCGCGGTGAGGAGGCGGTGATCACCGGCGACCTCGTCCACCACCCCATCCAGCTCGCGGAACCGAAGTGGAAGATGATCGCCGATAGCGACTCCGAACAGGCCTCGGCTACGCGCCGAGCCTTCGTCGAGCGTTTCGGGAATCAACCGGTCCTCGTGATCGGCACCCACTTCGCGGGCCCGACCGCGGGCCACATCGTCGTGGACGACGACAGCTGTCGGTTCGAAGCCTCCTAGCTCGAGCCTCCGCCCGCCGCGAGGAATAAGGTGAATGGACCTCCCCGATCGGACCTTGGAACGACCGGACCCGGGCTAGAAGACGATCTCCATCGGTAGGCCCGTCTCATCGCGCGGAGTCGAGGCGGGAAGGCTTTCGGCATTCCCGGCTGCAATACGATGCGCCGTCCACAGCCCGGCGATCGCATCCGCCACGTCATCGTCAGCGAGGTCCTTCTTCAGATGGTCGCCGCGGGCTCGTTTCAAGATTCCCGCGCCGAGCCAGGCCTCTGCCAGTGCGATCCTCTCCCTCAGGCCCGCCGGCTTCTTCTTCGACCACGTCATCGGCCGCCTGCCGTTCCACGCCCAGAAGCACACCTCCGGGTGCACCTCTCGAATCGTCGCCCGTACCCGTCGACTCGCTGCCAGCGCCTCATCGACGCCGCGAATCTTGGGGTAGATCGCCCATGCTTGAGTGGCGACGCGACGTCCGTCGACCCGGCTCGTCGTCTCGCTCGCTTCTTCGCGAGTCGACGCAGCCAACGCCGCCCGAATGGGCACTGGAAACACGCTGCTGCGTCTCCGTCCCAGAAGCGCCCGCGCAGCCCTGTCGCACTCTCGATCTCCCGACTTGGGCAGCCCGATGGGCATGTCCAACGCCACGACCTCTGGCTCGGGCGGACGAGACATGAGATCGGCCACCGTCTCGATGACGTCGAAGACGAGCTCTCCGGAGATCGTCTCGCGACAGATCCGAAACCATCCCCTTCGACAACCATCCACGCCGGCCAACCAAGGCATTCAGAACGGATAGCACGCCATTTGGCATAACAAGGTTTGCGAATGGTACCAGTCAGCTGGGCGCTTCCGGGTGTGGTCTCCTTTCCCAATTCAGGTCTCCTAGGGTCCCGGCCGGCCGGGGTGTCGTTTCCATGGTCGGCGCCACGACGAGCCGCTACCTGTTGGCCATTGGCATCATCATGAGTACCACCTTGGAGAAACCTCATCCGCTTCGCATCCTCGGCGCAATGGGAACCTACCTGTTTGGCCTGGAACTCTGCGGCTCGCTTCTCACGAGCCTCTAGCGCACCAATCTTCGACTCGACGATGCCGGCGGTTGCACCCTGCCGACGGTGAAGACGAGAGTCGGAGGAGGTTCGAAGAATGACTTCACCGAAGCCCGGGTGGGCCCCGCCATGCGAAGGCCAGCCCCGCTGTCCACGAAGCAATCGCGCGCGAGATCTCGCGTCCCCTCCTGCTGCGAAACCATGCCGTACGCAATCACCAGGCGCTCGGGCTCCCAGGCCGACAGCTGCGCCCGGGCCGCCCTAGCGAGGCCCCGGCGCGAGAAATCGAACCGCCACTCGCGCGGCATGCTCCCATCGGTCCGCCGCGCAACCGTCATGCCCATCGGCTGGGAGAAGCTCGGGAAGGCAACCGTAGGCCCTCGGCCACGTGCATCGAGGTGCCGAACTTCTCGAGCGGCCCGTATCCTGCTACCGCCCACCCGCTTTGCAAAATGCACATGCAGCGAACGCTAAGTAACGCAATCCAATCGATCCGTGGTAGTGTTGGGATCGAACGCTGGAGGTCTGGGGGCGACACATGCAAAATCGCAGAGATTGGTCATCGACGATTCAACGACTCAACGAGAGTCGGGCTGGAGAGATCAGTATCCGGATGGGGTCTGCCGGCAGTGCGCAGGTGACTCGCTGCCGTCTGCTCGCTCAGTGGACCAATCTCGAGGCAACGACGGTCGGGACGACTCTGAAGCTTCGCCTGCGTCGCTAACTTCGCAGCGCTCTCGTGTGCGATTCACAGCCGGCTGCTTGCCGTGCTACGTGGAGCCGCTCAGGTTTCGATCTCGCGTTCCAGGCTGTCGAGGATGCGATCGAGTCCGTCTTCGAACGGAACGTTCAACTGGTGGACGGCGAGTTGCTCCGCGAGCTTGCCGAGCGTGGGAAGGCCCGACGCCGCCGCTTCCAGGTAGCGCTCGCGCGCGCGGTCGATTTGTTCGCTGGCCGGACTCGAACGATCGAGTGGACGCGCGCGCCAGGCGGCTTCCGTCGCAGCCGCACCCAGGGTGTAGCTGCTCATGGCGAACAGACCCCGCACCGCGGCCTCGTCTCCGATCCCCGCGGCGCGCAGCACGCTGAGCACGCGATCGAGCACTTCGAGGCTTCGTCGCCCATAGCTGTATGACGTCCCGACGAGCGCGATCACCCCGGGCGTCTCGATGAACGCGCGGCGCCACGCACCGAACGTCGCGTGCATGAAGCCCCGCCAGTCCGCCGGATCGTGATCGGTAAGTGCGGCGTCGCGGGTGAATCGATCGACGACCCCTTCGATGATCTCCGCCTTGTTGGCGACGTAGCGATAGATCGCCATGGGCGTGACACCGAACTCGTCGGCGAGCTTGCGGATGGTGATTCGCGAGAGATCTTCGCTGCGCGCGATGCGCAGACCCGCATCGAGGATCGCATCTCGCGAGAGGCCAACCCGTGTGACCGGTTCGGTGACGACGCGAGCGACGGCTTTGTTCGAGGGCACTTGGACAGCGTACACGTGCGCGAAATATGCAAATGGAAATGTGAGCTCGAAGAAGAACACCGGTTCTTTTTTTTCGGCTTCGGTAGTATGACAACCTCGCTTCGGCGCTGATCCCAAGGAGCCCCCATGTCATCTCTGAGCCTCGGACTTCAATTCGGATACTGGGGCGCCGGGCCGCCCGACGGCTTCGTGGAGGCCGCCCAGGAAGCGGAGAAGATCGGATACGAAACGGTCTGGACCGCCGAGGCCTGGGGATCCGACGCGTTCACGCCGCTCACGTGGATCGCGGCACACACGAGTCGCATCAAGCTCGGGACTTCGATCGTGCAGATCGCGGCGCGCACACCGACATCCACCGCGATGCACGCCCTGACCCTCGATCACCTTTCGGGCGGCCGCGTCATTCTCGGCCTCGGTGTGTCGGGTCCGCAGGTCGTCGAGGGTTGGTACGGACAGCCCTTCGCAAAGCCGATCTCCCGCACCCGCGAGTACATCGACATCATCCGTCAGGTGATGCGCCGCGAAGCGCCAGTTTCGAACGACGGCCCCCACTACACGCTCCCCTACCAGGGAGAGGGAGCCTGGGGATTGGGAAAGTCCCTCAAGCCCATCACCCATCCCCTTCGCGCCGACCTGCCGATCTTCCTCGGCGCCGAGGGCCCGAAGAACGTCGAACTGGCGGCAACCCAGTGCGACGGCTGGATCCCGCTGTGGTACTCGCCGTATCGCCCCGAGGTCTACGCGGACTCGCTGAAGCACGCAAAGCCCGGATTCGAGATCATCTGCGGTGCGAGCATCCACATCACCGACGACGTGCAGGGCGCCTTGAACGCCATGAAGCCGATGCTCGGTTTCTATGTGGGCGGCATGGGCGCACGCGATCGCAATTTCCACAAGGATCTCATGGGTCGCATGGGTTACGAGGAAGAGGCGCAGAAGATCCAGGACCTCTTCTTCGATGGGAAGCGAGAAGAGGCTGTGGCCGCGGTACCGGAGGGATTCATCGACGAGATCAGCCTGATCGGGCCCAGGGAACGCATCCGCGACCGCCTGCAGGCCTGGCGGGACAGTCCCGTGACCACGCTCCTCGTCGGCGGCGCGAACCTAGAGCAGATCCGCAACGCCGCCGAGCTCGTGCTCGACTGAAGCGCGCGGTACGAACGCCCGTGCGCATCGGCCTCCTCACAGACACCCACCTGCCCGGTGAGCGTCGCGCATTGTGGGACGAAGTCCGCGACGCCTTCGAAGGCGTCGACCTGATTCTCCACGGGGGCGACATCGTCATGCCGTCGGTTCTCGACTGGCTCGAGGAGATCGCGCCCACGCTCGCCTCCCGCGGCAACAACGACATGGGGTGGGACGATCCGCGGGTCAAGGACACGCAGTGGCTCGACGTCGAGGGAGTCCGGATCGCGATGGTCCACGACATGGAGCCCGAGACGCGGCCCATCGCCGAGCTGCGCGAGCGGCACCTCGCGGGGGAGCACGCCGACATCATCGTTACCGGACACACTCACGTCGAGCGCCTCGAGTACCGCGACGACGTCCTGCAGATCAACTCCGGGAGCCCGATCCATCCGCACCTCTGGTCGACTCGCCTCGGGACGATCGGCATGCTCGAGATCGAGCGCGACTCGGTGGTAGCGCGGGTCTCGAAGCTCGGCGAGACCCCGGAGCGGCGGAACCCCGCCTGCGAGTGCCACTTCGATCTCCACGCGCACCGCGAGGCGTTGCTCCTTTCGTCTCGCGACTGAACGGAGGCCCGGGTGCCCGACGCGCCGAAGCAAACCTCGCTCCCCCTCGGCGACGCATCGAGCACGACCGCAGCGCCGCACGCCGGTGGTGGCGAACGCGACGAACGCGTCGAGGGAGTGATCGATCGGGTCACGTTCCGCAGCGAGGAAACGGGCTTCAGCGTACTGCGCATCCGCGTGCCCGGACGCCGCGAGCTCGTGACGGTGGTGGGCCGAGCGGCCCACGTGATCGCCGGGCAGAGCATCGAGGCGACAGGGAGCTGGGTCGAAGATTCGAGATACGGCACGCAGCTGCGCGCCGAGAGCCTCTACGTGCGCGAGCCCGTCACGACCAAGGGCATCGAACGCTACCTCTCGTCGGGGCTCGTGCGCGGCATTGGTCCGGAGCTCGCGAAGCGGTTGGTCGCGGCGTTCGGCGACGCGGTCTTCGACGTGATCGAGAACGAGCCCGAGCGGTTGCGCGAGGTCCCAGGGGTCGGGCAACTGCGTGCCGAGCGCATGATCGGCGCGTGGAGCCAGCAGCGCCGGGTGCGAGACATCATGGTGTTCCTTCACGATCACGGGCTCGGCACCGCGCGCGCGGTCCGCGTCTATCGCACCTACGGCGACGCCGCCATCGCCGAGATACGCGCCAAGCCGTATGACCTCGCGATGCGCGTAACCGGCATCGGATTCGGCACCGCGGATGCGCTGGCCGTGAGCCTCGGCACCCCGCGCGAGTCACCCGAGCGGGTCGCTGCCGGACTGCGTCACCTGCTCGCCGAAGCGCGGGGACAGGGACATTGTGGGCTGCCCGTCGACGACCTCGTCGCGCGGGCGGAGAAGCTCCTCGACGTACCGAAGGCCAGCGTCGATGGGGCCCTCGCGACAGGCGTCGCGGCGGGGGAATGGGTGCGCGACCGCTCAGCCGACCGCGCGTGCGTGTTCGAGTCCGGGCTCTACGACCTCGAACGCGCGGCGGCGGCGCGTTTGCGCAAGGCCGCCGCGGGGCCGCCGCCGTGGGACGACATCGACCCGGAGACCGCGCTGCCCTGGGTGGAGAGCCGTCTCGAAATCGAGCTCGCGCCGAGTCAGCGCGAGGCCCTCGCCCGCGCGCTGCGCGAGCGGCTGCTGGTTCTGACCGGTGGGCCCGGCGTCGGGAAGACCACGTTGCTGCGCGCCCTGCTCGAGATCCTCGATACCAAGGACGTTCGAGCGTTGCTCGCCGCGCCGACGGGACGCGCCGCCAAGCGCATGGCCGAGGCGACCGGCCGCGTGGCGAAGACGCTCCATCGCCTGCTCGAGTTCGACCCCCGACACGGCGGCTTTCGTCGCAACGCCAATCGCTCGCTGGATGGCGATCTCGTCATCGTCGACGAGAGCTCGATGCTCGACGTGCCCCTCCTCGGCGCGCTCCTCGAGGCGCTGCCCGAACACGCGGGCCTCTTGCTGATCGGAGACGCGGATCAGCTGCCGTCGGTCGGGCCCGGGCAAGTGCTCGCCGACGCGATCGACGCGGGAACGCTGCCCGTGGTCCGCCTCTCGGAGATCTTCCGCCAGGCGAAAGAGAGCCGGATCGTGCGCAACGCCCACCTCGTGAACCGGGGCGAGCTCCCCGAGCTCGAGACGGCTCCGGATGGCGATTTCTTCTTCGTCGACGCGGACGACTCTGACACCGCGGCGGCCAAGCTCGTCACCGTGGTTCGCGAACGCATTCCCGCCCGCTTCGGCCTCGATCCCGTGCGCGATGTGCAGGTGCTCTGCCCGATGCGACGCGGGCGCCTCGGTGCGAACGCCCTGAACACCGAGCTGCAGGCCGCACTCAATCCGTCATCGCCCGCGGCGGATCGCGTCGAGCGCTTCGGCAACATCTTCGCGCCGGGCGACAAGGTGATGCAGATCGTGAACGACTACGAGCGCAACGTCTTCAACGGCGACGTCGGCTTCGTGAGCGAGATCGATCCCGTCGAGGGCGAGCTCGCCGCTCTCTTCGAGGGCCGCCGCGTCGCCTACCCGTTCGACGAGCTCGACAGCCTGACCCTCGCCTACGCGACGACCGTGCACAAGGCCCAGGGCTCCGAGGTCCCAGCCGTCGTCGTGCCGGTCACGACGCAGCACTTCGTCATGCTGCAGCGGAACCTGATCTACACCGCGATCACCCGCGCCCAAAAGCTCGTGGTGCTGGTCGGCCAGCGCCGCGCCCTCGCCATGGCCGTCCGCTCCAACCCCCGCACCCGCCGAATCACCAAACTAGCCGACCACCTCCGCCCCTGACCTGGAGACGTTCCTTCGCAACTTGGAGACGCTGGATCCAGGCGGGCTACGCGGTCAGGCGCGCCAGGACCTGGGGGGCGACTAGTTTGGCGAGGTCGGTGATCTCGGCGTCGCTCCAGATGGCGGTGGGGATCCACGGGTAGTCGACGATGATGAATCCGTAGTCCGGCACGCCGGAGAGACGGGCCATCGACTGAGCGGACCCACGCACGGCCTGGTGGATGATCGCCACGCTCGGAATTCCTTCCCACTCGAGCTCGATTGCGTCGCGCAAACTGCGCGCACTACAAGAGCCTCAACCTCCGAAGCCGGTGATCGCTACCGACGCCTCCGAGCTGAGCCGCGCCCAGTCGGCGGGCTCGGGTGCCACGGATACGCTGCTCTTCAGCACGCGAACCGCACCAGTGGGATGGCTGAGGGTTGCGATCTCCTCGTACAGCGCGTCCAGGAACGGCTCGCCGCGTCCGAGGCCGTTGGCCACGAGACCCAGCACCTGACCGTCGAGGCTCTGCGGCCGTGGCTTCAACTCGCGGTCGTCGCGGCGCTCGAGGGGGCCGCTCGTGGGATCGAGGCCCACGATCGGTCCGTTCGTCGTCGTCGTCATGTCAGCTCCTCCGAAGTGTGTCGACCGGTTCGGTTATCGCCCATGCAAGATGGGGGAACAGGATCCAGGTCTCGGCCATGCCGGGTCCGCCGGCCGCCGCAATGAGCATTCCCTCGGGACCGCCGAGCATCACGGGGCGTTCGCCTTTCCCCGGCTTCTGGCAACGCGGCCACAGGTAGCCGCGAATGTCGTCCTTCGACCAGCCGGCTTCCGTGAAGTAACGGCGGTGCTCGGGTCCAACGACGAAGAGCACGTTCTGCCCGTCACCCAGGAAGCGGTCGGTGAACACCCCCTGGCGTCGAAGGTGTGTGAGCAGCGTCTCGCACACGTCTTCCGGCGTGCGGCTCGTGAAGTCGACTGCGGGGGTGAAGGTCATCGTCGAGTGCACCGTCACGGCGCTCTGATCGGCGGCCAGTCCACGCTCGACGTGGAGCGGCGTCCAGTCGCTGCCCTCTTCGTCCTCGCCGAAGCAGAACGAGTAGCGGAGCGGACTCGAGAAGCTCGCGCGATCGAGAAAACCCGGAATGGCGCGACAAACGTTGCGGACGACGAGGCGCAGCGCGCGGCCAATGGTGGCGTTTGCGCGAAAGCCGGGGCCAAAGCACGCGCCCTCGCAGTTGACGTCGATGGCTTTTCGAACGGGGCCGTTGATGATCAACACCTGCGACGCCCCGGAGAGCGTGCCCGTCGTGCTGTGGCAATTCGCCTTCTCGTGCAGGTGAGCGCGCACCGCGGCGACGACGACGGGCATGTACTCGGGCCGGCAACCCGCCATGACCGCATTGATGGCCGCATGCTCGGCCGTCACGACCACCTCGCGCGTGGGTACACTGCCGAGCACTTCGTCCGGCGCGAGGCCCGCCGCCTCGAGAAAGCGCTCGACCTTGTCGGGCGTGGGCGGAACGACCGGAAGGCCGTCGGTCCAGCCGCGCTTCTCGTAGTCCTCGTGAAGCGCGTCGTAGTCGGTGTATTCGTGGCGCTCGGCGTTCGTCACGGCAAATCCCTGTGCCGGAAGTCTACCGCGGACGCCCCTCATGGGTAAAGAGCGGGTGCCGGCGGTAGGCGCGAGGCCAGGTACGAGATCTCCTCGCATCGGGGCACTCCGCGTCGGTCGTGTATCGTAGCCATTGGACGTACTCGGGAGACTACGCATGAGCGCCGCCGAGAACCTCACGGGCCAACTCGCACAGGGCCAGCCGCTGGCTGGCGTGCGCATTCTCGCCGCCGAGCAGATGCAGGCCCTCCCCTTCGCCACCCAACTTCTCGCCCACATGGGCGCGGAGGTCGTGAAGGTCGAGCACCCCGTCACCGGCGACTCGGGTCGCGGTGCGCTCCCCGCGGTGGCCGACATCGACGGACAGAGCGTCGGCGCCACGTACCTGCGCAACAGCCTCAACAAGAAGAGCATCTGCATCGACCTCAAACAGGCTGAGGGCATCGAGGTCTTCAAGAAGCTCGTTCCCCACTACGACATCGTCGGCGAGAACTTCAAGCCGGGAACCTTCGAGCGCCTCGGCCTCGGCTACGACGTCCTCTCGAAGATCCACCCCGGACTCATCTACGTGTCCGTGTCGGGCTTCGGAAACCTCGGCGAATCCCCCTACGCACACTGGCCCGCCTACGCCTGTGTGGCCGAGGCGATGGCGGGCTTCAACGAGTCGAGCCGGCGCGAGGGCGAGGCGCCGCGCATGGGCACCGCGGGCGCCCTCGGCGACATCGGTTCGTCGCTGTTCGCCGCGATCGGCTTGCTCGCCGCGCTCCGCGAGCGCGATCGCACGGGGCGCGGCCAGTACGTCGACGTCGCGATGTTCGACGCGATGGTCGCAATGGCCGACGTCATCCCCTTTTTCTGGTCGATGGGAATGCGCGGGAAGTCGCGCCGAGCGGCGGGCATCGTCTCGGTATTCGAGGCGAAAGACGGTTATTTCGTCCTCCAGGCCGTACGCGACCACCACCTGGCGTTGCTCGCGAAGGCAATCGGCAAAGAAGAGTGGCTCGACGACGACCGCTTCGCGACCCGCCACGACTGGGGCGACCGCCTCGATGACACGGTGCGCCCCGCGATCGAGGAGTGGGCGTCGACGAAGGGCAAGCTCGAAGTGTGCGCCGAGCTCTGCAGCCAGGGCATCGCCGCGGGTCCCTGCAACACTCCCGAGGACATCCTCGACGACCCCCATGTGCGCGACCACAACATGATCCTCGAAGTCCCCCGCCCCGACAGCGAAGACCCGCTCCTGATCGTCGGCAACCCGATCAAGATGTCCGGCATGCCGGAGAGGCCCGCGGCGCGCTGGCCCACCCTCGGACAACACACCGACGACATCCTGCGGGCCGACGTCGGTCTCTCGGAAGAGGAGATCGGTAGCCTCCGCGACCGCGGCGTGGTCGGCGCCCGCAGCTGACCCCACCGGGTCTAGCGGAGGGGGCGGAGAAAGCTGCGGAGGTCGTCTACGAGGGCAGCGGGTTCTTCGGCGGGGGCGAAGTGGCCGCCGGACTTCATGACCGTCCAGCGCTGCAGGTTCGTCCGACGTTCCGCGATACTGCGGGGCAGCAGGAGGACGTCTTCGGGGAACACCGCAAAGGCCGTCGGAACTTCGACGATCGGCTGGCGGTCGTGAGCCGGGGTCCACGGGACGTGGGCGTTCTCGTAGTAGAAGCGCAGGCTGCTGCCGATCGTCTCCGTGAGCCAGTAGAGGCTGACCAGCGTCAGCAGGTCGTCGCGGCTGAAGCGGGATTCGACATCCCCCCGGCAGTCGCTCCACGCGCGTCGTCGCTCCACGATCCACGCGAGGAGCCCGACGGGCGAGTCATTGAGCGCGTATGCGAGGGTCTGGGGGTCGGTCGAGTGGACCGCCATGTGGCTCGCAATAGTGACGCTCTTCGCCTGCATACGTGCCAGCCAATCCTCCTCTCCGGGTCCGTAGTCATCGGGGGATAGCGCCGTGTAGTCGAAGCCCGGGAAGCCCGGCAGGCTCTCGTGGATCGCGATGACGCGGTCGGCGTACTTGTGTCCGAGTTGCGCGGTGACCAGGGCACCCCAGTCGCCGCCCTGGGCGGCGAAGCGCCCGTAGCCGAGCACTTCCCCCATGAGCTCCGCCCAGAGATCCGCTGTGCGCGAGAAGGTCACGCCCGGTACCTCGAGGGGAGACGAGAAGCCAAAGCCCGGAAGCGACGGCACCACCACGTGGAACGCGTCCCCTGGATCGCCACCGTGTGCGGCGGGATCGGAGAGCGGCCCGATGACGTCTCGGAAGTCCCAGAAGGTCCACGGCCAGCCGTGGGTGAGCACGAGCGGCATCGGGTCCGGACCCACGCCGCGCTCGTGGATGAAGTGGATGGGCACCCCTTCGAGCTCCACGAGGAAATTCGCATGCTCGTTCATTTTCGCTTCCTGGGCGCGCCAGTCGAAATGATCCCGCCAGTAGGCGACGAGTTCCGCCAGGTACGCGCCATTCGTTCCATAGCGCCAATCGTCGTTGGCGAAATCTGCTGCGAACCGCGCTTCCTCGAGGCGGCGGCGCAGGTCGACGAGACGGGCTTCGGGGATGTCGATACGGAGCTCGGACTTCACGGGCCCTCCGGGACCGGGCTGGGGTCGAAGCGGACCGGAATTCTACCTCGCGACCCCGCAGATCGAAGGCAAGAAGCGCGAAAGAAGCGGCAACTACCGATCGGTAGGTCGAGAAATGCGCGAACCCGCCACGCCGCCGAAGCATCGACACTCAGGGACGAGTGCCCGCGGACTCCGCCGGAATTGCGGACGTCACAAGAGAGCCCACGCCCACCGTGAACTTCAAGCGCGACCCCCTCCCCACCCTCGACGGCCTG
>JABSQW010000232.1 GCA_013215605.1 Myxococcales bacterium
CCGGTACGCGCGTGTGGAGGACCTTTTCCTTGCGGGGATTGCCCGCGTCGCGCGCCTCGGGGTTCGGAGCGGCCGGTCCATCGGATTCGTCGGTCACGGGGGTACCTCGCGTTATTCCGCGGAGTCTTCGAGGCTCTTGCCAAGGCGCTCGAGTGCATCGCTGGTGGTCCGCATTCCCTCGGCCACGGCACTGAGGGCCGAAGAAGCCGCCGCGGCGCCGCTGCGGAGCCATCCGCTGCCAATGTTCACGAGTTCGTCGATGGTGGTGTCGAGGACGCCTTCGAGGTCGTCCCGCTTCTGGTCCATGGTGAATGCTCCCAAGTCTCTGAAAAATGAAGAGAAAGTCGATTGGCACCGCCATCGTGGAGGGCCTTGCTTCGCTGGGGAGTACAATGTGACACAATGTGATCCACGTCAAGTACGTTGTGATACAAATATCGCAGGAATCCTCTGGGATGAAGGCGAAGGGGGGTACGGGCGTCGTGCTCTGCTCCGCGTCCCGGGGCGGAACGGGGAAGCTCTCGCCCAGGGAGGGTCACGGAAGGCGAACGCAGGAGCGGTCGCAGGGATCAGGCGAAGGGCGGCTCGCCGAGGTTCAGCACGACCTTCTGGCCCGTGATCGCGTTCGCCCACTTCGAGGCCACGAAGGCGACGGCCTGGGCGACCTCGATCGGCTCGACGTGGCGCCTGCTCGGGCGGGAGGCGGCGAGCTTTTCCCGGTACGCGGTGGGGATGACGGCAACGAGGTCGGTGTCGGTCATGTTGGGGACGATCACGTTGGCCTGGATGCCGAACTTTGCGAGCTCGACCGCGAGGCTCTTCGTGTAGCCCACCACGGCGCTCTTCGCGGTGATGTAGCGGCTCTGCCCGCTCACCGGGTTGTCGACGGCCACCGTCGAGAGGTTCACGATCTTGCCCGCACCGCTCGCCTTCATGTGCGGGATCGCGGCGCGACAGCAGGCGTGCATGCCCTTGATCGAGACCTCCATCTCGTCGAGGTAGTCGCTCCACTGCGAGTCGGCGAGGGGCTTCGGGCTGAACTCCTTGACGGCGTTGTTGACGAGCACGTCGACGGTGCCCCAGCGCTCGGTGACGGCGGCGAAGAAAGCCTCGACGTCGGCGTCGTCACGGATGTCGCAGCGCAGCGCCACCGCGTCGCCGCCCGCGTCCTGGATCTCGTTCGCGATGCGCTCGGCGTCCTGCGCGCCGCGGTAGTAGTTGACCACGACCTTCGCACCGAGCATGGCGAAGAGCTTCGCGGTGGTCTCGCCGATGCCGCGACTCGCGCCCGTCACCACCACGACCTGGTCTTCGAGGCCGAGCTCGGTGTGCTTCGCGCGGATCTCGTCGCAGGTCAGCATGCTCTTGGGCGCGCTGTTCACCACGGCGTCGAACTTGCCCGTGGCGAGTAGACCGTGCTCCTCGGTGTCGAGGGTCTTCGCGTCGCGTACGAGCACGCTGGAGGTGAGGATCTCGGCGGATTCCGACGCCTGCTCGACGGTACCCTGCAGGAGGTACGCGTGATCCTCCTCGAGGTCGCGCTCGAACTCGATCTGGAAGCCCGTGAACGTCGCGTAGCGCCCCGGCAGACGCATGCCGACGAGCGTGCTCAGCATGACGGCCGCCAGCAGGTTCGGACACATCGTGTCGCCGCCGGCGTCGCCCGCCGCCGAGCCGATGTGCTTCGCGTAGTCGGCCACGCTCGCTCGCGAGAAGTTCATCTCGAAGCTCTCGACGCGGTCCTGGAGCTCGCCGATCGAGAAGGTTGCTTCTTCGAGGTCGGTGCGGAGGAAGGGGAGGCTCTCCGCGTCCGCCGCCGGACCCGGCGCATCCCCCGTCTTTGCGCGAAGCGCGAAGCGACCGCTGGCACGCGTGACGAGCTCGCCGCTTCCGGTCTTGCGCCACGACGCCTTGAAGTCGCTGCCGGTGGTCGCGATCTCGAGCTCGAGCTCGTCGCCCGCGTGGACGGGCTGCTGGAAGCGCACGCGAAGCTTCTCGAAGCGCAGCGGCTCGCCGGGGTGGCTGTGCTGCAGGACCTGGAGGAAGGAGAAGGGCAGCATTCCGTGCACGATGCGTCGCCGGTAGCGCGACTTGCGCGCCACGTCCTCGTTCATGTGCAGCGAGTTCCAGTCGCCGGTGAGGCGCGCAAATGCCTCGACCATGGCCTCGGTGACGACGAAACGGACGCGGGTGGGCTCCATAGGGGCTCTCCGTGCAGCGGGGACGTTGCTCCGTATCGGCCGATCGGGTGAGGAGCGCGACAGAATCGTGCAAGCCGGGATCGGGACCCTAGATGGGCGTGCCGTAGCGCTCGACCAGGTGCCCCCACTTCTCGCGCTGGGCGCGCGTGATCTCGGAAACCACGAAGAACGCGAAGCTCGCCCCGATGGCGCCAGCGACGTCCGCCAGCGTGGCGATCGGCTGCGTGGCCTGGAAGCGCGCCGCCGTGCCGAGGCCGCTCGTCTGCATCGCCAAGACGATCGCCTCGAGAATCACCCATCCGAGCAGCGATCCCCACCACAGGGACAGCAGCAGTGGGGCTTCGGTGTACTTCCAGCCGAAGGCATCGTCGCTCTCGGGATCGCTCGCCTGCCAGATCTCGCGCACGACCTGGTAGGGGCGGATCAGGTTGAGGGCCGGTACGAAGAAGCCGCTCACCGTCCAGATGCGTTTGTACTGCATGCGACGCATGCCGAACGCGCGAAGGTTGGCGCGCGAGAGGTAGAGCCAGCAGAGGAACGGCCCAGCGATCCCGAGCACGAGCAACGTCTGTCCGCCGCGCCGCCACCCGACCGTGGCGACCGTCGCCGGGTGCTCGCTTGCGGCCACGGCATCGCCCGAGGCGACGCGTCCGGCGACTTCGAAGAACGCGAGATCGCTTCCCACAACCACGCAGCTCAGCAGGACGTAGGCGAGCAGGAGGCCGGTCACCGCGTGGCCGAGGCCGCGGGTGGAGACGTACGGGGGGAACGTGCCGAGCGAGTCCATCGAAGAGCCTCCCTTACACAGCTGGATTTCGGGGGGCGTCGTTCGTTTCCGATTTGCGCAGCAGGAAGTAGCGGTTGAGGTTTCCCTCGCGACCGTCTGCGGTGTAGGTCTCGACGATCTCGAGCGGCAGGTCGGCGAGGACCTGTCGCGTCTGCTTCTCGTCGGCGAAGTGGCAGTAGCGCACAGCGACAGCGTCCTGGCCCCAGGGCAACAGGTGGTCGCCGCTTTCCAGCTCGCGGGTGTCGACGGGCGATTCAGCCGTGCGGTTGTACTCGTCCCAGGGCAGCACCTTGTCGCGAAAGCGCTCGAACGCCTCGAACTGCCAGGCAGTGAGTGCCACGAGCCCGCCGGGACGCAGGTGGGCGCAGACGTCGTCGAGGAGCTGCTGCCGCCGCGCGGCACCGGGGATGTGGTGGAGCACGCCGAAGAGCACGACGAGGTCGAAATCGCGGGGCCCGAGTGCTTCGCCGAGGCGCGACTCGACGAAGTCGAGCCCGCGGTACTCGGTGGTGGCGAAAGGGAGCTTCTTTGCGCCGGCGTGCTCGAGGAGCGTTCCGCTCGCGTCCACGCCGAGGTAGTGGAGCCGCT
The DNA here is from genome assembly GCA_013215605.1 of Myxococcales bacterium. Classification (GTDB taxonomy): domain Bacteria; phylum Myxococcota_A; class UBA9160; order UBA9160; family SMWR01; genus JABSQW01. Next base: position 3,577 of record JABSQW010000232.1, read on the forward strand.
CGCGGCGGTTGCCCAGGTTCTCGGCGAGGAACGTCGCGAAGCGGCCGTTGCCGCAGCCGACGTCCAGGACGGCGAGCTCCCGGTCGCCGGCGCGCCTCTCGAGGATCGACAGCACGCGCAGCCAGCCGGGCCAGGGCGCTTCGCGGGTCGAGCTGAACTCGAGGGCGAGCTCGCCGTAGAAGCGGGTGTTGATGGCGTTGAGCGCGAGAGCGGTCTTGCGATTCACGGCCTTCGCTTCGCGGTTTCGCCCGGCCTTGCGACCCGTAGGTCGGCGCGGGAGTGGGTTACAGTAGCCGACCTTCGAATCCGGCATCCCGAACGTCGAAGGTGAAGGTGCACGAGCTTCCGACGCAGACCCCGTCCACTGCCGCCTCCGCGGGCGGAGGAACGGCCAGCCGGCGCCGCGCCCGCAGACATCCGCGGACGCCGTTCGATCCGGTCCCCTACGAACGGGAGCTCGTCTCCATCATCGACGCGATCGAGGCCTCACCTGAGCTTTCTTCCCGAGGCCTCGACGGGATTCTGCGCCTGTATCCCCGCGACGGCACGGGCTTCTTCTCGCGCGCCCAGGTGATCGCCGGATACCGCGCCTTCCGGGCCCGGCAGCACTGGAAGCTCGACGAGTCGACCTTCCTGTCGCGGCTGCGGCTGCGCCCGGTGCGCACGCTGTCGGGGGTCACGCCGGTCACGGTGCTGACGAAGCCGTTCCCGTGTCCCGGCAAGTGCATCTTCTGCCCGAGCGACGTGCGCATGCCCAAGAGCTACCTCGCAGACGAGCCGGGCGCGCAGCGCGCCGACGCCAACGACTTCGACCCCTACTCCCAGACGTGGTCCCGCCTCGAGGCGTATCGGTGCATCGGGCACCCCGTCGACAAGGTCGAGATGATCGTCCTGGGGGGAACCTGGTCGTTCTACCCCGAGCCGTACCAGGTCTGGTTCGTGAAGCGCTGCTTCGACGCGCTGAACGACTTCGGGCGCGGCGTGGACCGTCGAGGTGCGGCGCAGAGCGCAGCACCCGCGTTTCGCGACGTCGCGGCGCGCGTGGACGGTCGCGCTCCCGCGGACACCTACAACCAGATCGTCCGCGGCGTGCTCCAGAGCGAGCACGCCGGCGAGCTGCTCGGCGACGCCGAAGCCGCCGACTGGTCGGCCCTCGAAGCCGCGCATCGCGAGAACGAGACCGCGGTGGTTCGCAGCGTCGGCTTCTCGGTGGAGACGCGTCCCGACCACGTCACCGCCGACGAGGTTTGCCGCATCCGTCGGCTCGGCGTCACCAAGGTGCAGATCGGCATTCAGCACCTGTCCGACGCCATCCTCACCGCGAATCGCCGCGGCCATGATGTCGCCACCACGCGCGCGGCACTCCGCCTGCTGCGCGGCGCCGGCTTCAAGATTCACGCGCACTGGATGCCGAACCTGCTCGGCGCGACCCCGGAGCGCGACACCGCCGGCTTTGCCGAGCTCTTCGAGGACGCCGACTTCCGCCCCGATGAGCTCAAGGTCTACCCGTGCAGCCTCGTCGAGAGCGCCGAGCTCATGGGAAGCTATCTGCGGGGTGAGTGGCGGCCGTACGACGAGGAGGAGCTCGTGGGGGTGCTCACCTCCGCACTCGCCGCCACGCCGCGGTACTGCCGGCTGACCCGCGTCATCCGCGACTTCTCGGCCGACGACATCGTGGCGGGGAACAAGATCGCGAACCTGCGCGAGGTTGCTGAACAGCGCTTGCGGGAAGCGGGCGGGGTTTGCGAGGACATCCGGGCGCGCGAGATCCGCGCTGCGAAGTTCGACCCGGACTCGCTCGTCCTCGAGGAGCTCGGTTACCGGACGTCGCTCGGGCGCGAGGTGTTTCTCCAGTTCGTCGCCGAGGGAGATCGACTGGTCGCGTTCCTGCGCTTGTCCCTACCCGACGCGGCGAACGCCAGCGCGCCCATCGCAGAGCTCGACGGCAGCGCGATCCTGCGGGAGGTGCACGTGTACGGCGCGTCGCTCGAGCTCGGCCGCCGC
>JABSQW010000233.1 GCA_013215605.1 Myxococcales bacterium
CGGACCTCCCGTTCCTCATTCGCGATCTCGGTGACCGCTTCCTGCAGGCGGTGGTGGTAGTCGCGAAAGCGGCGGTGGAGCATCTCGCCCTCACGCGTCAACACGAGGCGTCGGCCAACGCGGTTGAACAACCTCACGTCGAGCGAGGCTTCGAGGCCCGACAAGCTCTGGCTGACCGCCGAGGGGGTGAGAGCGAGCCGTCGGGCTGCGGCCGTGACCCCGCCGTGCTCTGCCACGCTGAAGAACGTGTGCAGCTTGTTGAGATCGATGCTCGAGAGTTCCACGCCGATTCCTCTATTAAGTACTGCTTAATGATAGCGTTAGATCATTTCACTTCACCAAATCGAGAACCCGCCGTAATCTCTCCTCGAGTGCCGCCTTTCGCGCGCCGGGGAGGAGACCATGGACGACTACCGCCGAGAGCTGATGGAAGGAGATCCCGAGGTATTCGAGCTGCTGCGCGGCGAGGAGCGCCGGCAGCAATCCGGTGTGGAGTTGATTCCGTCGGAGAACTACACGTGGCCTGCCGTGCTCGCCACACTGGGCTCGGTCTTCACGAACAAGTATTCGGAGGGCTACCCCGGGCGGCGCTACTACGGCGGGCAGGAGTTCACCGACGGCGTCGAGAACCTCGCCCGTGAGCGCGCGTGTTCGCTCTTCCGCTGCGAGCACGCGAACGTGCAACCGCTCTCGGGCTCTCCCATGAACCAGGCCGTGTACCTCGCATTCCTCGAGCCGGGTGACACGGTTCTCGCGATGGACCTCTCTCACGGGGGCCACCTGACCCACGGCGATCCCGTGTCCCACATGGGGAGGCTCTTCAACTTCGTCCGCTACAAGACGCGTCCCGGGGAGGCGGGCCGCGTGGACTTCGACGAGCTCATGAAGCTCGCCCGCCTGTCGAAGCCCCGCATCGTATTGTGCGGCACGACGTCGTCTCCCCGCGTCGACGACTACGCGGCGTACCGTCGCGTGGCCGAAGAGGTGGGCGCACTCGCCATGGCCGACGTCTCCCACGTCGGCGGGCTCATCGCCGGGGGCGCGCTCGAGAACCCCTTCGACCATGGCTTCGACGTGGTCACCACCACGACGCACAAGAGCCTGCGCGGGCCCCGCGGCGGGCTGGTGCTGTGCAGGAAGGAGCTCGCGAAGGCGGTCGACCGCTCGGTCTTCCCCGGGTTGCAGGGCGGTCCGCACATGAACGCGATCGCGGCGATGGCCGTGGCGCTCCGGAAGGCCGCGGAGCCGGGCTTCCGCGAGTACGCGGCCCAGGTGATCTCGAATGCCGCCGAGCTCGCCACGTCCCTGATCGATGCCGGCGCGGCACTCGTGACCGGGGGGACCGACAACCATCTGATTGTCCTCGACTGCGTCCTCGCGTACGGGATGGACGGGCGCGCCGCCGAGGAGACTCTGGACGCCATCGGCATCACGGTGAACAAACAGGTCATTCCCGACGACCCCAATCCCCCCCTGCGCCCGAGCGGGATCCGACTGGGTACGCCCGCCGCGACCGCCCGGGGAATGAAGGAGGACTCGATGCGCGAATTGGCGGGCTTCATGACCGCGGCCCTCGAGCGGCCCATGCAGCCCCGAGAGCTGGCGCGGCTGGCCGAAGCGGTCGCCGCGTTCTGCGCCGCTTTCCCGACTCCCGGAGTTCCCCGGATGTAGGGGTGTAAGATGGGCATCCCATCGCGACGGGGGTTCCCATGGCTTCTTTCCAGATCGACGGCAGCACGGTTCTGATCACCGGTGGCAACACCGGTATCGGCAAGGAGACGGCGGTTCAGCTCGCGGGTATGGGCGCCCAGGTGATCTTCACATCGCGCAATGCCGAGCGCGGCGCCGCGGCCATCGCCGAGGTGCGCGAGCGATCCGGCCGCGACGACGTCGAAGTCATGGCCCTCGATCTCGCGAGCATCGCGTCGATTCGCGCGTTCGCGGCGGAGTACCTCGCGAAGTTCGACCGGCTCGACGTGCTCGTCAACAACGCGGGGATCGTGAACTCGCGCGGGCGCGCAGAGACCGCCGATGGCTTCGAGGTCATGTTCGGCGTGAACCACCTCGGTCATTTTCTACTGACCGACCTGCTCCTCGACACCCTCCGCGCGAGTGCTCCCGCGCGGATCGTCAACCTCTCGTCGCACGGCTACCTGATGGCGAGCGAGGGGCTCGACTTCGACGACCTGCAGCACGTCGAGAACTACCAGGGCTTCCTCCTGTACGGGCACTCGAAGCTCTGCAACATCTACTTCACGCGTGAGTTGGCCCGGCGGCTCGAGGGCACCGGCATCAGTGTGAACGCCGTGCACCCGGGCCACGTCGTGACCGAGCTCGGCCGCGACCGCCCCGAGGACGAGAAGCCCCGGGAAGCCAAACAGAAGAAGGACCGACTTAAGGACTCGTCGCGTCCTGACCTGAGCAAGCTGCCGCCGCCGCTCGCCGTCGAGGACGGTGCGAAGACCTCCGTCTACGTGGCGAGCTCATCGGAGGTCGAGGGCGTGACGGGCGCGTACTTCGATTGTTGCAAGCCGATCGAGATCACGCCCGTGGCCGCAGACGACACGGCGGCACGCCGGCTGTGGGAGCAGAGCGAGAAGTTGATCGCGGGAGTCGCGGCCTGAAGCGCCAAGTCGAAGCACGCGGGAAGCGTCTGCCTCTCGCGCCGTTCGCCGCCGCCGCGCTGGCGCTCCTGCTGGCTGGGGGGGCCGCGGTTGCGCCCGCGTGGGCGGCGGATCCTCCGGCTGCGGCGAGTGCTGAAGCGGAGCCGACCGCTCTGCCTGCTTCCGACGAGCGCAAGGCCGGCCTCGAAATCCTGGCGGAGATCAACGAAACCCTGGCGCGATTCGCGGTCCTCAACAAGGAGCTCGACGGGGTCTTCGGCGAGGAGCATCTCGTGGTGCTCGGCCAGATCGGCCGTGTCGAGCTCGAGGTAATTGCGGAGCTAGACACCCTCGCGGACCACGTCGAAGCGATGAAAAGCGCTGGACTCGAGGTCGATCCGGCGGTAGCCGTTTATCTCAGGGACGAATTTCCCAAGGTCACCGGCTACATCAAGCGGACCATCGAGGAGAGCCAGCACGTTCTCGCCGACATCGCACGACGGCGTGAAGAGCTGACGCCCGATCGTCTGCTCGATCACGAGGCGAAGCTTTCGGACCAGAACGCTCGCGTTGATCACTACTACGAAATCCTGCTCTTGCACGCCTCCCGGGTCGAGCGCTTCGGTGAGGACGGCACGATGGTGCGCCGTCACGTCACTCGGCTGCTCGGTCAGCGAGCCGATCGTCTCGAGGGACGCGTCGAGCTCACCCTGAAACAGATCTCGGACCTGAAGCTCCGCGCCCAGGAGAATCCGGACGACAAGGTGGTCGCGGCAGAGCTCCGCGCCGCACAGGCCAAGCGCCAATGGACCACCCGCAGCCTCACCTCGGCAGCGAACCTGCTCGACAGACTCGAGATTTCGACCGCCGCCTACCGGCGCCTCCTGATCCGCGCGAGCGGAACCCTCACTCAGGACATCTTCGACACGGAGGTCGCGCTCGGCCTCGTCGAAGAGAGTTGGGAGCGGGCGCGCTCCTGGGCGCTCGAGAACGGGCCCGGGCTGTTGTTCCGCCTCTTCTTCTTCTTGGCAATCGTCCTGATGTTTCGGCTGCTTTCGATCGTCGTCCGCCGCGTGGTCCACCGCGCCATTCGAGTGTCCGGAATGCGAGCGTCGACCCTGCTCCAGGAGATCCTGGCGTCCCTGGGCGCCAACCTGGTGTTCGCCCTCGGCGTTCTGTTCGGCCTGTCGCAGCTCGGCGTCGAGATCGGCCCGCTGCTGGCCGGCATTGGTATCGCGGGCTTCATCGTCGGCTTCGCGCTCCAGGATGCCCTCGCGAATTTCGCGGCCGGCGCGATGCTCCTGATCTACCGGCCGTACGACGTAGACGACATCATCGAGGCGGCTGGCGTATTGGGCCGCGTCGACCACATGAGCCTGGTGTCGACCACCATCCTGACGTTCGACAACCAGACCCTCGTCGTGCCGAACAACAAGATCTGGGGCGACGTCATTCGCAACATCACCACCCAGGAGCATCGCCGCGTCGACCTGATGTTTCGCGTCGGCCTCGGCGACGACGTCGCGCGCATCGAGTCGATTCTGGGCGCGATCGTCGCCGACCACCCGAAGGTACTCGACGACCCCGAGGTGACGATCAAGCTCGACAAGCTCGCCGACTTCTGGATGGAGTTCGTCGTTCGCCCGTGGGTCCAGCGCGAGGACTACTGGGAGGTCTACTGGGACCTCACCCGCGAAGTGAAGACTCGCTTCGACGAGGAGAAGATCACGATCCCGGTTCCCAAGACGGACGTGCAGATCGTCGAGGCCACGGGGCGCTGATCTCCATCAGTTCTTCGCGGGTCAGAACGCGCGCGTCACCGCTCGCGTCGGTCCGAAGCTGTGCATGGCGAGCGCGTGGAGGTTGCCGAGTCCCCCGCACACCATCACGATCATGTGTTCCGGCGACTGCACGAGATGCACCATTCCGTCGGCGTCGACGCGTCCGTGCTTCTCGTGGTGTTCGCGGTGAATGCCCGGCCACCACGCCGACGGCAGCTTTGCGTGCTCCCAGAGCATCTGCTGAACGACTTCGATCGACGGATACTCGCTCGCGATGAGGTCGGCCCAGGGCGGCGCGATCGCCACCATGATTTCGGCGCCGTGCCACCCCTCGATGAAGGCGTTGGTACCGGGGAACGCGAGCGACTTGCCGATGATCTCGAGCAGGTCGACGCCGTTGGTGGCGGCCGTGTCCGCGACGTCGATCGTGCCCGTGACGCCGTGCACCGTGAGTGCGTTGCCCGACACTCCACGGCGCTCGGCGAGCGGCGCCCAGGGCGAGCGCTCTTCCCACTCCGCCACGACGATCCCGGTGACGCGACCGGGCTGGCCGAAGACGCTCTTCGAGCTCACACCCACCACCTGGCCGCCGACGTTGCGCATCACCAGGCGCAGCGCCCGACCGATGGCCGGTGCGGGCCCGGCCTCGCCCCCGAAGCAACCGGCGCCGTAGGGAATTGCCAGCTCGTGGCGCGCGGGACCGTTGACGAACACGCCGGGGACGACGCAACACGTGGTGGTGTTGAGGGCAAAGAGGTTGAGGAGCGGATCGACCATCGCCTCGATCGACGCGCACAGCAGCGGCATCGCCTCCGGCGGCGCGCCGGCCATGACGGCGTTGACCGCGACCTTCTCGACCGTGGCCCGCCCGTTGCGCGGCGGCACGGCGCCGAGCAGATCGTCGGGAAACCGCCCCGAAGCCTGCACGAACTCCCGAACGCGCGCCTCCGTCGGGGGAACCAGGGGAAGTCCGTCGCCCCACCCGGCGTCCGTCGCGAACTTCGTGAAGGCGACCGGATCCGCGTCCACCTCCACCCGCGGGCTGGCGAGCCAGTCGATCTCGCAGCCCTCGGGCCCGCAGGATCGATCGATGACGACGTCGGTCATGGGTTCATCCCCGGCTCGGGATCGTCGCCCCGAGGGTGTCGAGCAGTGGCTCGTAGTGTTCTTGCGCGATCTTCCGCACATCGGGCTCGCTGCGGGTCTCGAGCGGGTAGGGGAGTACGAGCACTCGGAGTGCCACGCGGCCCGCGTTGGCGGCCATCGTGTGGGAGAGCGCCTCGAATTCCTGCGTCACGACGGCGACCGCCGTCTTGCCCTTCTCAACGACCACGACCGCGTCGTGGACCGTCCAGGAGGTGCAGGAGCCTCAATTTCCGAGGCCGACGATCGCGATGTCCACGTCGTCGGCGAATTCCTCGAGCTCCTTGCGGGTGCGTTCGCCCTCTTCGCCGATCCGGTTGCCGGCGTTCCAGGCGATCACGGTGGCCCCCAGGGCCTCGAGCGACCGGGTCCACTCGGCCTTCACGTGCAGGAAGGACTGCCACGTCTGGTCGAAGCGGATTCCCACCCGGCGTCCGGCCAGCGGACCGGCGTCGGGACCAGGGTCGGTGGATACCTCGGGGGGCGATGCCGTCGGGTCGAGAACGCGAATGCGTTCCATGGGGAGTTCCTCCTGCTCGGTCGAACCGCCGGAGATTATACGCGGGGGCCGCCGACAGTCGCTGATTAGGGTCGAATCACTCTTGAACGGTACGCGTACCATTCGGTAGCGTCGCCCTATGCAGTGGCCGCTAGGTGTTGTGTCCGTCGTCTACGGCAACCGCCACGTTCGCGAGGCGGCGCGGATTGCGCGGGGCCACGGCTTTCATCACATCGACGTCACTCTGGGCGACCCCACGGACCTCGTCATCCCGGTGGGCGACCGCTTTTCGATGTTTCCGCGGCCGGGCTTCACCTCGGGTCCTGCGCCCATCGGTGCGCGGACGTGGGAGAAGACCGTCGATGACTACCGGAACGCCCCAGGGGCGCGCATGGAGCCGTGGCTGGGGTCCATCGTGGGCACCACGGAAGAGGTTTTCGCGATGCTCGAGGAGGTTCCGGGCCTGCGCCTGACCCTCGATGTCGGCCACGTCGTGGCTTGGGGGGGAGACCCCGCAGAACTGCTCCCCTACGCCGACCACGTCCAGCTCCGCCAGGCGAAGAGGGGGCACTCGCAGGCAATCGAGGGAGAGGTCGATTTCAGCGCGATCCTGAAATGCCTCGAGGAGCTCGATTACCGGGGGAAGCTCTCCGTCGAGTACTTCGACCTGCCCCAGCGCGGCTGGTCCCTCGACGACCCGATCGCCGCCGCCTTCGATGTCGCGGAGCAGCTTCGCGCGCTCATGTAGCGGGTCAGACGACCCCGTCCCTCTGGAGCTCCGCCAGCTCGGCGTCCGAGAGCCCCAGCCAGTCGGCGTAGACTTCCGCGTTGCAGGCCCCGAGCTCGCGGCCCGGGTGGCGGATCTCGCCCGGCGTGGCCGAGAGCCTGGGGACCGGCGCCACCATCGAGAGCCGTCCCAGGGTCTCGTCGTCGATCCCGACGACGCTCGCGCGGGCGAGGATGTGGGAGTCGGCGAGCACGTCGGCGAGGTCGTTCACCGGCGCCGCCGGGATTCGCTCGGCCGTGAGGGTCGCGATCGCGTCGTCGCGGGGGTGCTTCGCGATCCACGCCGCCACGAGAGCGTCGAGTTCGTCGGCGTGCCGGAGCCGGTCCTTCGACTTCGCGAATCGCGCGCGCTCCGCGTCGCCGTCGCGACCGATCACGCGCAGTACCCGAGCGACCTGCGGGTCGGTGGTGGCGGACACCACGAGCCAACGATCGTCAGAGCCGCGATAGGTGTTGCGCGGCACGCCGCCCGCCACCCGGCTCCCCATGCGGTGGGGCGGAGGTGACCCCGGGGCGTAGCCCACCACGCTTCCAGCCAGCAGCTGCAGGATCGGCTCGAACATCGAAACATCGACGTACTGTCCCGATCCGCCGCGCGCGTCGCGGTGGTAACAGGCGGCGATGGCGCCGACGACGCCGGAGATCGCCGTGAGGACGTCGCCGATGGGAAGTGAGGTCAGGAGCGGGGGGCCGTCGGCTGCGCCGGTCATGTGTGTGAGACCCGCGTAGGCCTCGGCCAGCGTGCCGGCGCCGGCGAGTCCCGCGTTCGGACCCGAGCTGCCGAAGCAGCTCACACTCACCATCACGAGCTTCGGATTGACGGCCGACAGCTCGTCCCAGGTGGCGTGCCAGCGCTCGAGGATCGCGGTCGATTGGTTCTCGACCAGGACGTCGGCGCGCTCGACCAGGCGGTGGAACAACGCGACGCCGTCGGGACGATCGAGATCGAGTGTGATGGGCCGCTTGTTGCGCGCCACCATCGCCCACATCAGCGACCGTCCCTCACGGGAGGCACCCATGCGTCGCATCGGGTCGCCCACCGGCGTCTCGAGCTTGACGACGTCGGCACCGAGGTCGCCGAGCATCGCCGAGACCTGAGGGGCCGAAAACAGCGTCGAGAGGTCGAGAACACGAAGGCCATCGAGGGCGCCGGGCATGGCCGGTTATGATAGTCGTTCGTCGCAAGCAGGCCGGCGTTCATCGTTGGAAACCCGGGCGGGCCAAAGGCTCCGGCGGCCCGTTGGGCGCGAGTGGTAGAGTGGCGAATTCATCGAGACCCGGATTCGCAGCGACCACCGAGAGATCGCTCTCGGCGTCCCGCACGACATCCACGCACCCAGGGGATGCCATGAGCGACATCACACTCCACGACGCGATCTTCACGCAGCGCGCGATGCGCCGACTCCTGCCGGACCCGGTCTCCGACGAGGACATCCGCTACGTGATCGAGGCCGCGACCCGGGCGCCGAGTGCAGCCAACGGCCAGCAGTGGGCGTTCATCGCCGTGCGCGACGCTGCCCTGCGAAAGGAGATCGGTGCGCTCTACCTCGAGATCGCGGCGCGCCTCGTGAAACCGGCGTCCGAGGGGGGAGCGAGTCTCGACGAGGCGTCGCGCAAGGTCTACGGCCACGCGTGGAGGTTTGCCGAGCGCATCGGCGACGCGCCCGTCCACATCATCGCGTGCATGCGGCACGGAGTGGCCGGCGACGACGACGCGTCACGCGAGTCGAGCTACTACGGGTCGATCTTCCCGGCCGTCCAGAACCTCATGCTGGCGGCCCGATCGCGCGGTCTCGGCACGGTGCTCACCACCCTCCACCTCGCCGAGGAGCCGCGCTTCAAGAAGATCCTGGCCATTCCGGACAAGGTGCAAACGGTGGCCCTGATCCCGCTGGGCTACCCGGACGCCGGCTGGAAGCAGCCGCTGCGGGGCGACGTGGACGAGGTCATCCACTGGGACGGCTGGCGGGGGTAGGGGCGGTCGGTCCCGGCGCGCCCTAGGCGTGCCGTGTCGGGCCGCGGGCTTTGCCCGTCGAATTCCGGCCAGGCTTGGAGGTAGCCCATGAGTCAAGTCAGCTTCGACCGCATCTGGCGGATCGACACCCACTCCTGCATCACCGAACCCTACGGCTTCGGGAGGATCGGTGACCAACCCTCGGGCGCCCCAGCGGATCCGCTCGCGAATCACCCGCGTGAGGACGCGGAGACCGCGCTCGGCCGACTCCCCGAGTCGACGTTGCAGAAGCCGCTGCACGACAGCCCGGCTGCGCTCTACGGCATCGGCTGATGGAGGGACTGCGCGACCTGCGCGTCGTCGACTTTTCCACGGCGATCGCAGGTCCCTACTGCACGAAGCTCTTCGTCGACGCCGGGGCCGATGTCGTCAAGGTGGAGCCGCCCGAGGGCGATCCGTTGCGGAGCTGGTCCGCCACCGGCGCGGATCCCACCGCCCACGCGGGCGGGCCCGACGCTGCGCTCTTCCGCTATCTGAATGCGGGGAAGCGCTCCGTCTTGGGGCGTCCCGAGGACCCCGACGTGCTGGACCTGGTCGAAGGAGCCGACCTCGTCGTCGACAGCTTCGCAGCGGGCAGCCTCGACGCGCTCGATCTCTGCGATCGATACCCGGGACTCGTGTGGCTGTCGCTGACTCCCCGGGGCCAGCAGGGGCCGTGGGTGGACCGCCCGGCGACCGAGTTCGTGATCCAGGCCGAGTGCGGCTCGATCGGCTCGCGCGGCCGGCCCGGCCACGAACCGTTCCAGGCGGGCGGACGCACCACCGAGTTCTTCGGCGGCGTGGCGGGCGCCGTCGCCGCGCTCGCCGCCGTGCGCGGCGCGCGCGAGACGGGTCACGGCGAACGCATCGATCTGTCACTGCTCGAGGGCATGACGATGGCCGCGAGCAACTACCTCGACCTGATCTTCCGACTGCTCGGCGTCGAGGAGCTGGGCGGCAGCGGCGCCACGGTCGAGACTCCGTCCATCGAGCCCACGGCCGACGGCTATGTGGGCTTCTGCACGAACACGCGGCAGCAGATCTCCGACTTCATGCTGCTGATCGAGCGCCCCGACCTGCGCGACGACGAGGGGCTCGCGCAGATCGCCGGTCGGATCGGGCGATTCGACGAGTGGAACGAGATCGTCCACGCGTACACGAAGGATCACGGAACCGCGGAGATCGTACAGGCGGCCTCGATGCTGCGGATCCCCGTCGCGCCCGTGAACGACGCTCAGGCGGTGCTCTCTCACGAGCAGTTCGTCGAGCGCGGTGTCTTCTGCGACGATCCGACCGCGACGTTCAAGCAGCCACGCCGCCCGTACCGGATCGACGACGTCGATCCGCCCCGACCGCGTCCCGCCCCGGGCCTCGGTCAACACAGCGGCGAGATCGAGGCGCGCATCGCCGACCGTCCACTGGCGAGCGGCGACAGGAAGCTGCCGCTCGAGGGTGTCCGCATCCTCGACATGACGAACTGGCTCGCCGGGCCTTCGTCCACGCACATCCTCGCCGCGCTCGGCGCCGACGTGATCCACCTCGAATCCACGGGCAAGCCCGACGGCGTGCGGATGGTGGGCGGCATGCTGGCCGGCAAGGTCGAAAAGTGGTGGGAGGCGAGTCACTTCTTCCTGGCGTTCAACACGAACAAGCGTGGCATCACGCTCGATCTGTCGAAACCGCGCGGCCTCGAGCTCGTCAAGCAGCTCATCACGCGCTGTGACGCGGTGTTCGAGAACTTCACACCGCGCGTGATGGACGGCTTTGGTCTTACGTGGGAGACGATCCACAAGCTCAACCCGCGAACGTCGCTCGTGCGGATGCCGGCCTTCGGCCTGTCGGGCCCGTGGCGCGACCTCCCGGGGTTCGCGCAGACGATGGAGCAGATGGCGGGCCTCGCGTGGGTCACGGGACATCCCGACGACCAGCCGCGGATTCAGCGCGGGCCGTGCGATCCGCTGGCGGGTCTGCACGCCGCGTACGCGTTCCTCGTCGTCCTCACCGAGCGGGACGCGACTGGTGAGGGGCGACTCGTCGAGTCGACCATGGTGGAGGCCGCGCTCAATGTCGCGGCCGAACAGCTCGTCGAGTTCACCGCCTACGGAAACCTCATGCAGCGCGAGGGCAATCGCTGCGCCGAGGCAGCGCCACAGGGGCTCTACGCCTGCGCGGGGAGCGCGCCAGGAGCCGAGCATTGGCTCGCGGTGTCGGTCGCGAACGACGAGCAGTGGCGCGCCCTCGACAAGTCACTCGGCTCGCTTCCGGGCCTCTCCTCCCCGGACTTCGATACGGGCGATGGGAGGCGTGCGGGCCACGACCGCATCGATGGCGAGCTGCGTCGCGTGTTCGCCGATCGCGATCGCGACGAGGTGCTCGAGACGCTCCTCGGCGCCGGCGTACCCGCCGCCGTCGTGGCGGATCCCCGAGCCATCAGCCAGAACCCGCAGATGGTGGCGCGGGGATTCTTCGAGACGCTCGCGCATCCGGTCGCGGGCGAGCTGCCCATTCCCACCTTGCCCTTCCGCTTCGAAAGTGTCGGTCGCTGGCTTCGGGAGCCCGCGCCGCTCCTGGGGCAGCACAATCGCGAGGTGCTCGGTGAGCTGCTCGGCATCGACGACGAGGAGTTTGCGCGTCTCGAGGCCGAGCGTGTCATCGGCGACCGCCCCGAAGGACTGTGACGAAATGACGACCCTCGACCTCGGATCGAAACACCTCGGCGCGAGTATCGACAACCGGGTGCTCACCGTGCACATCGGCCGCACGGAACGCCGCAATGCCATGAACCAGGACAGGACCGGGGCGACGGCGACTCCGGTTCGCAAAGTTTCCTGTCCTGTGAACAGGTGAATTAGGATGGGGCGCCCCCGCAGGAGGAATCCATGACCGCCGCCGACATCGCCCACCAGCCTGTCATCATCGAAGCCGCCATCAACGGCGCGACCCCCCCCGAACGCAACCCGAACGTCCCGCGCACTTCTGAAGAAGTGGCCGCCGTTGCGCTGCGCTGCGTCGAGGCCGGTGCGTCCATCGTCCACACGCACATCTCGGACATCGGCGTCGAGCCGAAGCGAGCGGCCGAGCTCTACCTCGAGCAGTACCGTCCCGTGCTCGCAGCGCGTCCCGACGCGATCCTCTACCCCACGATCGTCTTCGGCGTCGACGTGGAAGCTCGCGTCGCCCACTTTCCGATCCTCGTGGAGGAGTGCGGGCTGCGCATGGGCATCTGCGACCCGGGCTCGCTGAACCTCACCGGCACCGACGACGACGGTCTGCCGGCGCCCGTCGAGTTCGTCTACACGAACTCGCCCTACGACACCAAGTACAAGTTCGAGCTGTGTGAGCGCTACAAGCTCGGGCCCGGCATTTCGATCTTCGAGCCGGGATTCCTCCGCTACGTGCTCGCGTACCAGAAGGCCGGGCGGCTGCCACAGGGCACCAACGTGCGGCTGTATCTCGGCGGAGACGCCAGCTATCGCGGCGGCGACCACGTCGACCTGCTGTTCGGGCTGCCCGCGAAGCCCAGCAGCATCGACACGTACCTCGACATGATGGAGGGCAGCGACCTCGTCTGGTCGGTGGCCGTTCTCTCGGGTGACGTTCTGTCGAACGGCGTCGCGCGTCACGCCCTCGAGCGCGGTGGGCACGTGCGCGTGGGCCTCGAGGACTTCGCGGGCAACCGCACACCCACGAATGAGGAACTCGTGCAGGAGGTGGTGGCGCTGGTCCGCGAAGTCGGACGACCGCTCGCGACGCCGGTCGAAGCGGCGAAGATTCTCGACCTGCCGCGCTGATCGCGCGCGAACGAAGTCACATGAAACCGGATCCCGACCCCCCGCAGATCCACCCCAACCACTGGGGCGAGAGCCTGGAGCTCACGTGGATCGACGTCGGCCCCGAGAGAGTCGTGGCGCGTGTCGACGCCGGTCCGCACCTCCACCAGCCCTACGGCATCCTTCACGGCGGGGCGTGGTGCAGCATCGTCGAGGAGGTCGCGAGCCACGGCGCGGGCCAGGCGGTGCTCCGGGCGGGAGGGGTGGGCGTCGTCGGCGTGTCGAACCACACCGACTTCCTGCGCAGCCACAGCGAGGGAACCCTCGACATCGTGGGCGAGCCGCTGCACGCAGGCCGGCGTCAGCACCTGTGGGAGGTACGGATCACCCGCAGCGACGGCGTGCTGGTCGCACGCGGCCAGGTTCGCTTCCAGGTGCTCGATCAGCTGCCCGAAGAGCGCGCGCGCGCCGCACGATAGGGGGATCCCGATGACGACCGACCACCCCGTTCAAGCCTGGCACGCTCTGGTAGCCGATCGAAGCATCGAGGGGCTCGACGCTCTTCTCGCCGATGACGTGGTCTTCCACTCCCCGATCGTTCACACGCCGCAACAGGGCAGGGCGGTCACGAAACTCTACCTGTCGGCTGCCTTTCAGGTGCTGTTCAACGAATCGTTCACGTACGTGCGCGAAGTCGCCTCGGGAGACAGCGCAGCTCTCGAGTTCACCAGCGAGATCGACGGCGTCGTCCTGAACGGAATCGACCTGATCCGCTTCGATGCCGAGGGCCGCATCGTCGATTTCAAGGTCATGATCCGCCCGCTGAAGGCGATCCAGCTGGTGCACGGGTTGATGGCCCGGATGCTCGAGTCGCTGAAGCCCAGCTGATCGACCTCACAACGAAGAGACCGACATCCAGGAGATGACATGAGCAATCGAGAGAACCGACTGGAGGGACGCGTCGCCATCGTGACCGGCGGCGCCTCGGGCATCGGTCTGGCCTGCGCCGAGCGGTTTGCCGACGAAGGCGCCGTGGTGGCGGGCTTCGACATCCAGGAGAGCGACGCCTGGGAGACGGTGGCGAAGAAGGCGCCCGCCTCGAGCTTCACTCTTCTCGACGTTCGGGACGAATCTGCCACCAACGCCGCCGTGGCCGCGGTCATCGAGGCCCACGATCGCGTCGACGTCATCGTCACTGCGGCCGGCGTGGCCGGCGGCGGTCCGGTGCACCTGATCTCGGCGGAAGACTGGCAGCGCGTTCAGGACATCAACCTCACCGGCACATTCCTCTCCTGCAAGGCCGTGCTCCCGAAGATGATCGAGCAGCGCTCGGGCAGCCTCATCACCGTGGCGAGCGTCGAGGGCCTCGAGGGCTGCGAAGGCGGCAGCACCTACAACGCGTCGAAGGGCGGC
>JABSQW010000234.1 GCA_013215605.1 Myxococcales bacterium
GGCCCGGGCCAAGGTTCGAGAGCAGTCTCGAGCGGCTGGCGCGGTAGCCGTCCCAGGCGTCGGGGTTCATGCGATCTTCCGGGCGCGAATGGCTCGCGAGCATCACCTGCTGACCGAGCACCCGCCAGGCGGTACCGGCCTGCTTCGACGCCGAGAGCTCGCGCTCCAGCCAGGCGGCCTGGGTGTCGCCGAGGATGCTGCGGCCCGGGTCGAGGGCCGTCGCGCGATCGCCGTTGGCGGCGATCGCGTCCCGGCCGATGATGCGCGTGTCGAGCATGACGAGATCGGCGAGGTCACCGAAGCGGAACGACCGGTAGATGCGCCCGGGCGTGCTCTCGCGGATCGGCATCCACTCGAAGTACGCCCTGACGGCGGCCGCGCGGCGCGCTGCATAGTTCCCCTCCGTCTCGGGCTGGTGGTTCGCGGCCCCGTCCCGCCAGCTGTTGTTGGCGATCTCGTGGTCGTCCCAGATCGCGATGAAGGGGTGCTGGAGGTGGACGGACTGCAGGTCGGGATCGGAGCGGTACTGGGCGTAGCGCGCGCGGTAGTCGGCGAGCGAGAGAATCTCGTGTGCGGGGTCGACGTCCCGACCGAGGCCCGCGTCGCCCCCGTAGCCGTCGCGGCCGTACTCGTAGAGGTAGTCGCCGAGGTGCAGCACCGCGTCGAGATCGCCGCGCTGCGCGAGACTCGAGTACGCGTTGAAGTACCCCTGAGGATAGTTGGCGCACGATGCCACGCCGAAGCGCAGCCGGTCGACCCGGCCCTCGGGCAGGGTGCGGGTGCGACCTACCGGCGATGCCTCGCCCAGCGCATCGAACCGGTAGAAGTAGCTGCGCCCCGGCGCGAGAGATGCCGGGTCGACCTTGACCGTGTAGTCGCTCGAGGCCCGCGCGACCACGCGTCCCTTGGAGACGATGGATCGCATGCCGGGATCGCTCGCGACCTCGAAACGCACGTCGAAGCCCTCGTGCAGGCCGGGGGGTGGAGTGACACGCGTCCAGAGAATCACGCGGTCGGCCAACGGATCGCCGCTCGCCACGCCGTGCAGAAACGGCGGCGCGACGTCAGCGGTGCGAGCGAGTCCCGTGCGCGAAGCGGACGAGAGACAGCCCGCGGATCCCACGGACACGGCGGCGAGACTGGCGGAAGCCTTCAGAAAATCGCGTCGGTTGAGCGTCATGGGGGCCAGAGTACTCGAGACCGCCTGGACGGGATCCACGGGAGCCGCGATCGCAGCGCACGCAACGCTTACTTGCCTTCCATGAACTCGTCGAAGCACGCCTGCTGAACCTGGCAGGCTTCGTTCTCGGGAAGTCCGCGGGTGCGGCGCAGCGCTTGCTTCGACTTCTGTACGGCTGCGGGATCGAACTGCGCGAGTCGCTCTGCGACCTCGCGTGCGCGCCCGAGGAGTCGGTCCGGATCGACGAGCTCGCCGACGAGTCCGATCGCCAGCGCGTCTTCCGCGGAGATCCGTTCGGCCAGGAGGATCAGCTCCGCGGCCCGGCAGTAGGGGATCTGCCGCTGCAGCTTGGCGAGCGATCCACCGGCCGGAATCAGACCCCGTTTGACCTCGAACAGGCCAAAGCGCGCCGTCCGCGACGCGATGCGGATGTCGGTGGACTGCAGCAACTCGCAGCCCGCCGATACGGCGTCGCCGTTCACCGCCGCGACGATCGGCTTGTCGAACGGGTAGGGGTTCAGGAACGCGATCCTCGACAGCTCCGTGCGTTCGTCCCGGAAGCGCCGCTCCCACGGGTCGGCGGGCTCCCGCTCGCCCGTCAGGACGGGCACCAGCGAAACCATGTCGCCGCCGGGACAGAAGAACTCGCTACCGGTGGCCGTCAGGATGACGGCGCGGACCTCGTCGTCGCGCTCGATCTCCTGCCACGAATCTGCGAGCAGCGCGAGCATCTCGGGGCTCATCGCGTTTTTGCGATCGGGTCGGTTGAGCGTGAGCGTCGCGACACCGTCGGACTTTTCGAAGAGGAGATCGGGCATGGCGGGTGCACGTCCATTGCGCGGTTCGCGCGATTCGCGCGGTGCGCAGTTGGGGGACAAGAGGAGAAATCCTACCGGTCCGACAGGGTAACCGTCCCCGGTCCAGAATGGCGCAGAACGAGCAGAGGTCCGCGACTCCTCCTCTCCCCTGGGAAGGAGAGGCCGGCTCCGACCGTGCTGCGATCGCTCGCCCCGCTCAGAACGTTCGCGTGCGCTCTTTCGTTTATGCTGGGGCCCCCCGCCGCATCCAGGGAGACTGCCATGAAAGCCGCCATCCTGAACGCCTACAACGAGCCCCTCGAGATCGCCGACATCCAGATCGACAAGCCGGGCCCGCGCGAAGTGCTGGTGAAGACCGCAGCCTCCGGGGTCTGCCACAGCGACCTCCACATCATCGAGGGCAAGATCCCGATCGCCCCACCGCTGGTGGCGGGCCACGAGCCCGCGGGCATCGTCGAGCAGGTGGGCAGAGACGTCAGCTACGTGAAACCCGGCGACCGGGTGATCGCGTGCCTGTCCATCTTCTGCGGGCTGTGCGAATACTGCACCACCGGGCGCACCAACCTCTGCGGTGGCGCCGACCAGGACCGCCAGCCCGGCGAGCCCCCGCGCCTGTCGCGCGACGGTGTGCCCATCCTCCAGGCGGCCCAGCTCGCATCCTACGCCGAGCAGATGCTCGTGCCAGAAAACGCGCTGGTCAAGGTCCGCGAGGAGATCCCCCTCGACCGCGCCGCGTTGATCGGCTGCGGGGTCACGACGGGCGTGGGCGCGGCGCTCAACACCGCCCGGGTGAAGCCCGGCTCGACGTGTGTCGTCATCGGCTGCGGCGGCGTGGGGCTGTCGGCGATCCAGGGCTGCCGCATCGCGGGGGCCGGCCGCATCATCGCCGTCGACACCGAGGAATGGAAGCTCGAGCTCGCGCGCAAGGTCGGCGCCACGGACGGCGTGAACGGCAGCGACGGCAGCGCCGTCGAAACCGTGAACGAAATGACCGGCGGCGGAGTCGACTACGCGTTCGAGGCCATCGGCCTCAAGCAGACGATCCGCCAGGCCTACGACATGTCGCGGAAGGGCGGCACCACGGTCATGGTGGGGGTCACCGCGGTCGGCGTAGACGTCGAGCTGCCGGGCTTCGACATCGTAGTCAGCGAGAAGAAGATCCTGGGCTCGCTGATGGGGTCGAACGCCTTCCGCGTCGACATGCCGCGCTACGTGGACTTCTACCTGAACGGCCAGCTGCTGCTCGACGAGATCATCTCGGCGCGCCGACCCCTCGAAGACATCAACGTCTGCTTCGACGAGATGAAGAAGGGCGCCGCAGCGCGCAGCGTGATCGTGTTCGACTGAGTGGTGACTTCGTCCCGGCGGTCGACGAACGAACTTTGTGGGAGAATCTCCGACGATGACAACCACACCCCCCGCGCGCTTCGGCGTCTTCCTGGCGCCGTACCATCCGGACGACGAGCATCCGACTTTGCAGCTCCGCCGCGACCTCGAGCTGGCCGAGCACCTCGAGCGCCTGGGCTTCGACGAGCTCTGGATCGGCGAGCACCACTCGGGCGCCTACGAGATCATCGGCTCCCCGGAGATCTTCATCGCTGCGGCGGCCGAGCGCACGAGCCGCATCCGCCTCGGCACCGGGGTGATCTCGCTCCCCTACCACCACCCCTTCATGGTCGGCGACCGCATTTCCCAGCTGGACCACCAGACCGGGGGGCGCGTGATCTTCGGAGTGGGGCCGGGCCAGCTCCCGAGCGACGCCTACATGCTTGGCATCGAAGTCTCCAAGCAGCGCGAGATGATGAACGAGTCCCTCGACGTACTGATTCCGCTCCTCCGCGGCGAGGAGGTGAGCCACAAGACCGACTGGTTCGAGCTCCGCGAGGCTCGCCTGCAGCTTGGGCCCAAGACGAAGCCTCGGGTCGAGATGGCCGTCGCGGCCGCGATCTCTCCATCGGGCCCGCGCGCCGCGGGCAAGTACGGCATCGGGATGCTCTCCATGGCCGCGAGCAACCCCGATGGCTTCAGCGCGCTGCCAAACCACTGGGGGGCCTGCGAACAGCTCGCTGCCGAGCACGGCCAGGTGGTCGATCGCGCCCACTGGCGGCTCGTGGCGCCCATGCACCTCGCCGAGACCCGAGAGCAGGCGCTCGAAGACATGCGTTTCGGGATCTTGAAGCTCGTCCGCTACCTCGAGAGGCTGGGTGCTGCCCCTCTTTCGTACGGCTCGTCCGTCGAGGCCGCCGTCGAGCAGTGGGAGCAGCACGGGCTCACGGTCTTCGGCACCGCCGTGATCGGCACGCCCGACGACGCTGTGGCGCAGATCGAGAAGCTCGTGAAGCAGTCGGGGGGCTTCGGCACCTTCCTGCTGCTGGCTCACGACTGCGCGGACCCCGAGCGTACGAAGAAGAGCTACGAGCTCTTCGCGCGCTACGTGATGCCCGAGGTCGGACGCCTGAACGACAATCGCCACGCCAGCCTCGATTGGTTCGAGCGCAACAGCGAGTACATCATCGGCGAGCTGCGCGGCGCGCTCGGCAAGGCCACGGCCGAGCACGAGGACGAGCGGGCCCAGCGCGGTGGCAAGGGCGTTGCCTGGTCGGATCAGTCAAACCTGCTGGTGGGACGCGAGGACGAAGCGAACTGACACCCGCGGTGGGGCTCCACTCCAGATCTCCGACACGAGCCTCGCGTCCGCCTCGCGAAGCTCGCAGAGCCACTGCGCTGAGCGGATCGAGACACGCACCCCCCGATCACTCCGCCATCGCGACCTGCGTGCGGATCACGAAGGCGGGAACGGCTTCGAAGACGATCGCGGTCGAGATCGACGTGCACTGTCCCGTCTCGGGGTCCGGATGTCCATCCGCGACCCTCGGCATCGCGTGGTAGATCCCCGCGCACATGAAGCCGCGGGCATTGGCCGCGTTTCGCCCCTGGGGCCGATCGCCGATGTTCTGGTCGTTGAGTACCGAGAACAAGTTCGCGATGTCCCAGTAGGCGCCGACGACGCCCTTGATTCGGCCGTCGTCCCCGACCTCGGCCCGGATTCGCGCGGCGCGGAGCCAGTACTCGTTGTCCGAGGTCTGCTGCTTGACCTTGATGCGGAGGTCCACGGGCTCGGTCGTCAGAATCCCGTTCTCGATCCTTCCCCGGGCCGCCGCGTTGTGGTAGCGCGGGTTCTCGTGGGCGGTGATGCTCACGTGCGCCATGACGTCGTCGACGGCATTCATCGCGACCGGAGCGCCCGCCGAGAGCAGCTGGACCTCGATTTCGTCGTCGTTCTGCGCGTCGTCCATGCCGGTGATTTCGAGCAGGATCGCGTAGCTGGCCTCCTTGATGCTGACGTTCGATTCCTGGAGCCGGTCCACCAGGTCGTTCGGTCGGTAGCCGCGCACGCAGCCCATCAGCCGCCAGAACTGATTGTCGATGCCCGTCGCGCCGTCGTGGTCCACGAAGTCGTCGTGTGCGCAGGTCGCGCCGCTGGAACCCGTTCGCCGCGAAACGACACCGTCGAGGTCGAGGCCGTAAACGGTGGCCGGCCCGTCGAGGGTGAGGAAGCCGGGGTCTGGCTGGGAGAGCGGATCCTGGCACGCGTCGGGCGGCAGGCGTTCGTCGTCCCAACGCAGGTACCCGCCGGCCGCGCGGATCCGCTGGCGCGCGGCCATGAAGGTTGCCCATTGCTCGGGGTATTGATCCGCCTCCACGATGTTGATCCCTTCCGGGCACTCGCCCGGGTCGACGCCGGGGATCATTTCGGACCAGCGCGCCATCACGTAGCCGCGAACCGGGGGCTGCGTGATCGAAACCTCGCTGCCTCCCAGTGTCGCCGAGTCGCAAGCCAGGGCCAACGCGGCGAGCAGCCCCAGCGCCGAGACGTCGTGGTTCCGCATCTTCTCCTGGCTTCCTTTCGCCCGCCGTGCCGGGCCGCTCTGCGGTTGCTCTACGCGAGGATCTCCGAGATCGAGCGAGACGTCTCGTTGGCTTTGCTGCCCCAGGAGGAGATGTTGAGCCCCATTACCTGCTGGAGGGTCAGCCCGACCCGAGCCGTCGAGTCGCCGGCGCCGCGCACGTGGACGCCCGGTCGCACACGTCCACCGGCGCGCCCCGCGATCATGATGGGGAGGCCCGTCACGCTGTGGCTGTTCGCGTCGGAGGTCTCCGAGTGCGCCATGACGAGGCAGTGGTCGAGGAGCGTTCCGTCTCCCTCGGGCACCGACGCGAGGATCTGCACGAAGGTCGCCCACGCCTCCATGCCGTGCATGACGAAGCGGGTTGCCTCGGGCTGGTAGCCGAGTTCCGGATCGCGGGCCTCTTCGTGGGTGAGCGTGTGGTGGTTGTCGCTGCTTCCCGGCGAATGGAGGCGCGATGCGCCATCCGAGAAGAGCATGTTGAAGACGCGGGTCTGGTCGCAGGCCAGGGCGAGCGCGAGCACCTTCGTCATCAGTTCGTGGTTCGCCACGACATGAGCGACGTCCTGGGAGACCGGTGTCTCGTTGGGCCGGTCCGGGATCGAGCAGGCTTCGAGCGGCGGCGGCTCCGAGAGCTGGAGATCGAACTGATGCTCGAGCTGACGCAGCGCCGTGAAGTACTCGTCGAGCCGCGCGCGGTCGCTCTGACCGAGCTTCGCTTCGAGATTCCGGCGATCGTCGCTCACGATCGAGAGCGCGCTCCGTCGCACCAGCATCTTCGGATCGGGCGTGAACTCGCCGGCGTTCGGGTCGGTGAATCCGGGACCGAAGATCCGCGTGTAGAGCGACAGCGGCGTCGTCTCGCTCGGGTTGACCGCACTCTCGCTGCGCCGACTGAAGCTGTCCTTCGCGACGCCGGTCGCGGCCATCTCGAGCGAGCGAAAACGGGTCGTTGAGCCCATCGCGTCGGAGATCAGGATGTCGAACGTCGGTCCGGGGTTGTCCGTGGTCGCCGTCGGCGCCCCGCCGCACAGGGTCCCGATCACTCCCGTCCGGTGTACCTGGTTCGTTTCGCCGGCGAGGATGATGCTGAAGCCGCTCAACACGCTGAGGTGTTCGCGAACCTTCGCGATCGGCTGGAGCTCCGGGGGCAGGTCGAAGTCGCGACCCTCTTTCGTCGGATTCCAACGGGATGGATTCATGCCACAACCGAAGAACCAGGTCCCGAAGCGGCGCGGGAGCGGCGCGCCGGTCGCCGCCAAGGCGTCTCCGTTCGAATTCAGAAAGATGTCGAGGAAGGGCAGACCGACCGTGACCGCCGCACCGCCGAGGCTGCCGCGCAGAGCGGTTCGAAGCAGCCTGCGGCGGGTGATTCCGGGACTCATGTGGCCTCCTTCTCCGCGGGGAGGGCGGCGACTCGCGGTGCGGGCTCTTCGACCGCGGGGTCCCGGCGCGGACGGGTTGCGGTGCGGAATCCGTCGCTCATCACGACGTCGCGAAGCAGCGCGTGCAGCCGCTGGCCCGAGTCCTCGAATCGCCCCTCGAGATACCGCAGCAGGCGACGCTCGCTCTTCACGGGGTCGCGTCCGACCGCGTAGCGATAGACGTTCTCGACGAGGCAAGCGCCGATGAGCGGACTGTCGCGGAACGCTCGACCGAGATCGACGCTGTCCGCGAAAGCGCGGCCATCCAGATCTCCGCTCGTATCGATGGGGGCCCCGTTCTCTGTCGAGCGATGGCGTCCGATCCCATCGAAGACCTCGAGTCCGAGGCCAATCGGATCGGTCAGCTTGTGACAATTGCGACACGTTGCGTTCGACGAGTGGACCGCCAGGCGATCTCGCGCGGTCTTGTACTTCGGATTGTCGTCCTCGTTGAAGAGGCTGAAGTCCACGTCTGCGGGGGCGGGTGGGACCTTCTGGCAGAGCAGCGCTTCGCGCAGGAACACGCCTCGGAGGGTCGGCGAGCTGCGCCCGGAGTGCGCGTTGAGCATGTTGAAGCTCGCGTGCGAGAGCAGCCCTGCGCGGGGGTGGTCGGTGGCAAAGTCCAGCGCTTCCCAGCCCTCTTCCGCGCGGACGGGAACGACGTAGACCGGCCCCAGGGCCCGTGTCATGAACGATCGGCGCGTCGTGAAGAGATCGCGGTAGGCGGCCTTTCGCGCGATCAGATGGTCGACGACGACGCGCAGCGTCTGCTCTCGCGCATCCAGCGCAACCTGGGCGCTGTACGCCGGATAGCGGATCGGATCCTTGCCGATGTCCTCGAACTCGTCGAAGCGGAAGACGTCCTCGAAGAAGGCGCGCACGCCGTCCTCGAGACGCGAAGAGGCGAGCAGGCGGTCGACCTCGCGGCCGAGGGAATCGGGATCCGACAGACCGCTCCGCGCAGCGACTTCGAGCAGCGCTGCGTCGGGGCCGGCATTCCAGAGCAGATAGCTGAGTCGCGAAGCGAGGCTGATGTCCGTGAGCCGCAAGCCGTCCGCGAATCCCGGGCCGGCCTCTGCGACCTCCACGCGAAAGAGAAAATCGGGCGCAATCAGCAGACTCGTCACGGCGACCTCGAGGCCCGCATAGAAATCGCCCATCAACTCCGTCGCCGCGGCGGCAGCCGTGACTCGGGTTTGGACGTCTCCGTCGACGAGGGGTCTTCGGAGCAGGCCCGGGCCGATCCGTTGCAGGAAGGCCTCGGTGCACGCCGCGTCCGGCTCGGTTCTCGATCGGGGCTGGCAGGGAACCAGTCGATCGCGGTGGACCTCGGACACGACCTGCTTCGCGATGTAGTTGCCCATCGCTTCGTACTGCTCGAAACCGCTCGGGGTCACCGCTACGAAGGCGCTTCCGACGGCGATGAGTCCCTCACGGCGATTGTCGGGCTCGAAACGGCCGACGATCTCGATCTCGGGGCCGAACGCATCCACGATCGCCTGGCGGTACTGCGCGGCCGTGAGGCGACGCATCGCGACGGGGCCGCCCATCGCCTCGGGGGGAGAACTGCTTCCGCAGCCGAGACCCAGCAGGGCGGTGATGGCGACGATTCGGACTGGCCAGAAGGAGTGAAGCATGACGCCGAGGCACTCCGGAAATCGCAGGACGAGTGGAGAGGGTAGAGACCGCGACCGGACCCCGCAAAGCTCTCGAAAAGCGGGCCTCCCCGAATCTTCGCGCCCCCGGGTACTCCGCTCAGCGAAGCCGCCCGGGCGAGTCGAAGACCGGTGGATCGCTGAGCCGGAATTCGGGGTGGCGGATCTTGCCGCCCGCGTCGGCGATGACGACGGCCGCGACGAGCCCCGCGAGGGTGGACACGAGGACGACGACTCCGGCCCGCACCCGCAGCCCCTCGCGATAGACGCCGGCCGCGATGGCGAGGCCAGACACCACCGCGTTCGCGGTGAGCAGGTGCCCCCAGCGATCCGCAA
>JABSQW010000235.1 GCA_013215605.1 Myxococcales bacterium
TGTTAGAACCAATATAATGCGCATGCATATGTAAAATTTGATTGTGAGTTCAGAAAAAAATATAGATTTTCAATTTACGCGCGCAATTGTCCGCGCGCGTCCAATTTTGGTTTCTGTGCTTGATGTTCGCGCAATCAGTTCACTGGCCCTAGTCTAGGATGCTAAAAGTGGTTTCGGGCTGTACAGCTGTATGAGTTATTTTTTTTTCTCCATTTTTTTCTCTCTTTTATTTTCTCTCTTTTTTTTCTCTCTCTTTTTTTTCTCTCTTTTTTTCTCTTTTTTTTCTCTCTCTTTTTTTCTCTCTATTTTTTTCTCTATTTTTTTCTTCCTTTCTTCTCTTTTTTATCCTCTATTTTGTCCTCTGAATTTTTATAAGGCGTTGAGGGTCGGTGATCATATCTTCTGAACAGCCCAGCTGCCGTAAAGGGAGCTTGTAGCCTTCCAACATCGTGAGCGTCCTGGGACGTCTACGAACCTTTCGGGGGGATTCTTCGTCCTGACCGTATGAATCCGATTATCGCACTATACGTGACGATATTATCGAAAGCAAGGCGACTCGAGATCTGTAGGGCTATAGGGTGTGTTAACAACAAGTGATAAAGGGGCTTCTGACCCCCTTTCTAACGACCTATAGAGGACTTCTAGGGATTTCGTCCCTAAAATAAGTCCTTTTTAGCCATAAATAACCCCTTTCTATGCATAGAAACAGGCTATTATGGATATAAACTTTCCCTGCTGTAAGAAGGAAAAGTGCTATATAACCCCTTTCTTGACCAGAATATGGCATATAATGGCCTAGAAACGGTGTTTTTGGGCCTGAATTAGGCACCAAATATAGCCCAAATATAGCATAATATGGCCATAATATGGCCTTTTTTTGCCATTATTTGGGTATAAAAGGCCTTTTTTTGAAGAAAACAGCCTTTTCTACCCTCTTATAGTATATATACTATAAAGGTACATATATAGCTTACAAAGCCATATATTCCATAGAGTATGAGCCTATTAGGGTTATAGGCCATCATACGAACTACTATCTATAGTAGTTACATAGCTATACTATACATAGAAGCTATGTATTCTATGTTTCTATATGATAAAACATATAAAACAACTTATGAAACATAAGTAATATAACTTTCAAAGATAAGTTATCATAAATTCTATGTTGACGACATAGAATTACTATAGAGATACATAGAATTATGAATCTCACTTAAACATGTTTAAGTTATTTGTGTTGGCGAACACAAACTTATAGAGTTTGCAACAATCGGTTGCACACGTCACAACTCATTTCGGTTGGCGAGACTAATTCGGTTGACGAATTCGGTTGGCCACGAATCGGTTGGGGAGAAAATCGGTTGCACAGGATTTTCGGTTGGGGAATTCGGTTGCGCGGCGGGCGAATTCGGTTGCGGCGGGCGGTTTTCCCGCTCCCGGAATCTGGTCGTCAGGTGGGGACCTTCTAATAGATATATTATTCGGTTGCACAGAAAAAAAACCCCAACTTTTCTGGGGCGGTTTTTCCGGGAATTCTGGCGAGAATTCGGTTGGCGGCGAATCGGTTGGCGGCGGAATTCGGTTGGGGAATTCGGTTGCGCGGAAACCGGTTGGCGACGAGATTCGGTTGGCCGGGAATTCGGTTGAGAATTCGGTTGGCCGCGAATCGGTTGCACAGAAAAAACTTAACTTTAGTTAGTTGAACCTGTACAACGTATAATGTTCACAAGGATATTATGTTGGCGACATAACTTCTATGAACATAACGTATGATTCTATAGAATAACATACGTTTACTTATAAAAATTATAAGTTTATCGTACATCTATGCATAGATGTACTATATAGATAAGTTAATATTACATATTATACCGTATCGCCTTCTATATATACAAAGTATGTATACATGAAGGATATACATGAATTCAGCAGGAAATCATATATATATAGTATATATCAATAGATATATCTATAACACATAGACATGTCTATGAATTATAACTTATACAAAGTATAAGATAGAATCGATGTATACATTAACAAGTTAACATACACCTTTGATCTTATATAAATACTTTATATTTATAAAACCTAAGTATACTTAGGTCATGATGATCTATCATCATAACTTCTTTCTTTAAGATGAAGTTAACATAAAGTTTATAAGTTATAACTTATAAACATACCTTATAAGGCAACCTAAGATGCCTCAGAAGGGCTATAATATGACATATTATACATGGACGATTCCGTGCGAGGAATATATGTATATATTACTATACACAGCAAATCGGATGCCAAATATTAAGGCTTTTTAAGCCTTTCTAGACTGGCATATCTTACCCATAATATAGCCATAATATGGCCATATTTCGGTAAGTCCTGGACAGGTCCAGATATCCCCAGATTCATATAATCCGGGATATATATATATATCCCCAGATTCCCAGAATTCGGGGTTTTTCGCCACCCGGCCAGAATCCGGGAATTCCGGGAATTCGGCCAATTCGGCGAAATGTGCTCCCGGCATATAAATAGCCTATTTATAGCCTGCCGGAGGACTGCTATAATTAGCAGTGACGATTCCGTGCTAGTAATATATGAATATATCATTATGCACAGCAAATCGTATGTCAGTATTTAAGGCTTTTTAGGCCTTTCCAGACTGACTATCTTACAGATATAACCCACATATATATGTCTGGTTATATAGTAAGGCCTTACTTTAAGTAAGTTTAAGCCTACCAGGGCATGCTTATACTTACATATAAAGAAAGTAATGTTTCCTGCGAAAACCGATTTCGACGAATAACGGTTCCCTGCTGGAATCATGTTCTTCATAGAATAGCTATAACGTCGTTATAATTTCTATGCTACTGCTGTATTAACTACTGTTTACAGCAGGGAATATACCCTCTTCATGGTATGAAAGGGTAACTATTCAGCACTAAATGATGTGTTTTATCATCGTCGTAGATGATTTCATCCTCATTTTATTAGTGCATTGACGCGTTGTCTCTTGGACTTAGCTTGTCAACCATGAAGTTTCGACATTGTCACAGACTTGGTTGGGATTTATGTCTCACACTTCCAAGGCGAACCTTGAAAAGTAGCCCTACCGTAGAGGATCGGTAAAGTTAGATTCATCCGACTTTACCCCCGCCTGCCAGCATTGGCTATCTTGCATACTCTCCGTAAAGAGAGCAGTTCCAGCAGGGAATGATATCTCATCAGCAGATGAGAGATATTGATTCTCGGAGGGAAAAAGTAAAATCCTTTGACTTACCTTTCGAATCGCCCGCCAACGACACCCATGTCCTTAAATCCCGGAGGTCGGCCAATCACATAGGCAAGTAGAGTTTTTGTGTATACTTTAATCTATTATAAATTCACTTAAAATTATTAGTAAACAGATCAAATCTAAGAAAATTATTAGATTAAATAAAAGAATAAAAATTGAAATATAAAAAACTATAATATATCGTGTTGTTTTCTAATCTTAATCTCTTTTTTTCTCTATTTTTTTTACTTTTCTTCTTCTCTTTTTTATCCTCTATTTTGTCCTCTGAATTTTTATAAGGCGTTGAGGGATGCTAAATCATATCTTCTGAACAGCCCAGTTGCCGTAAAGGGAACTTGTAGCCTTCCAACATCGTGAGCGTCCTGGGACGTCTACGAACCTTTCGGGGGGATTCTTCGGCCTAACCGTATGAA
>JABSQW010000236.1 GCA_013215605.1 Myxococcales bacterium
CGTTCGCAATTCCACGACATGTGCGTGGGAGGTCTGCGAATGCTGAAACTGAACAATCTTCGAAAAATCCTTGGATCCGCTGCGATGGTCGCGGCGGGCCTGGGCGTCTCCACGCTTGCGGAGGCGGACGTAATCTTCTCCTGGCGTACGGAGGACGGAACGTACGCTTTCACCGATTCGATCAAGAACGTACCGGCGCGGTACAAGGATTCGACGGAAGTCCGGAAGATGTCCGGACTGTCGGACTACTCGCGGTTCACACCCCAGGACGCGTTGGCTACGACGCTCTACGAGGACGCCGTGACGGAGCGCATCGCGTCGCTCGAGAGTCGCCGAACGCGCGACGCAGGGCTCGAAACGCCGGCCTCGCCGAACGCCGGCCGCAGCGTTTCGTTGCGCACGGGCGGTGTGAACTCGCCCTCGATCGAGCTGGTGAGTACGGGCCCGGAAGCCGAGCCCGTCGTGGTCGAGACGATGTTCACCCGTCCCTCGGACAGCATGGCGACTCGCCGTTCCATGGTGGTCACCCAGGGTGATCGCATCCTGGCCATCGTGAAGCCCCGGATGCGCGCCTGGAACGTCAACGAGGACATCCACATCGAGGACGAACTCGGCCGCTAGCGGTGGCGGGTCGGATCACCAGGCCCGCCGCGCGAAAGACTCCCACGACCGGGTCGGGACCTTCCAGCGAGGTTCCACCGGTCACTCCCCCGGCGTGATGGGGGGTGGAAATGAAGACCGCGCCATTCTCGGTGCGGGTTCTGTTCCAGCGGAAACCCGGCTGGCCACCGCTCGTCGCGCACGGGGGGACGCGGTCCCCCGCGCGATCATCGAGTCGATTCGGCGATCGCGCTTCTCTCGTACACGAACTCGTCGATCTGCCGTGCGCCCGTCCCGTCCAGCGACAGGAACTGAAGGCCGATGGAGCTTCTGCTTCCCTCGTGACGCCGCCATATCACCTTTGCGGTGGGGCGGAGGGGCGCGCTCGCCGGCTCCGGCAGCGCGAAGTGCAGCTCCACCTCGCTGCTCGAATCGAAGTGGGCGTCGAATTCCACCATCATCCCGCCGCGGGACACATCGCGCGACACGCCTTCGATTCCGGTTCCGTCGGGGCCCAGCTTGACCGGTGCAACCATCGGGACGCGCTTGAGACCGCGCACCTCGCTGTAGCGGATGAATCGGTTGACGGACTGGATGAGCGAAATTCGGTTGATGGGCTTGGTGAGAACGTCGTCCGCGCCGGCGCGCACCGACCGCTCGCGGTCCGCGGCGTCGTCGGCATTCGTGATCAGCACGACCGGGACGTCGCGCAGCTCGGGATCGTTCTTGACCTCCCGGCAGACGGCGTCACCGGCGAGGTCGGGCATGTCGAGATCGACGATCATGACGTGCGGGCGGTGGCGGCGAGCCAGCTCGAGGCCGATGCTGCCGCTCTCGGCGGTGATCACCTCCCCGGAACCGGCAAGGAAGATCGCTTCGAGCTCGCGGAACATCGGGTTGTCGTCGACGACGAGGATCCGGCGCTCCACGGTCAGTCCGCCGCTTTCGCCGGAGCCGACGGCGCGCGCGCTCGGTGTGGAGCCACACCGAGCGTCTCGACGAACTCCGTGAGGGAAGGGCGGACCCTCCAGTCGTTCGAGGTGCCCTCGCGCACCCACTCCTGGTGCTCGCGGATGGGCTTCTCGATCAAGGTCGCGTGTGCGTAGCCGCGGTACGTCACGGTGACCGAGGCCTTCGTGTTCTCCTCGCGCAAATGGATGTTGCCGATCTCGTAGTCGGTCAGCCGGATGCCCTCGAAGGCCTTGGACACGGAATCGAACTCCTCCTTCGACTCCGGATGGACGAATACCCCGGCCTTCTCGAGCTCGCCCCAGCGGATGAGCTCCGTGTACCGGCGCTGTATCTCCTCGAGGGAGTTCTGGCGACCGAGCGGATCGGTCAGCAGCGACCTACAGCCGATGGCCCCGAGACCGAGGACCAGCACTCCGGCGGTCGCGAGAATTTGTTGTCGCATGAGCTGGTGACCTCCGTGGGCGGCGCCCGGTGAATCGCGGGCGATCGGCAGAAGGCGCCGCAGACGCTGAGCGCTGCTGCGCTTTCCCCGGTGTATCGGCAAGCGGGCCCGACGGACTTGAGGAGGCCTGTGATAGGGTCGCAGAACGCCGCGCAAAGCATCGAAGACGCAGTGGAAACGACTCAGCGGAGGGTGACGCGATAGGCTCCGAGTCCAGACTGCTGGGGATCGATCTGGGCGGCACCAAGACGGTCGTGGCACTCGCTCTCGGCGATCGGATCGCGGCGAGTCAGCGATTTCCGACGCGGCCCAGCGGTCGGCCGGAGCGCGACATCGAGGCGATCGTCGCGGCCTGCCGACGGCTGCTCGCGGACGCCGGAGTCGCCCCGGCGGACGTCGACTGCGTGGGGGTCTCGGCGCCGGGACCCATGGATTCCGCTCGTGAATACGTCGTGGGCCCGCCGAACCTCGCCGGCTGGGATCGCGTGCCGCTGCGCGCCCTCCTCGCGGACGCCCTCGGCCGACCGGTGGCGATGGAGAACGACGCGAACGCGATGGTCCTCGCGGAGTGGCGCCACGGGGCGGGGCGCGGGTTTCGCGATGTTGCGGCGATCACGATGTCCACCGGCGTAGGCGTCGGGCTGATCCTGGGAGGCCGGCTCCACCGCGGAGAAACCGGCAACGCCGGTGAGTTTGGCCACTCCACACTCGAGTTCGACGGTGAGCCGTGTTCCTGTGGCCTGCGCGGCTGTGTCGAGGCCTACGTGGGGGGCGCGGCCTGGACGCGACGACTCCGTGCCCTCGCGCCCCCGGACTCCTTCGCGAGTCGTCTCGCCGGCGGGCGCGACGCGCTTCGCCCCGAGCACGTGGTCGCGGCGGCGCGCGAGGGCGACACCTTCGCCACGGATGAGATGGAGCGCTTCAACCACTATCTCGCACGCGCCGTGACGAACCTCGTGTTCGCTCTGGCGCCGCAGGTGGTGGTCCTCGGAACGATTCCCACCGCGGCGGGCGAGGCGCTGTGTCTCGAGCCGGTGCGCGCCCAGGTAGCCGAGCGAACGTGGTCCGAACTCGTCGCCCAACTGCGCATCTGCGGGTCGGAGCTCGGGGATCGGCGAGCGGAGCTGGCGGGGGTCAGCGTGGCGCGCGAGGCGCTTTCGGGCGGAGCCCAGGGTCGAAGCGCGGGGGTCGATGGCTCGATCGTCGCCTGAAGCGTTGCGGCGAGGCTGGCGGACTCTCAGGAGAGCGGTTCGGAGCCTGGCGGGGCTCCGGCCCGCGACCCGCGGAGGGCGCGGATGCGGCTCCGAAGCGCCTCGAAGTTCCCAGCGGCGATCGCGCTCCGGCTCTCCTCCATGAGATGCAGGTAGAAGCGAAGGTTGTGGACGGAGGCGAGCCGCGCGCCGAGCATTTCGCCGATCACCAAGAGGTGACGGAGGTAGGCGCGCGAGTAGGTGCGGCAGGTCGGGCAGTCGCAAGCGGGATCGACGGGGTTCGCGTCGTCGCGAAAACGCGCGTTGCGCAGGCGTAGGACGCCCTCGCTCGTGTACAGCACGCCGTGGCGCGCGTTTCGGGTCGGCAGCACGCAGTCGAACAGGTCGATACCGGCGGCCACGGCATCGACGAGGTCTTCCGGTCGGCCGATCCCCATCAGGTAGCGCGGGGAGGCGTCGGGGAGCTCTTCGTTGGCGAGGGCCACCAGCTCGCGGCGACGCTCCATGTTCTCGCCCAGGCCGAGTCCGCCGTGGGCGTAGCCGTCGAAGCCGATGGCCGCCGTTCCGCGCGCACTCTCGCGCCGCAGAGCGTCCGACGAGCCACCCTGGACGATGCCGAAGAGCGCCTGGCCTTCGCAGTCGTGGGCGCGCCGGCAGCGCTCGGCCCAGCGCAGCGTGCGCTCGGTGGCCACGCGCATGCGCAGGGTCGCGCGGTCGTCCGGCGAATCACCGCGGTCGGGCATGGGCTGGCATTCGTCGAGGACCATCGCGATGTCGCCGCCGAGACCGCCCTGGATCTCCATCGCGCGCTCCGGCGTGATCAGGCGGCGGCGCCCGTCGAGCGGCGAGGAGAACGTCACACCCTCTTCGTCGATCTTCATCCGCTCGGACAGCGAAGTCACCTGGTAGCCGCCGCTGTCCGAAAGCCACGGACCGCTCCAGCTCGTGAACCCGTGCAGGCCGCCCTGGCTCGCGATCAGCTCCTCGCCGGGCCGCTCGTGCAGGTGGTAGGTGTTGGCGAGCAAAAGCTGTGCGCCGATCGCTCGCAGCTCGTCGGGCGCCACCCCGCGGACCGCGCCGTAGCTGGCCACGGGCATGAACGCGGGCGTTTCGATGACACCGTGGCGTGTTGCGAGTCGCCCCGTGCGCGCGCCGCCGTCGCGCGCGTTGAGTTCGAAGGTGATGGGGTCGGTCATCGCGCCGCTACAGGATGAGCATCGCGTCGCCATAGGAGAAGAATCGATAGCCGCTTCGCATCGCTTCGGCGTAGGCGTCCATCACGCGTCTGCGCCCGGCAAAGGCGGCAACCAGCAGGAGCAGCGATGAGCGCGGCAGGTGGAAGTTCGTGAGCAGGCCGTCGACGACGCGGAAACGCGCGCCCGGGCGCAGGAAGAGGCGGGTCTCGCCCGCCGCGGGCTCGACGCGGCCCGCGTCGTTGGCACACGATTCGAGGACCCGAGCGGAGGTCGTTCCCACCGCGATGACCCGCCCGCCCGCGTCCTTCGCCCGATTGACGCGCGCGGCGACGGCGGGTGGGAGCTCGTAGCGCTCTGGGTGGAGCACCCCGTCGCGGAGGGTGTCGCTCGTGAGCGGGCGAAAGGTGCCCGCGCCCACGTGCAAGACGATCTCGCAGCGATCGATGCCACGCCCGGCGAGCTCATCGAATAGCCGGTTCGTCAGGTGGAGGCCGGCCGTCGGCGCGGCGACTGAGCCCGGGACGCGCGCGAAGGTGGTCTGGTAGCGAACCGGATCCTCGGGATCCGGAGCGTCGCGGCGGATGTACGGCGGCAGGGGCATCTCGCCGATCGCGTAGGGGTCAGCATCGGGAGCAAAGGCCAGCTCGATCTCGCCGCGCGGGACGAGCGCCACGATCTCGGCGTCGAGCTCGGCGCCCAGCGGCCCGAATTCATACTTCTGGCCGACGCGCAAGCGTCCGCGCGACCGGACGAGGGCCCGAAAGTGGCCGGCTTCCGCAAGCGGCTGCAAGAGCAGCGTCTCTGCGGCGCCCCCCGTGACCTTGTGGCCGCGCAGTCGCGCGGGAAGGACGCGCGTCGCATTGACGACCAGCAGGTCGCCGGCGCGCAGCTGCCCGCCGAGGTCGGCCACGCTGGCGTGGATCGGCGCGTCCGCGTTCCGATCGACCACCAACAGTCGCGCATCTTCGCGATCGGGCGGCGGGTGCTGGGCGATGCGCTCGGCAGGGATCTCGAAGTCATAGGCGTCGAGATCGCTCTCAGAGTCCATCGGCTCGGACCTCGATGAGCCGGCGCCGCAGCTCGGGGGCATC
>JABSQW010000237.1 GCA_013215605.1 Myxococcales bacterium
AGCAGCGCCTCGACCGCACCCCCAACGCCGAAAGCGGTCTCCCAGCCCTCCTCGTCCGTCAGGTTGTGGAGCTGGATCAGATCGACACGGTCGGTTTGCAGCCGCTCGAGGGAGCGCTCGAGTTGCTCGCGCGCCCCGTCGCGCGTGCGCTCCGACGTCTTCGTCGCCAGAAAGAAGCGCTTCCGGTGCTCGGGCATCCACGAACCCACGGAGGCCTCCGCGCGCCCGTAACCGGCTGCGACGTCGATGTGGTTGATGCCGAATTCGAGGAGCAGATCGAGTGCGCTCGCGGCCGCGGCCTCGTCGCCTCGCATCAGGGCCGCGGCGCCGAAGATCAGGCGGGTGCTCTGGTGTCCCGTGCGGCCGAAATCGAGGGTGGGAATCGTCACGATCCACCGACGATACCACGCATCGGCGAGCAGGTTCTGGCCTCGCGAACCGGTCGCGGTGTTACTCTCGGGGACTGCCGATGGACGCTGATGACCTCAGACAGATCATGGCCCTGCTGGCCGACTACGGCCTCACCCTCGACGAAGGTCGCTTCGACGACCACATGGCTCTCTACGACGACGAGTGTCGGCTCCACGTATTCGGTCGCGACTGGAAGGGAAAAGCACGCATCGAAGAATTCATGCGCGGCGCCCATCGCGGCAAGCACCTGACGGGCGTTCCGCGCGTCGAGTTCGACGCGAACCGGGCGCTCAGCGCAGCCGATTTCGTCTTCTTCCGGGCCGACATGCTCCTCTACAGCGGTGGAACCTACCGCGACGAATTCGTGCGCACCTCCGACGGCTGGCGCTTCTCGTCTCGCACGATCGAGATCGCTCTGCGCGCTGAGAGCTGAGACGCACGCTACTCGCTATCGCGACAGGCGCCGGCGAGCCTCGTCGTAGAGGTCGGCAGGCAGCGGTCCCTTCTCGGCGGCGGCGACGTTCGCGGCGAGGTGATCGGGGTTCGACGTGCCCACGATGGTGGTGTGGAGACCCTCGTGACCGAGCACGAAGCGCAGCAGGAACTCCATGCGCGTCATGCCGTCGAGAATGTCGTC
Organism: Myxococcales bacterium; assembly: GCA_013215605.1. Classification (GTDB taxonomy): domain Bacteria; phylum Myxococcota_A; class UBA9160; order UBA9160; family SMWR01; genus JABSQW01. The sequence continues at coordinate 1,049 of JABSQW010000237.1, forward strand.
CAGCCCGGCCCGCGCCCAGACGTCCCGCTTCTCGCGGACGAAGCTTCGCCAGAAGTCGTGCTCGCCCGCGTCGTTGTGATCGGGTGCAGGTGCACCGCGCGCCACGCCGCCGCGGACGATGGTGCCGGCGCCCGACGCGGCCGCCTCGCGGATCACCGCTTCGTTCTCCGGTTGGAGCGCCGAGTACGGTATCTGGAAGACGTCGAAGACACCCATCTCGATGTGGTCGCGCAGCTCCGGGAGCACGCTCGACATCCCGAGGAAACGGACCTTCCCCTCGCTCTTCAGCTTCTCCATGGCCGCGACGGTGTCGTGTTCCTCGAGCACCGAGCGCGTGGGACTCGAGTGCACCTGGACGAGGTCGAGGCGGTCGGTCTTCAGCCGCCGCAGGCTCTGCTCGACGCCGGCCCGAACGTTTTCGGGCGAGAAGTCGTGCTCGAGCTTCCCACCGCGGAACTCCGGCTGGCGGTCGACGAGGCAACCGCACTTGCTCGCCAAGAAGAACTCGTCGCGCCGGTGCGCGAGATGCGCTCCGATCGCAGCCTCCGAGCCCCCGTAGTCGGGCGCGGTGTCGATCAGGTTGATGCCCGCGTCGAGGACGGCGCCGAGCAATCGCCCGATGCCTGGATCCGACGAGCCGCCGCCGAATCCGGCGAGCTCCATCGCACCGAACCCGAGTCGCGTGGCCTGGGTTCCCGTTCTTCCAAGAGTCGCTGTAGGGAGGGACATGGCCGGATCAAGCTACCACGCCGGTGGCACCGATCTGCCATCATGTCGCGTGAGGACGGAATCGGAAGCAAGAAGGAGCGAAACGTGAAGTACGAAGTCGTGATCGATGGCGCCCCCTTCACAGAGGGTCCGGTGTGGGTCGGGGACGACACCCTGGTGATCACCCACTTGCTGCCCGGCAGCCTGCGGCGCATCGATGTCGCAAAGGGCACGTCGGAGACCTTCGCGGAGATGCCCGGCGGCGCGAACGCAGCCCAGCCGGCGAGCGACGGCGGCTTCGTGGTCGCCCAGAACAGCGGCATCGACTTCGCGTCGATCGCCGAGCCGTTGGGAATCGATCCTGCGATGGTTCCGAAGGTCGTGCGAGGCACGCCGGGGCTCCAGCGAGTGGACGCAGCGGACAACGTCAGCTACCTCGCCGACGAGGGCTTCAACGCCCCCAACGACCTCATCGTCGACGCCGATGGCTCGATCGTCTTCACGGACCCGCCGCTGATCGGACACCGCCTTCCGAGCGCGAGCGATCCGAAGATCGGACGGCTGTGGCGGTATCACAGCGAGCGCGGCCTCTCCCTGATCGCGGACGGCTTCGCGTTCGACAACGGCGTCGCACTGTCGCCCGAGGGGCGTATCTTGATCGTCGAGTCGAGTGGACTGATGTGGATCGAACCCGACGGCAGCAAAGAGTGGCTCTGCGAAAAGACGCCGGGAGGAGGCGGCGACGGCTTCTGCTTCGACACCTCCGGCCGCATCTACGTCGCCCAGCCCGGGTCGCAGACCGTCAGCGTCCTCGATCCGGATGGAAAGCAGGTCGACTGCTTCGACACCGGTGGGGGCATCGTCACCAACATCTGCTTCGGCGGTGACGACTCACGCACCCTCTTCACGACCGAGCTCGCACCCGGCCGCGTGCTCGCCTTCGAGGGTCTTCCCGATCCGGGCCTGCCCATCCACCGCTGGCCCGTTCCGGAGTGATCGCCGACATGGGGCTGCGGGGTCACGCGATCGCGTAGACGGAGGCGTTCGCCGCGGTTCTTTCCTAGATCGTCAGCACGGTCCGGACGCCGCGACTGGCGCGCACGTCGTCGAATCCCGCGTTGATGTCTTCGAGCGGCCGTCGCGACGTGATCATCGCTTCGAGATCCATGCGTCCGCTCCGCCACAGCGAGACCAGCCGCGGAATGTCGCGCACGGAATTGCAGCTGCCGAGGATGCAGCCCAGGAGCTTCTTGCCGCTCACCGCGAACAGCGCGGCCGGAGCCAGCGTGATGGCCTGGTCGCCACTCGGTGCGCCGACGCACACGATGGTGCCGCCGTTGCGCGCGGCGAAGAAACCCTGGGTGACGAGCGCGGCAACGCCGGCGGTCTCGAACGCGTAGTCGACACCGATGCCACCGGTGAGATCGCGCGCGGCGGTCACGACGTCGTCGTTCGTGGGATCGAGAACGTGGGTCGCGCCGAGGCGGATGGCCATCTCGCGCCGCTCGGCCACCGGGTCGGACACGATGACCTGTGATGCATTCGCGACCGAAGCGCCCTGGACCGCGGAGAGACCGATGCCACCGAGACCCATGATGAGAACCGTGGCGCCCTCCTCGACGCCGGCGGTGTTGAGCACCGCACCCACGCCCGTCTGCACCGCGCAGCCGACCACGCACGCGACATCCACCGGCGTGTCGTCCGGTACTTTCACGGCGCCGCTCGATTGGGTGACGGTGTACTCGGCGAAGCCGGCGACGTTGAGCCCGCGGCGGACGTCCTGACCCTGGCGCGAGAGGCCCGTAGTGCCGTCCGGAAAGGCGCCCGTCAAGAGGCCGACGAACCGCTCGCAGGTCGAGAATTCGCCGCGTTGGCACCAGTAGCACTGCCCGCACGGGGGACACGGCGTGAGCACCACCTTGTCGCCGACGGCGAGGTTGGTGACGCCCGTGCCGATCTCCTCGACGATCCCGGCTGCCTCGTGACCGAGGATGGCCGGCGCCGCTGAGCCGGGGCTGTCGAGCACGGTCAGATCCGAGTGGCAGATCCCGCAGTTCTTCACGCCCACGAGGACCTCGCCGGCGCGCGGGCCGCGGATCTCGACGTCGTCGACGACCTCGAGGGGCTTTCCGGTCTCGATCATCAGTGCGGCTCGCATGCAGTTCTCCTTCGCGTCTTTCTGCGGAAAGCGGCGCACCAGCAGTTTCGATTTTCGTCGACTGCCACTGCACTCGCTCCGGCCAACTCGAGAACGGTCACCCCTTCCGCGGCCCGATGCGGAACAGCCAGATGTCACCGGGCGGATCCTCGTCCATGCGTTCCGCCATGCGCTCGTACTTCTTCGCCGCCGAGGCCAGGACGGCGCGAGGTTCGAGATCGGTCACCCGCACGGCGCTCGCCGGATAGACGCGATCGCCCACTTTGAGCCGAACGCGCGGGTCTTCGACGACGTAGTGGGTCCACTTCTTCTCCGTACCGCTCTGGGCCGGAACGTACAGCTCTCCTTCGTGGACGAAGCAGATCGTCGTCACCGAGTGGGGATCCTCGGGCCTCGACTCGACGGCGATGGTGAAATGCTCGTCGGTGAATCCCCAGTCGGCCGGGTAGGCGAATTCCGCGCCGCTGAGCTGGCGCCCCGCGACGGGTCCCATCGGGTCGCCGCGGAAGAGCCACGCCAGACCGGCGACGACGACCACGAGCCCCACGACGCTTCCGATGACTCTGAGAATCTTCATGGCGTTCTCCTGCCGGTTCGCGGAAGTTCTTCGACCTCGGGAGACGCTACGAATCCGGGCTGGGATTTGTCAAGCAGCGCGTGGTGCGGGCGCGTTGCGTCCGCAAAGGGGGGCTCATCACGCTCTCGGATGCGATCGCGAAGATGAGTCAGCGGACCCGCGCACCGTGTCGCGGCGCGCCGGTTCACCGAAGCTACGCGGCGACCTGGTTGTCGAGCGCGAAACCCGGGCACTTCTGCGCAGCCACGGGCAGGTCGGCGAGGGCGAAGGGCTCGGCGATCTCGGCCTTCGTAGGACCGACGCGCGCCGCGAGCACTGCCAGCTGCTCGAGGTCGAAGCCGTACAGTTTCGCGGCGTTGAGCCCCACGATCTGCTGAATCTCGTCCGGATCGACGCCCGCGAAGGTGAGCCGCAGCAGTTCGCGCGTATAGGGATAGGAGCCCTCGACGTGCGGGTAGTCGCTGCCCCACATGATCCGGTCGACGCCAAGTTGGTGGCGCAGCGTGCAGTCCTTGGGGGACAGGAAGCTCGCACCGATGTGGCACTGGCGCGCGAAATACTCCGACGGCTTGAGCGACATCTTCGCCACGGTGGGTGCGCCGAAGATGTACTCCGAACACTGATCGTTGTGCTTCATGCGCCGGTAGAAGCTGTCGAGCTCTTGGAGCGCGCGCGGCGCCCACGCAGTTCCGGTCTCGGTGAGGACGAACTGCAGGTTGGGGTGACGCTCGAACACACCGCTGAACATCAGGTGCCAGAGCGCGCGGTGCGCCCACCAGGTCACCTCGAGCATGAAAATGGTGAGGGACTGCGGGAGGTACATCCCGAAATTAGGGGTGGCGCTGCCGCTGTGATGAGTGAGGGGCATCTCGAGTTCCTCGCACACCGCAAAGATCGGCTCGTACTGCGGTGCGTAGAGGGGCTCGATTCCCGAGCCCGGCGGCGCCCCGGGGAGCATCACGCCTCCCGTCAGACCGTTCTCCTTCGCCCAGCGGATCTCCTCCACCGACTCCTCGATGAAGGGCAGGAAGATCTGTGCCAGGCCGGCGCGCCGACCGGGGGCCGCGCCG
>JABSQW010000238.1 GCA_013215605.1 Myxococcales bacterium
GGATCTCGGAACGCGATGAATCCACTCAAAATCCGGCGTCTTGGAGACGCCTGGGCGTCGCGAGATCTACGGCGAGCTTGGCGGCACGGCGACGCGTCTAAAAATAGACCGATAAGCGATGGGAAACACGAGATCTTCCAGTCCAGACCCGGGCGGGTTGCCCCTCCCGGCCCGCCTCGATTCCCGGGGATGCCGTCGTTACTTCGGCTCGGGCGGCGTCACGCCCTCGAGGTACGGATAGGGTTTCTTCATGAGGCCCACGGGCTGCATCTTGTCTCCCATCACGCGGCGGAAGTGCTTTGCGAGGTCATCCGCCGTCCAGCCACCCACCTGGAACACGCCCGTGCCGTAGCGCGGCTGCTCGACCATCACGACGCGCTCGCCGCCGGTTCCGAACAGCTGGCCGGTGATCCAGTTGGCCTCATCGCTGCAGAGGTACGCAACGAAGTGCCCGTTGAGCGTGGGATCGACGAAGGGCGCTTCGACGACCTTGCCGTCGGCGCCCTTGTAGGTGGCCGACATCCGCGTGCTGCCGGACGGGCTGATGGCGTTGACGCGAATCCCCAGGCGCGCCAGCTCGAGCGCCCAGGTGTACGTCATGGACGCGATCGCGCCCTTGGCACCCGCGTAGTTCGTCTGCCCGAAGTTCCCGTAATGGGCGGCCGAGACCGTGTTCACGATGGAGCCGCCACTGCCCTGCTCGCGCATCCGCAGCGCGGCCTCCTGGGCGCACATGAAGGTGCCCTTCGCGTGGATGCGAAAGACGTCGTCGAACTCCGCGTCGCTCATCTTGAGGAACGTGCGGTCGCGCACGATACCGGCGTTGTTCACGCACGCATCGATGCGGCCGAACGCGTCCATGCACTGCTCGACGAGCTCCTTCGCCCCGTCCCGCGTGCCGATGTCGGACGTGTTGGCGACCGCCTTGCCGCCCTCCTTTACGATCTCCTCGACGACGGTCTTCCCCTCGTCGGGATCGACATCGTTCACGACCACCGAAGCGCCGTACTCCGCGAGGCGCAAACAGTGCCCGCGACCGATCCCGCGGCCACCGCCGGTGACCACTGCTGCCTTTCCGTCGAGAATGCCCATCTTGCGTTTTCTCCCGATCCAACCGTTCCGGTCGGGGGCGCATTCTCCGGCCGAGCGGCATCGATGTCAAGCCAACCCAAGCGCGCAGGTGTGCGGGCGGACTCCCAAGCGCGCCTATAATGCCGACATGAAGATCGGTATCACGATTCACGCGACCGACCTGTCGATGACTACGATCGACGTCGCGCGCGCGGCCGAAGAGCGCGGCTTCCATTCTCTATACATCCCCGAGCACACCCACATCCCGACGAGCCGTCGCACCCCGGCGCCCACCGGGACACCCGAGCTGGGCCGCGAATACCTGCGCTCGCCCGATCCCTACATCGAGCTCGCCGCCGCGGCCGCCGTCACCGAGAGGATCCTGCTCGGGACGGGGATCGGTCTGCCCGCCCAGCACGATCCGATCACTTTCGCGAAGCAGCTCTCGACCCTCGACCGCGTATCCGCTGGGCGTCTCGTCCTGGGAATCGGCTTCGGCTGGAACCACGAGGAGATGGAGAACCACGGCGTCGTGGTCAAGACGCGTCGTGAGCAGGTGCGCGAGACCCTGCTCGCGATGCGCGAGCTCTGGACGAAGGATGTCGCCGAGTACCACGGCGAGTTCGTGGACTTCGAGCCCAGCTGGCAGTGGCCAAAGCCCGTGCAGCGCAACGGCCCGCGCGTCCTGATCGGCGGGGCTCCCGGCCCGAAGTTGTTCTCCCAGATCGCCGAGTACGGCGACGGCTGGATGCCGATTGGCGGCGCGGGAATGGCGAAGGCCCTCGGACGGCTGCACACCGCGCTCGAGGAACGCGGGCGGGACCCTTCCGAGATTCACATCGTTCCGTTCGGCGTGCACCCGGATCGCGGAAAACTCGACTACTACGAGTCGCTCGGCGTCACCGAGACGGTCCTGCGGATTCCGAGCGCGCCAGCGGACGAGGTGCTTCCGGTTTTGGATGAATACGCGGGGTTTCTGCGTTGAGCTGGAGACTCGACCCTTCGGCCGAGTCTCCCTTCAGACGACCGCTGGCGCTGTCTTAAATCAGTTCGAAGCCGTAGAGATTTGCGCAGTTCTCCGCCGTGATCTTGCGCCGATCCGACTCGGGCAATCCGCCCAGGGCCTCGTCCACCGCGTCTACCGATCGCGGGAACGTGCTGTCGGGATGCGGGTAGTCGGAGGCCCACATGAAGTGGTCCGCGCCGAGCAGCGGAATCAGCTTTTCACCGAGGGACTCCTCCTCGAACGTCGCGTACACCTGCCGCTTGAAGATCTCGCTCGGTGGCACCGACAGGGAGACGTCGATCTTGTCGCGGTACCCCTTCCACTCGAGATCCATGCGCGCGACGAAGTACGGGATCCAGCCGATGCCCGACTCGGCGAGCACGAGGCGCATACCCGGGTGTCGATCGAGGGCGCCGGAGAAGACCATGGTGGCGAGGCCCTCGTCGAGCTGCATCGGTGCGACGGTCGCGAAGGCCGCAGACTTCCAGCTCCCGGGCTGCCACGTGAGACTCGACGCCCCGCCCTTCAGGTGAAAACTGATGGGCAGCTGCGTGTCGGCCGCCGCGGCCCACAGGAGGTCCCACGCCGGGTCACCGAGGTCCATGTCGAAGATGTCGAGGATGGCGCCGCGGTGTCCCGCCCTGGCGGCGCGTTCGAGTTCCTTGGCGGCAGCCGCCGGCTCGTGTCCGGGAAGGAACGCGAGGATGCACAGGCGCTGGGGGGCGACCTGGTTGAAATCGATCGCCCAGTCGTTCCAGGCGCCGAGACACGCCGCCTTGAGGTCTGCATCGTCGATGGGCATCCCGAGGGCGTGGGGTCCGTAGATGACCGAGACCTGGAGGTGGTCGCGGTCCATGTCCTCGAGGCGGCGCTTGGGATCGCTCGCGCGCGACCCGTCGGGATCGTCGATTCCCGCGCGCGCGATGGCGCTGTAGGTCGGGTTGCTGCCGCTCGTTCCGATCACACGATCGTCGGCCACCCAGACGCGCGCACCGTCGCGTTCGACCACGCGGGGACCGCGTTCGCGCAGGTTCGCGGGAAGTCGCGTCTCGAACAGGTCCGGCGGGACTGCCCCGAAGTCGAGGTGATCGTCGCACGAGTAGAGAAGCGGGATCGTTGCCATGGGACCTCCAGCTGCGCGGCCTTGCACCGGCCTGCACCAGCATGCACGGATCGCCGCGGCGTGTCACCAAGGCCAGCGTCGGCCAACCGCTCTCGCTTATTTTGGCGCGAATCGCTGGCCGCCATCGAGGCGGATCGTCGATGCGTTGAGCATCGGGTTCTCGACGATGGCCAC
>JABSQW010000024.1 GCA_013215605.1 Myxococcales bacterium
ACGAACGCGAGCGCCGCTGCCAGCTGGTTCGAAGACCAGGCGGTCGTCGTACTGCAGCAGCCTCGGTTTCGCGGCTTTGGTACGGAGATCGTCATCGCCGATGTTGATGGAAACCCGATCCAGGTGGTCGACTACACTTTTCCAGACTGGATCCGACGGCGAGCGCACCGCATCTTGCACCGGATCTTCCAACGTGGGACCAAGCGATCGGGCCGGCGATCAACTGTGGAAAGAGCGAGATGTAGAGCGCCAACCGAGCGGGATAGCGCTGAACAGGGGCGACGCCCCGGTACACGTCGATGACATAGGACATCGCCTGGAACGTGAATAACGAGATTCCGATGGGGAGATGCCCGTAGGGGGTTCATCCCGTCACCGGTCGCTAGTTGACAGAATCTCTACTGATCGGACCTTGCAAAAACGCAGCTTGAACTTCCTATCTGCCACAGCACGTGCGTTCCGTAAGCGCGACCTCGCAGCTTCTCGAGCTCTGCTGGGAGAAGCATGGGAAGTTCATCCATGGGGCAGTTTTCGAACCCGGTGTCGCCCAGCCAGGCCATCATCCACAACCTCACCACCGTCGCGTCGTTCTGGTGGGCGGACGTGGGTGAAAAGGGGGCGTCGGCGGGTCGAGAGCAGCGGGCTCTCGCAGGGCCGCTGCCGGCCAGTCCCCTCGCCGCCTAGCTTCGCTGCCGGTGGAGTTGGCCGTCGACGACGGTGGCCATGGCCGCCGCGTCGAGACCGGCCTGCACGAAGTCGGCGACGGCCTTGGCCGTTGCCACCGGGTCGGCCACTACGTCGGGGTAGTGGACAAAGAGCGTGTCCACGTCGGGTCGCTGCGCCAGCACCCCGCGCAGGCGCACCAGCTGTCGGTGGAAGATCTCGCGCAATTTCACATCCCCGCGTTCGCTCTCGGCCGGCTCGCGCCCGGCGCGCGCCAGCATCACGCGCTGGGAGGCCATGACCTCGTCGAGATCCCGTTGGGTGAAGACGACCCGATACAGCCGGCCCTCCTCGCGGGGCAGGTAGGGGAGCAATTGGGCGACGATCTTCACGGCGTGACCCGCGCCGCCCTCGAGGAAGCCGGCGTCGCTGCGCAGACCCTTCGCGTCCTCGAGTTCGAGGTAGCCGCGCGGGTTGTCCTCGTCGGCCTCGCGCACGCCATCCGAAAGGATCGGCATCCCGCCAACCGCGAGCATCTGCATCAACATCGAGGTTCCCGAGCGGGGTAGCCCGGCGACCACCGTCACCACTTCTGCCTGCGCTTTCGCAGGCCGCTCGTGGCTGAGGAGTGAGAGGTGCGCCGCAACTCGGCCCGCGTTCTCGAAGTCGATGACTTCGTCTTCGCCGATTTGGATGTGCAGGCCCGGGCGCGAGGGGTCGGCCCGCTCCGCCACCTCGAGGTGGCGCAGTGCCTCTTCGTCCTCACCCCGGGCGGCCGCGATGAAGCCGCGCAGGTGGGGCATCTTGCCAGCGTCCATCAGCGGGTGGATGACGCGCCAATCCGCGGCATCCCAGCCGGTGATCAGCAGACGTCGGCTTCCCTTCGCGGGTGATGACATGGTCTGGGAAAGACTATCCGATCCGGCCGGTGCCTTCGCCCGGCACCTCGATCGTCGCGGGCGCCGTGCCCGAGCCAGATCTTCGCGCGTCCTGGGCGCCGACGGCGTTCCAACTTACGTCAGAGTGACCGGACATGCTCCCAGATCCGCCAGCCGCATGGACCGTTCGAGCAGTCGACCCTCTGCCGGATGTGCCATCTCGGTGCTGTCGCCCCGGATGACTATTGCAACTGGCGCTGAAATCCAAGGATAGGAGAAACAACCGGGCTTCTTGGGCCCGATGCCGAACGAGATGGCGTACGCGATCTCGAAGGGCGCACTCCATCAGATGACGGCCACTCTCGCTGATGCCGTCATCGACCGAGGGATGACCGTTGGGTCACCGGGTCTTGGTCGACGGAATCTCTGCTGATCGGACCTTGCGAAAACGCCGCTTGAAATTTCTCTACCTATTCGGTTCGCTCCGCCGTCAGACGGTGATAGGGGAAGGGTTCGGCGCCATGCGTCCACCCGTGTGCAGATCACCGATTCCTTGATTTGGACGGGGTGTGATTCTACGATACCGGCGCGGGGGCAGCGGTCCGGTACGGAGTGAGAGCGACAGCATCGAAGCAGGGACCCGTAGGCCCGCTGGACATCCGCACGCGGAGCTTTCGGAGATGCCCGATACGCCCTTACCCTCGGAGGCGGAAGCCTCCGCGAGTGCTCGCCTTCACTCACCGGCGCCGGCCGTGTTGCTGGTTTCGGCGCTCACCGTGTTGGCGCTGCTGGTGCTCGTCGGCGCGTGGACTCTGCGCGCTCAGCGCTATGTGACTGCCGGTCGTGGGCTCGGCTATGCACTCGGCATCCTCGGGCTCTCCTTCATGCTCTTGCTTCTCCTCTACCCGGCGCGCAAGCACGGCTGGGCGTTTCGTGGGGTGGGGCCGATCCGGATCTGGTTTCACGCGCACATGGCGCTCGGCATCCTTGGGCCGACGCTGGTGCTGCTGCACTCGAACTTCCAACTCGGCTCGACGAACAGCACCGTCGCGCTCGTCACTGCGCTGGTGGTCGGCTCGAGCGGCTATGTGGGCCGCTTTGCCTATGCGCGCATCCACTACGGGCTGTCGGGCGAGCGGACGAACTTCGCCGAGATTCGCGACGACGTGCGCGAACTCCGCAGCGGCCTGGAAGTCGATTTTCCCGAAGTGGCGGCCTCTTTCGAAGAGTTCGAGGAGTGGGCGAGCGCCGCTCGGGTGAACGCGCTGACGGCTCTGCTGCGCTTCATCGGGGCCCGACGGCGGGCCGAGCAGTTGCGGGAGAGCGTGCCCTGGGATCGTCTCTCAGGATCGGCACTCGAACTCGTTGAGCGACTCGAGGACTACCTGCTGGCGGCGAAACGCATCGCGCGCTTCCACGCCTACGAAAGGCTGTTCGGCACCTGGCACGCGCTGCACATCCCGCTCTGCTTCTTCCTCTTCACTGCAGCACTCGTCCACGTCCTGGCCGTGCACGCCTACTGATGCCATGAGAGCACATAGAATCGCCGGAATTGCGTCCTTGCTGATCCTGACGCTGGCTAGCGAAGTGTGGGGCTTCGACTTCGAAAAGCTCGTGATGCCCGGCCCCGTCTCCGAAGTCCATGCGGATATCGAGGGGGATTGCGCTTCCTGTCACGCGCCCTTCGATCGCGAGAATCAGCGGGACCGCTGCTTGAGTTGCCACGAAGAGGTCGCCGAGGATCTTCAGGGCGGAAGCGGTTTGCACGGGCGCGACGCGCGCGTGAAGGGCTCGCTCTGTCGCGACTGCCACAGCGAACACCAGGGGCGCGATGCCGACATCCTCGGTTTCAACCGGGAGTCCTTCCAGCACCGCTTCACCGACTTCGAGCTCCGGGGCCGGCACCGCGAGGTGGAGTGCGCGTCCTGTCACGTCCCCGAGAAGGCGTACCGCGAGGCGACGCAGCGATGCGCCGACTGTCACGGCGAAGACGACGCTCATGGCGGACGCCTGGGCGACGACTGCGCCTCTTGTCACGTCGAGCGCGGCTGGAAGGACACGAAGTTCGATCACGCATCGACCGGATTTTCACTCGAGGGGGCGCACGCTCGCGTCGATTGTGGCCTGTGTCACGCAGGGAGTCGCTACGAGGGTACGCCGACCGATTGCCGCGCCTGCCACGCCACGAACGATCGCCACGGCGGCGATTTCGGTCGCGATTGTTCGCGCTGCCACGTTCCGAAGAGCTGGAAGGATTCGGTCTTCGACCACGAAGCGGAGACGCGCTTCGCGCTGACTCATCGCCACGCCGCCGCGAAGTGCAGCGCCTGTCACAGCGGCCCGCTCGCTGAGCAGAATCTGGAAACACGCTGTGGCTCCTGCCATGCCTCCGATGACATCCACCGAGGTCGCAACGGAGCCGACTGCGAGAGCTGTCACTCGGAACGGGGATGGGACCGGGTCATCTTCAACCACGACACCAAGACGGAGTTTCCGCTGCGAGGGAGCCACGCTGAAGTCGCCTGCCAGCGCTGCCACCAGGGCAACCCGCGCGAGGAAGACCTCTCGGGCGCCTGCATCGACTGCCATGCAAGAGACGACGCCCATGCCGACACCCTGGGCCGCGACTGCGGGCGCTGCCACAATGAGTCGGGCTGGCGGAAACGCCTGAACTTCGACCACGACATCACCCGCTTTCCGCTGCTCGGGCTTCACGCCGTCGAACTGTGCGAGGCCTGTCACACCTCGACGCGGTTCCAGGATGCGGATCCAAGCTGTGTTGGCTGCCACGCGTCCGATGACCGACACGAACAGAAGCTCGGCAACGACTGCGGGCGCTGCCACAACCCGAATGGTTGGGCGGTCTGGCGGTTCGACCACGGTCGCGAGACGAAATTTCCGCTGCGGGCGAACCACGAAAAGCTCAACTGCCTCGCCTGCCACACGCGCCCGAGCCCGGGCGGCGTGAAACAGGCCTCGAACTGCGCCACCTGCCATTCCTTCGACGATATCCACAGCGGCGGTTTCGGACGGGATTGCAGCCGATGCCACAGCGAGGAGGGCTGGGGCAACGTGAAGATCGATCGGCCCTAGTCGAACCAGCCGCGGGCAGGCGACGCTTCAAGGAGCGTGATCAGCGGCTCATGGCCTGCACTTCGCGCGAGGTCGAGAGCCGTGTTGCCCTGCTCATCGCGCATGCGAAGGTCGGCGCGCGCAGCGAGCAGGTGTTCGGCGACCTCCCGGTGCCCCGCAGCCGCCGCGCGCATCAACGGCGTTCGGCCGCCGAGACCCCGACTGTCCACGGCCCCTCCGCGCGCAAGCAGGATCACGACGATGTCGGGTTTGCCGGCTTCGGCTGCGACCAGTAGGGCGCTGTTTCCGGATGCAGAGGGACGGTTGCTCTGGGCGCCGGCTCGGAGGAGCAGCCCAACCGCTTGCGCGGAGCCCCGGCGAGTTGCGACGTGGAGCAGCGGTTGTCCGTTCGCGCAAGTGCCTTCGGCATCGAGACCCGTCTCGAGGAGAAGCCCCAGCGCGCGTACCCTCCCCCGTGCGGCCGCGGTACACAGGGCTCGACTCCGCGCCTCCTGCGGTGTTCGCGCGGCCAACAGCTCCACGAGGTCGTCGTGTGCATGGCGGACCGCCACTTCGAGTGGCGAGAGTCCGTCCGCATCGATCCGGTCTGCGCGCGCTCCGCGCTCGAGCAGGGTCTCGACCGTCGCCCGTCGGCCAGCGGCCGTTGCTAGGTGGACGGCACTGCGGCGCGAGGGATCGACGGTATCGATCCGGGCACCTGCGTCCAGCAAGGTGCGCAGCAGTCGGTCGTCGTTGCTCGCTGCGGCGGCAACCAGGGGCGCCGGCGTACCGTGGTTCGGGTCTGCACCCGCAATCAGCAGCGCACGCACGATGTCGAAATGACCGCTGCTGGCCGCTCGAGCCAGCGCCGCCGCTCCTTCCGGATCGAGTTCGTTCGGATCTGCGCCCCCCGCGAGTACGCGGGTCACGACTGCGTCGTGCCCGCGCCAGGCTGCAACCGAGAGCGGAGGCCAGCCCCGGTAGGCACGCGTGCTCAGTTCAGCGGCGGCATCCTCCAACCAGCCCGATGCCGCGCGCTTGTCCGGATCCGCAGGTTTCGTTCTTCGCGCTCCCGCTGTGCGTAGGTGCTTTGCGATCTGGGGTTTCCGGGCGACGATCGCGAGATCGAGAGGGTTGCGGCCGGCGTCGTCACGCGCACTCAGCGAATGGCCGGCCTGGATCAGGCGTTTCGCAATTCCGCCATGACCGACACGGATCGCGGCATGGAGAGGTGTCGCGTTCCCCGGAGCCCGTGCGTCGACCCGTGCGCCCAGGCGAAGCAGCGCCTCGACGGCTTCGACGTTCTCGACCCGGATTGCCTCGTGCAGCAGGGAAAGGCCACTGCCGCCACAGGTTTCCAGTTCTGCCCCTCGGGCAACCAGCAGTTCGAGGATGTCCGCATGCCCCCGAACGATTGCTTCGGCAGCGTTACAGCGTGCCCCGGAAACAGGCGCGTTCGGGACGGTGCCCGCGTCGAGCACGGCCCGCACCGCCCGGATGTCGCCTTGCTCGATTGCAGACCGCAGACTGGCCGGGGATCGGCGTTCGTTCGGCTCGGGTCGGCGCAGGGCTGCATGCGCGCGTCCCGAGTCATAACCGGCCTTGGTCGCAAGTTCCAGCAGCAGACGTGCTTGCTCGGGGTTGCGCGCAACCCCGCGTCCCGAACGATACAGCCCGGCCAGTCGAAACGCGGCTTTCTTGTCGCCGGCCTGGACGAGTTTCTGCCAGATCTGAGCGGCGCGAGCGAAGTCGCGCTGGCGAAGCGCGTATTCGGCTGCTTCATGCGCGCTGTCGTTCGCCTGGGCCATCGTAGCGGCCAGGACGAGCAGCAACAGAAGTCCTCTCACCCATGAGTTTCGCATCATCTCAGGGGTGTCCCGCGCTTGGTGGAAATTTCGATTCCGATGGCTCGGAGAAAGCCGGTCGGGAGCACGCCACCCGCGCAGACGATGACGCTGTCGTTCCGGATTTTCTTGCACACGTCGTCTGTCTCGATCGTCACCGATTCGTCGTCGATCATCTTGATGTTCGACTCGAGGGCGACCTGGACGCTTCCCTTCGAAGATTCGCTCTCGAGCAATTCGCGGTTCTTGGGCTTGATCCGCTTGAAGGCTTCGCCCCGGTACGACAACGTGACGCAGGTATCGGGCTGCTGGCCGATCGCGAGCGCGGCCTCGACTGCGCTGTCGCCACCTCCGACCACCAGCACGTGCTGGCCCTCGTACTGCGCCGGGTCGGTGAGCCGGTAGACGACCTTGGTGCGATCTTCTCCTTCGACTCCGAGCTTCCGAGGTGTGCCGCGTCGCCCGATCGAGAGCATGACGGCGCGAGTTCGATAGGTATCTTTCGAAGTCACGACCTCGAAGCCCTCTCCGGAGGGGGTGACACTTTCGACACGTTCCTCGTCCTGGATCTTCAGCCCCGTCTTCTCGAGAATCTCCTCCCACAGTGAGATCAGCGCCTCCTTCGTCGTCTCGCGAAGGTCGATCGTTCCCACCACGGGCATTTCCACGGGTGCCGTCATTACGATCTTTCCCCGTGGAAAGTGGGAGACCGTGCCTCCAAAACACTCCTGCTCGAGCGTGACGAAACGAAGCTTGCGCTCCATGGCTCCGAGACTCGCGGCGAGTCCAGCCGGCCCCGCGCCCACGATCACGACATCGAGCAGATCCGCGTTGCCGCCCCCTTCGAGGTAGCTCGCCACCGATTCCATCGCCTGGCGCCCTTGTTCGATGGCGTTCCGAATCAGGCCCATGCCCCCGAGTTCACCGGCGACGAAGACCCCGGGGACGTTCGTCTGGAAATCCGGTCCGAGCGCTGGAACGTCCACTCCCCTCTTCTCGGTGCCTAGGACGAGTTCGATGGCATCGGTCGGACACGCGAGCTTGCAAGCGCCGTGACCGATGCAGTGGCTCGAGTCCACGATCACGGCCTTGCCCGCGATCACACCGAGTACGTCCCCTTCCGGGCACGCGGTCACGCAGCTTCCGCAGCCCAGACAGCGATTCTCGTTGATCGCTGGGTGGAGCGACTCCGGCTCTGTCAGGCCCGCCTTGCGGGAATCCGCCAGCTTCGCGCACGCCCTGCGTTCAGCCCGGTAGCGAGCCAGAGTGTAGAAAGACCAGACGCCCAGAAAGGCGAGCGCGTAGACACCGAGAGAAATGAGATCGTCGTTGAGCATCAGATTCCTCAAAAGTCGTATCGGAGGCCCGCTGACACGGCGTAGCCGGTTTCGAAACCCAGTCCTTGGCCCTCGATACTCGGCCGCCACAGGTACTGAAGGCGAACGTCGAGTGTGCAATCGAGAAAGCGGTATTCGGCGCGGAGGGTCGGTTCGACCGATACGCTCCGCTCGTTACCCGTGTCGCGATAACCGAGATCCAGGCTAGGCGCGAGCCGAAAGCCCGCCAGCAGCGGGTAGCGACCCTCCAGGGTCAAGTACACGAGATTCGTCGGATCGCCGATCTGGACGCGGAGGCCCACCAGCGAGATGTCCCCGATCATCAGCCAGTCGTTCGCGAGAACCTGCGCGAAGACCGAGTACTCGGGGCCAAAGGCGTCCGTACCGAGGACGCTGCCGGAAGCGTCCGTGGATGTCAGATACGAGACACTGAAATCACCGGAGACCAGCAGATCGCGCTCGGTCCGATGATTGAATCCAACGCTGCCGGTCGTCGAGCGGGGGGTGCGATCTCGAGCCAGGCGCTCGATCTCCTCTTGATCGAAGGGCAGATCGACGACACTTGATACCACTTGCCCGATCAAGGCATTGCGCGTCTTCAGGATCGGCGAGGTACGGTAATCGACGAGCATGTTCAGCTGCGTGCGGTCGGTGACCTGCCAATATCCCGTCACGAAGGCAGTGTTCAGGACTCGGTAGTAGACGTCGAAGTCCACGAGCCCGGTCAAGGAGAGATCCTGCGAGAAGTAGCGGAGTTCACCTCCCACCCCTACCCGATCGACGAATCCATCCGCGTCGTAGTAGGAGCTGAAGACGTCACCCGAAAAGGAGCGGCCCAGCCGAAAATCGACATCTACTGCAACGAAGCGGCGGTCGAAGCTCACCTTGTTCGATTCGAAGATGTCGACTGGGAAGCCACCGTTCACGGACACTCCCCAGTCGTCGAGAAAGCCGTAGCGAAACCCGAGCCCGTCGTAGCGCTCGA
This sequence comes from Myxococcales bacterium, assembly GCA_013215605.1. GTDB lineage: Bacteria > Myxococcota_A > UBA9160 > UBA9160 > SMWR01 > JABSQW01. Next base: position 8,780 of record JABSQW010000024.1, read on the forward strand.
TGATTCCGCTTCCCTTCGGAGACGTGCGTCCCAGGACACCCGACCAGGGCCCGCCGCGTTGCTTGGCCTCGAAGAAGACTCTTCGGACCCGGGCCTCATCATCGTACCCATCCGAAAAATCGTTGAGGAAAGACCCCGACAACTCGCCGCGGATGTCGACGGTTTCGAGCCGCGCCCTACCGCTCACGAAGAGATCGTTGTCGAGTGACGACTCGGTGGTGATGGTTTCGAGGCCCGAAGGCGCACGCCGATCCAGGCGGTAGTAGCTCGACAGCGTGCCGAAGAGGTCATAGCGAATCGACGAACTCGCGGGGACCGCCGGAAGCGCTTCACGGGCCGGCTTTGCGGCGGTGAGCAGCGCGTCGAGGCGCTGCTGAACCCGGGCGGCGCCTTCGCCTTCGGGATACAGGACCAGGTACTCCTCGTACTCGGCTTTGGCGTGAGCGAGTTGCTGATTGCGTTCGCGGGAAACGCCGAGAAGTTCCTTCGCTTCGGCAGAGAGCGGATGCCGAGGAAGCGATACCACCTTCGTGAACAGGGGAATCGCCTGATCCGGCCTGCCGTTGGTCAGGTGATCTCGTCCAGCCTGCATCCAACCCGCGATCTCGGGGTCGACGGCTTCAGGCGGCGCCTCCGACGGAACTTCATCGCCCTTCGGTCGGGCGGGAAGCTTGACTCGGGTCTGCACGGCGGCCCGATGCTCGGCCCGAGTTGTGGGCGTGACCCACGCGCCGGGAAATCGACGGGCCAGTTCCCGTCGCGCCTGCTCCGCCTCCGCGCGCGACGCGAAAAAGCCTACGCGCAATCGAAGCCAGTTCTGATCCTGGTGGCGATGCCGCAGGGTATAGACCGTGGCCTGCGACG
>JABSQW010000239.1 GCA_013215605.1 Myxococcales bacterium
AATCTTAAAATTAAAAAAAATACAAACGTTAGAAAAAAACACAAGTATTTTTTTTAATTTTAAGGTGGCTAATCTTAAAATTAAAAAAAATACAAACGTTAGAAAAAAACACAAGTATTTTTTTTAATTTTAAGGTAGCCAATCTTAAAATTAAAAAAAATACAAACGTTAGAAAAAAGCAAAAACAAAGAAATGAAACACGCTAAAAAAACTTAAAATGAAAAATGCCTATAGGACTTAAAAATAATCAAAAAATACGTGCGAATAAACGAGGGAGAAGCTAATCGAAATCGAGAGTATAAACCTAAAACATCAATCTCTCGCATGACCGAAAACCGTCAGAGCTTGAAAAATACAATATAGGTGTTAACAGGGTGGAAGAAACTAAAATCATTACATATAAAAGCCAAGAAACTGAAAAATAAAAATAATACAGAGCGGAACAACAACACTCTGATATATTGCCAATTCTATACATTTTTCATTATATAGAAATGATAAAAAAAAAAATGAATAAATACAATAAACAAATAATAATAGAGCAGAACAGCAGCAGACACTCAACTCAATTATGGATGACCAACCAATAATAATAAACAAAAATAAAAAATATAAGGAAGGACAACTCAACAAATTAATAAGACATACAAACATATTTATCAAAAACAATACAAATAAAAATCATACAACACAATAATCATAAAACTAACGACAACTTTACACAATATAATGAAAAGAAAAATAATACAAATAAAAATACTTAACAAGTGCAGTCATTCATAAATTACATTTTATTAACTAATTACCCTAACAATAATAAAACAAATATACATCACATTACCATATAAACATAATTATCATGTTAAGCAGAGGGAAAAATGGGATCGTATACCTTTTCATATATAAATAAGTTATAATTGTCAAATATAAGCAAGCAACTCAAATATTCGCAAACAATGAAACTAAGAAAGGTCCTCATTTAACTTTAATACAAAGTCGCAAACAATGAAACCAAAATTACGGTTTCCCTTCCTAGTCATTTTCCTAACTTATAAATACAAAAAAAATGGTATATAAAAACATAAGACAACACAAAACATAATACATTTATCATTATACAAAAACGGTATATTGACAAGGCCCTCATTTAACTTTAATACAAGGTATCATTACAACGCTTACTTATATCAAAATTGTTAACGTGTAAACCGCGCAGGTTACCTTCCCATTACACCATTTTAACTTATAAAAACAAAAAAACAAAATACATATAACACTATCATTACAAACAATCATCATACACCAAACATATCACATAACTAAAGCATATGACAATACATAGAAACATACAACAAAAAAAACATTATAAAAAACAAACATCATACAACAAACATATAACATACAATTAAACAACATATATATCATAAAACAACGCAAATAATCATATACACAATAATATCATAAACAAATTATAATGTTAACTAAAGAAAAAACGTTATCGTATACCTTTTCATATATAAATAAGTCAAGTATAATTGTCAAGTATTAATGACGCAGAAACATAATGATACGTTGTCACATACATTTATGCGTTTACTTAACAATGAAACTACGTAAACAGTTCAACAAGTCAATAAGCAGTACCAAATGACACGGGGCAACTAGTAGTAGACCCTCCAATACATGAGAACTCAATGTATATGCAACAGTTATTGAACAAATAAAAAAAAAAAACCAGTAGTTTTCTGACATCCAGCAAGCTGGACCAGTAGTTAACCGCAACCGCTGTCTGACATCATCGCTGTCTCATTATCAGGCTGCATACCTAGAGCACACCATTTCGTCAAGTACACACTTTACAACTTGTCCAACAAAATAAAATTATAACCATGCATCAGGAAACACACATAGAATCAGAGTTAGGATTAAAAGCACAGGCTGTCAATAATGAAGATTACTATCTTTCATCAGAGTGTCATATACTCTACATGTTAAAAAAAAATAAATACAAAATTATAACCTCGTAAAAAAAACGTATAAATACAAAAAAAAAAAACGGTATATTAAAAAAATAAGCCAACAAATAAATAAAACATTATCACATAAACAATCATCATACAAAAACAAACACATACACACAAACAATAACAACAAACAAAAAACAGTATCAACAACAATTATATAAACAATCATCATACAAAAACAAACACATCACAACAACACATACAATATATATAACATTATCACATAAACAAACATCATACAAAAACAAACACATCACATAACTAAATAATATGTAACAAAACACAAACATACAAGAACAACAAACAAAAACAATCATATACACAATAGTATCATAAACAAATTATCAAAATATCATTAAAAAAAAAAAGAAAAAACACATATACACAAAACAGTATCAAATAATAAATAAAAAAAAAATGACCCAGATTAAATATCATGAAACTAATGGCATGAACCAAAGAACACAATACAATATAACTCTGCATATCGTAAATATATATACTTAGACATGAATATTAAATAACAAATTATCTTACGTTACGGCAGCGACATAACGTAGTGTACGTAGAAAACTCGACATTTAATATTGCATTGAATCGTACATATGTAACAATATGTGTTGACATGCAAATCACGATACAAAAGATAAGTCGTTCCATATGATATTGCAAAAAAGGGAAGAAATAACTCATCATTCGAAATTCTTAATTCACAGAAAATGATGTCATGAACTCATAGCATTATAATAAAAAATGTGAAATTAAATAAAACGCCAAGTGTACAACATATATATAGTTGAACATGAAATCCTCCAAAAAAAAAAGCGCGCAAAAAAAAAATAATGGAGAACGACATAACAACAATACATAAGAATATACGTATAAATATACATATATTACATCAACAATAAATGATCCAACGCACCCTCAGCCTGGACATCTTCCGTGGGAAACTCATCACGAGTTCAATGTGAAAGTTGCCAATTGCATAAGTGTGTTACGATGTATAGACGATGCAGTTCGTGTTGACATAAACCAATACCAAGATACCCGTGAAGACATAAAAATCACATGCGAATTTCGATTGAATTCGTGTGTTTAGGGAAAACCACCGTGAGTCATGTAAATACATAAGAAGCAGGCAAATGCATTACAAAGCGAATAAAATCTCTCAGGAAATGCGAAGACATAATTACGAACGAACTGACATCTGATTCTGCCATTCGATTTTGACGGATCGCGGCCCACCACATAGCTCTGCTGATGACAGTCCACCTTTCACGAATAGTAGATGTAAACGTTGTTAGCTAATTTTCAAGACGCTATCACATTTCCCTCCAAACGAGGAAGATATATAGTAAGATAATATGAAGTATTTTCACACTTCATATCGTTGACATAGAATAGGTTGGACAAGGGAATTGTTTTAAAATTCAACCTATACGCTATTTGTTTTCGTTATGAGCTAAAAAAAAAAGTAATAATACAAAAATAACCCATAACGTAATATCGTTTACAGACACGCTTATATCTTAGAGGCGTTCAGATATCGACACAGCGCTCTTAGCTGGTGTCCAATAAAACTTCGCCTAAGAAGAACACCAAAAGAACTAACGGATGGTTCCTCTCGTACTGGACCCGATTTCCTGCAAGATATTGTGACTAATTGGTAGGGTAAAACTAACCTGTCTCGCGACGGTCTAAACCCAGCTCACGTTCCCTGTTAGAGGATGAACAATC
>JABSQW010000240.1 GCA_013215605.1 Myxococcales bacterium
CGCTTCCCGCGGACTCCGATCGCGCTCTGCGCCGCGGCACCCACGGACTCCCGCTGCCCGGGATGGAGATCCGGATCGTCGACCCCCACACGGGCGCGGTTCGTCCGGACGGCGAGTCTGGCGAGATCGAGGTGCGTGGCGTGACCCTGATGCGCGGCTATCACAAGGTCGATCCCGAGATCGTGCTGGGCCGCGAGGGTTTCTTCGCCACCAACGACGGCGGCTACTTCGACGAGAAGGGCTACCTGCACTGGACCGGCCGACTCGGCGACCTGATCAAGACCGGTGGCGCGAATGTCTCGCCGGCAGAGATCGATCGCCTGCTCGTGCTCTGCCCCGACCTCCACGTGGCTCAAGCCGTCGGCGTCCCCCACCCGACGCTGGGTGAGATCGTGATCGTGTGCGCCGTTCCCGCGCCGGGTGCGCGCCCCACCGAGGCGAGCGTGCGCGCGTTCCTGAAGCCGGATCTGTCCGCTTACAAACTGCCGCGCAGAACCCTTTTCTTCTCGGAAGACGAACTCGAACTCACGACGAACCAGAAGATCCGGGTCGAACCCCTGCGAGAGGCCGCGCTGACGAGACTCACGGCCGAGGGAGCCGAAATTGTCGGGCACCGATACGGAGCCCGAAACGGGACTACCCACACGGAGACAGCATGAGCACCAAGACGAAACCCATCGTGATGATCAGCGCCGACTGCCACGCCGGCCCGCCGGCCGAGACCTATCGCGAGTATCTCGACCCGGGCGTCCACACGGAGTACGACGCCTGGCTCGCTGGCGTCGAAGAGCAGCGTCGACAGCGTCAGAGCCTGTTCGAGAAGAAGTTCTTCGACGACTTCGAATCGGACGAGAAGGGGCTCCGCGGCGCCTGGGATCCCGAGCAGCGGGTGCGAGAGCTCGAGGGCGACGGCACGGTGGCGGAAGTGATCTATCCCGACTCCATCGTCGCGGGTGGCGTCCCGTTCGGCGCGGGAATCGGCATGAACTCGAAGCCGATCGACCCGAAGCTCACCCTGGCGGGCGCCCGCGCGCACAACCGCTGGCTCAAGGATTTGTGCGACGCACACCCCGGCCGCCGGGCGGGTATCGCGGCCATCCCGATCGACGACATCGACATCGCGGTCGAAGAGATCCACTGGGCGCGGGAAGCGCTACCCCAGGGCGGAATCCTGCTCCCCGCCGGAACGGGGGAGCTGCCGCTCTACTTCGATCCGCGCTACGAGCCCATCTGGGAGACCTGCGCGGATCTCGCCCTGCCTGTCAGCTTCCACACCGGCAGCGGACCGCCGGACTACGGGAACTTCCCGTTCTCCCCGATGTTGTACGTCGCCGAGGGGCCGTGGTTCGCCCACCGGCCGCTCACCTTCCTGATGTGGTCGGGCGTGTTCGAGCGCCACCCGAATCTCACCGTCGTGATGGCCGAGCAGGGCTCCGCCTGGGTCGTCCCGACGCTGGCGGGCTGGGACAGCTCGTACCAGCGCCCCATGTTCAAGCACCTGATCGCTGGCCTGCCCCTCAAACCGAGCGAGTACTTCGCGCGCCAGGTGTTCGTCGCGGCGTCGATGCTCAGCCCGGAGGAGTGCAGGATTCGCCACAAGATCGGCGTGGACAAGCTCATGTGGGGCTCGGACTACCCACATCCGGAAGGCACCTGGCCGAACACGAAGCAGAAGCTCCACGAGACGTTTAGCGACGTCCCCGAAGCGGAGGCCCGGGCCATGCTCGGCGACACCGCGGCGGCCGTCTACCGCTTCGACACCGCCGCTCTCGCAGCAGATGCCGCGCGGGTGGGGCCGCTACCGGGCGAGCTCTAGCGCTTGGAATCGACATCGCCCGCGGCATCCGCGCCCACCACGCAGCAACCGCTCGCCGGTTCCCGAGCTCTCGCGTGGTCGACGATCGGGCTCTACGGCTTTCCGACGATTGCCGTGAACTTCGCGTACATGCTCATCATGGTCATGTACATGAACTTCGCGACCGACGTCCTGCTCATCGCACCCGCGACGATCGGTGCGATCTTCTTCGCTTCGAAAATGTGGGATGCATTCTCCGATCCGGTGGTCGGATTCCTGAGCGACAAGACGCGCTCGCGACTCGGCCGGCGGCGGTCGTGGATGCTCGGTTCCGCTCTGCCAGTGGCTGGCTTCGGGATCATGATGTGGTCCCCACCCGAGGATCTCTCTTCGACCGAGTTGGCGCTCTGGGTGGGCGTGGCGATCTTCGGCTTCTACACGGCCTACACGGCGTTCTACGTGCCGCAGCTCGCGCTCGGAGCGGAGCTTTCTTACGAGGTCAGGGAACGCAATCGGGTGTACGGATCGCGTCAGATCGGAACCGCCGTGGGGTTGCTCCTGGCCTTCACGCTCGGCGCTCCGCTGCTCGAAGACCACGAGACAGCGCGGGGCACCGCCGCCGAGCTGGGTTGGATCATCGGACTCGCCTGCCTGCTGTCGATCTCGATCGCGGCCCTGCTCCTGCCTCGAGAGCCGATCGGCGCCGAGGGACGCGGGGGCCGAAACCTCCTCACCGCGATGCGCGACGTCTGGCGCAACCCCCACGCGCGGATCCTGCTGTTCGTCTTCTTCATCGAGTCGTTCGGCGTGGGCGGCACCAGCGTGATGGCCCCCTACGTCGTCAAGTATGTGATCAAGCTCGAGGGCATTCTCGGGATCGTCCTGCTGGCCTTCGTGGTGCCAACCGCGGTTTCGATTCCCGTCTGGGTGTGGCTCGCCGGGCACTTCGAGCGGCACAAGCTGTGGATGGCCGGCATGACGATGAGCGCAATCGGCTACGCGAGCCTGATCTTCCTCGACGAGGGCCGACTCGGGGTGATGCTCTTCTGCTCGGTGATGTGCGGGACCGGGTCGGGCTGCGGGAGCACCCTCGGGCAGGCGATCAAGGCCGATGTGATCGACTACGACGAGTACGTCACCGGCGAGCGGAAGGAGGGCTCCTACTTCGCGATCTGGGCGTTCATGAGCAAGCTGGCGAGCGGCCTGATGATCGCGCTGGTGGGCTTCGCGCTCTCGTGGGTGGGCTACGCGGAGAACACCGAGCAGCCCGCCTCCACGATCAACGTGATGATCCTGCTCAACGGCGGCATACCCTTCCTGTGCTTCGTCGTCGGCATCGCCGCCTTCACGCGCTTCCGCCTGAACAGCAGCGAGCACCGGCGAGTTCGCGAGGCGATCAGCCAGCGTAATCAGGGGCTCTGAGGCTCTACCCTGTGGGTCCTCAAATGCGTCCGCCGGCTCATCTTCACCTCGTCGGCTGAAGTGGAAACTCCGATCGTCCCGACTGCGACATCACGAACAAGGCTCCTAGAGCCATCTTTGTCGCATCTCTCATTTGTGACGCCTGCCTTCCTAGGAATTGTCGAACCACATCACGATCGGAAGCAGCGCATAGGCTGCGAAGACCGATATTCCGAAGATTACTGTCGCGGCGCGCAGCACCCAGCCCTGAAAACGAAGCCGCTTTGCTTCTGCGATGCTGCACGCTTCTGCCTTCCCCAACTGCTGTACCTGCCACCACGAGTAGCCAAGCGCCAGAGCGGTGAAGCCAAACGTTGCGAGCTTGTATTCGGAGAGGGCTACGAGCCACGGAAGCGATGAGGCCATTGAGGCCACGGCCCCTCCAGCACCCAACGCAACCAGTGTTATCGGAAGAGCACAGCAGGTAGTGCCGAGTAGCGTCAACCCGACCGCCGAAAACACGCTGGCTCCGGCGCCCCCGTGTGTATTTTCCGCCTCGTTCTCCATTAGAACGTGATTCCAAGCCCGATGTTGTAATCGGTCCCGTGTCCCACCTGGGTTCCCCACACGTTTTCGTAAACGGGGAACTTCACCTCTGCGCGCAGCATGAGGTTGTTCCAGTACCCGACCAGAACGGGCCCGAGCGAAATCCGCTTTCCGCCGGTCGTGCCCGCCGTGTCGTTTCCGCGGCCTTCGTACCGTGCGGACAGATCGCCCATCACGAAGATTCCCAGGTTGTGCTGGTTGTTGTGATAGGGATGGAGGCCGATATTCACGTCCAGTCCGACTTCGTCACCTCGGTCGATGCCTCGGTCTCCCTCCGTGTTGTGCCAATAGAAGAGGTCGTAGAATTGGTAGAAATCCGTGTTCTCTGCGCTGAACGAGGCGCTGACCCCAACATCCCAGCTGCCGTCTCCCACCGGAAATGCGTCGCTCGTTGAGCCTGTGGGAAAGCGAATGCTCGGCGTCAATCCGAAATTCCCGGTGCTCGATTCACGGTTGTAGTAGTGCTTGAGCTGCAGGCCCAGAATCGAGTCTCCGATCCCACTCCCGGTCTGTCGTACTGGGACGCCGTTCAGGACGGAGACGCGGCTCTGTTCCACCCACGGAATCTTCGCGGTCAGACGCAACTCGCGCTTGAAGGTATAGACCCCCTCGAGCCACGTGGTATTGACCCGGCGCTCACGACCTTGTGGGTTCGGCAACTCAGAGTCCCCATTCAGCGGCTCGTCCGAAAATCGGTGCTCGTTTCGAACTTGAAAGCCCCAGCCGCCTTCCCAGCGAGGGGCCATGTCCATGACAGGCTGGTGTGCACGGCCTGTCGCTGGAACTCCCGACACGAGGAGCAGCGCGATGGCGACGGTTCGGATCCGCGTTCTACCCATCCTCCCTCGCTCGGTCTGAATCGGAGATCAGACGGTCGATCGTCACCTCCACCACGTCGTCCGCACCCAGCTCGGGAATTTGGCTGGCGACCAAACGGGCCTGTAGTGTGACGTTGGCGTTGTCAGGAACGCCCTCGATCTCTCCGCCGACGACCGAGAAGACCTGGCCGCTCTTGGCATCCCGCAGGAGAAGTCTCCCGGCGGATCGTTCCAGTGTTCCTTCGGATCGCAGGTAAAGCGTGATCGGGTCATACCCTGCGTTCTTGATCCGCTGATAGATCTTGCGAAACGGAATCTTCTCGCCGGGCCGCAGAGCGAGCGTGATCCGCAGCGTATCGATGTCGACCAACACCCCGTCACCAAACTCTGCCCGGTCCAGACAGTCGAGCTTTGACAGGGCCTTCTCTGCGCCATAGGCACAGAACGAGCAGACCATGCCATTCACCTGGACGACGATTTGGTTCTCCTCGAGCACGACGGGGCGGTCGTCGGCGAAAGCTACGTTTGCGACGAGCAGCGTTGCTGCAAGGAGGACCGGTAGTTTCATGCCCTTTCTCCCCTCCTTTCTTCCTGATTGCTGCCTTCATGGATCACGGGGCGACCCACCCGAACCGAAACGCCCAGACGCTTGCAATCCTGTCCCGATGCCCGCCGTGGCAACGCCAGAGACCGCGAATGCGGCAGCTGCGATGCAACACCACGACAGCGCCGTGATGGCTGATCCCACGACGGATCGGACGCTGCATCGCTCATTTTCGGATCCTCTTCCCTTTTTGATCCGCGGTGAGCGAGCGGAGAATCGAGCAGTCGCGGGTCGGCCCCCGGCCCGGACAGCTCTCCGCAACCTCTCGAAGTGCCCGTTTCATTCGCTGAAGAGAGCGGATCTTGTCCGCCAGATCGGTCAATTTCTCTTCCGCGAGCTTCTTGACGTCTCCGGCAGTC
>JABSQW010000241.1 GCA_013215605.1 Myxococcales bacterium
GAGGCGGATCTCGAGAACCGCGAGTCGTGCCGCGACGTCTTCGACACGCTGGAGGTCGAGATCCTCGTTCCCATTCTATACGGCGTCGATCTTCTCGGCGTCATCGCCGTCGGGCGCAAGATTTCGGGGGAGCGGCTTACTGCGGACGATCGCGTGCTCCTGCGGACCCTCGCCAATCAGTCGTCCATCGCGATCGAGAACGCCAAGGCCTTCGATGAAATCGCGAAGCTGAACGCGACGCTGGAGGTTCGTGTCGACGAGCGCACGCGCGAGCTGCGCGATACCCAGGCGCAGCTCGTGGAGTCGGAGAAGATGAAGTCCCTCGGACAGCTCGTTGCGGGCGTCGCGCACGAGCTCAACAACCCGATCGGATTCGTACACGCGAACCTCCAGCTTCTCGACGAGTACGTGATCAAGCTCATCGACGGTCAGCGCAACGAAACCGACACGATGCGGACGCAGGAGGCGATCGCGAAGCTCCTTTCACGCAGTCGCGAGGGGACCGAGCGCGTCAAGCAGATCGTCGCCGATCTGCGCACGTTCTCTCGAATCGACCAGGCGGAGATCCAGGTTGTCGACCTCCACGAGGAGATCGACCGGACGCTCGCGCTGATGGAGCCGCGCTTCAAGAACGTCATCACGGTCGAGCGCCACTACGGCGATCTTCCGCGTGTGCGCTGCTATCCCGGTCAGTTGAACCAGGTCTTCCTGAACCTTCTGATGAACGCATGCGACGCCATCGACGACGGCGGCACCATCGAGGTCAGGACGTTCCCCACCGAGGGAGGGGTGCGGCTGATCTTCAAGGACGACGGCCCCGGCATCCCGGAGACGGTGAAGAGCCGAATCTTCGACCCGTTCTTCACCACCAAGGCCGTAGGTGACGGGACGGGCCTCGGGCTCTCGCTCTCGCACGGGATCATCGAGCGCCACGGCGGTACGATCCGCGTCGAGTCGGAGACAGGCCGCGGCGCTGCTTTCGTCATCGACCTGCCTCTGGACGCGATGCCCGACGAATAGCCGCTACTCCGGTCGTTCCTTCTATCCACCGGCGCAAAAGCGAGTCATGCTAGCGCCTCGAACCGGATTCCATCCCTCGAAAGGAGCCCCCCTATGAAGCTCGGACTACTCTGCGGAAACTTCGGCGCGGACCTTACGATCCCCTACGACCGGATCAAGGAGGCGGAGAGCCTGGGCTTCGACTCGGTGTGGACGGCCGAGGCCTACGGGAACGACGCCGTCGTGCCAGCGTCGTTCATCGCAGCGCAGACGTCGAAGATCCGGGTGGGCACGGCGATCATGCAGATGCCCGGCCGCACGCCCGCCATGACGGCGATGACCGCGATGTCGCTCGACGCGCTCTCGGGCGGTCGCTTCACCCTGGGCCTCGGGCCGTCGGGCCCGCAGGTCGTGGAAGGCTGGCACGGTGTTCCGTATGGCAAACCCCTGACGCGCACGCGGGAGTACATCTCGATCGTCCGCTCGATTCTGAGGCGAGAAGCACCCCTCGAGCACGAAGGCGCCCACTATCAGATTCCCTTTTCCGGAGACGGCGCGACGGGTCAGGGGAAGGCGATCAAGAGCATCCTCCACGGGCGAGCCGACATGAAGATCTTCACCGCAGCGATCAGCCCGAACGGTCTCCGCTGCGCGGGCGAGGCGGCCGACGGAGTGTTCCCGGTGTGGATGGATCCCAGCCAGCCGAAGATTCTCGAGGAGCCGATCGCCGCCGGGATCGCGAAGGCTGGCGGTGGCAAGCAGCGCAGCGACTTCGAGCTTTCGTCGTTCGTGAACGTGGTGCTCGGCGACGACGTCGAGAAGTGCCGCGGCCCGGTGAAGATGATGCTCGCGCTCTACATCGGCGGCATGGGTTCGCGCGAGAAGAACTTCTACAACGCCTACGCGAAGCGTCTCGGCTACGAAGACGCCGCGGTGAAGATCCAGGACCTCTACCTCACCGGAAAGAAGGGCGAAGCGATGGCCGCGGTTCCCGACGAGCTCATCGACGCCGTGGCGCTCGTGGGCCCGCGAGAGCGGATCGCGGAGCGCGTAGACGTGTGGAAGGAGTCCGGCGTCGACGCGATGCTGCTCGGCACGGCGCAGCCCGAGGCGATCCAGCTGATGGCGGAGCTCGTGCTCTGATGCCTTCGTCGCGCGAGCGGATCGTCGAGCTCGATAAGGCGCGCGTCTGGCATCCGTACACGGAGATGAGCGGTTACCGCGAACGGGTCGACCCGATCGTGGTCGATCACGCTCAGGGCTCGCGACTCTTCGACGCCGACGGTCGCAGCTACGTGGACGGAAACGCCTCGTGGTGGACGTGCGCGCTCGGTCACAACCACCCGCGTCTCGTGGCCGCGCTCCGGGAGCAGGCGGGAACGCTCGCCCACACCGCGCTCGCGGGAATTGCGCACGAAGGGGCGTCGGAGCTCGCGGAGTCACTGTGCGCGATCGCCCCCGACGGCCTCGAGCACGTCTTCTACGCGGACAACGGCTCGACGGCGGTCGAAGTCGCGATGAAGCTCGCCATTCAGTATTGGGCGCAGAACGGCCGTCCGGAGCGCAAGCGCTTCGTTGCTCTCGAGGACGCTTTTCACGGCGAGACCCTCGGCGTCACGGCCATCGGCGGTGTCGATGTCTTTCGCGCGCCCTTCGAGGGGGCCCTGCTGGAGGCGATCTTCGTTCCGCCGCCGCGCGACGCGAAGGTCGCGGAGGCGTCGCTCGGAAGGCTCTCGGAGGTGGTGTCGAAGAACGCGGCGACCCTGGCTGCCGTGGTCGTCGAACCGGTGGTACAGGGCGCGGCGGGGATGCAGCTCTACGATCCGTCGTATCTCCGCGTCGCTCGGGAGCTCTGCGACGAGCACGACGTGTTCCTCGTGTTCGACGAGGTCTTCACGGGCTACGGACGCACGGGTCCCATGTGGGCCGGCGAGCACGGGGGCGTGGCACCGGACATGCTCTGCACGGCGAAGGGCTTCACCGGCGGAATGCTCCCGATGTCCGCAACACTCACGACGCCGCGCGTCTTCAGCGGCTTCCTCGGTGAGGCCGAGCGCGCCTTCTACTACGGGCACACTTTTTGTGGTAATCCGCTCGGCGCGGCGGTCGCGCGCGAAGTGCTCCGCGTGTACGAAGACGAGCAGGTCCTCGTGCGCGCGAAGGGCAAGGCCGAGCGCATCGAGCGTGCGTTCTCGGCA
>JABSQW010000242.1 GCA_013215605.1 Myxococcales bacterium
CTCGCGGGCAGCGCCTGGAGGGAGGTCGCGTGGCAGACGACACCGTGATCGACATCGACGGTCATGTCCTGATGGAAGCCGCCGACGGATGGCTCGACTTCTTCGAGCCGGCCGAGGCTCGCGAGATGGAGCGCTTGCTCCTCCAGAACCGCAAGCACTGGTATAGCCGGGAGGGCCTGAGCCACGAGGCCCTGTACGCGTCGATCCGCGAGCGCGTGAAGGGCGCCGGGGGGTGGGATCCCAAGGCTCGCATCGACGTGATGGATGCGGAGGGTATCGACCGGGTCGTGCTCTTTCCCACGGAGCTCGGCCTCGCGCTCGATGCCTATCCGCCGGGCGTGTGCCGCGGGTACAACGAGTGGCTGGCGGAGTACTGCCGGACGGATCGAAACCGCCTCCTCGGCGTCGCATTGCTTCCGGTCGACGACATCGAGGCAGCCACTGCCGAGCTCGAGCGCGTCGTCGAACAACACGGATTCGTCGGCTTCTTCATGAAGGACAGTGTCGGCAGCCACATGACCGACGACGCCCGCTACGGCCCCCTCTACTCCACGGCCTCGGACCTCGGGGTGCCGCTGCTGCTCCACATCCCGTCGAAGCTGAAGAATCTGGTCGAGGACCACTTCGGCTACGACTTCCTCCGCTCCCACGTCCTGCATCCCGTGTCGGAGATGGTTGCCGTCATGGACGTGCTCTACGGCGGCGTGCTCGACCGGCACCCGTTGCTGCGAGTCGGCTTCATGGAAGGGCAGGTCGGGTGGCTGCCGTGGTTCCTCTCTCGCCTCGACGACCAGCTGGAGGAGTACGGCGACCGACCGGGCCTCGATCCGGGCATCGAGAAGACGCCGAGCGAGTATCTCGACCTGGGCCGGCTCTTCTTCTCGTGCGATAGCGACGAGCCCTACCTCGGGTTCGCCGCCGCTGCGCAGCTCACCCCGAAGACGCGCGGCGACGCGTGCATCGTCTGGGGCTCCGACTATCCGCACTCGGACTGCATCCACCCGGGCTCCCTCGCCGCGTTCCGCGCGCAGCCGGGGCTCGACGCCGAGCAACAGCGTCGGATCACGTTCGACAACGCGAGGCGTCTGCTGTACGACGACCGATGACCGTCGACTACGCCCCGCTCTCACCCCGCTGGCGCGCCGACCCCAACCCGAAGGTCCAGGAGCTGCGTGAGCAGGCGCCGGTGCATCGCGTTCCGGAGAGCGGCGTCTACTGTCTGTCGCGCCAGCAGGACGTCCGCGTCGCTCGCGAGGCATGGAGCCAGGCTTCGATCGCGCTCGAGCGTCGATTCACGAGCGTTCTTGCGACCATCGAACGCGTTGAAAATGCTACTTTGTTGGCGAAAGGGGGACAGGCTTCAGCGGAGAGCGTCCCGGGAGCTTCTCCCTCTCCGTCTTCGCGTCCTTTCAACGGGTGATGACTGCGGCCGCCGACAACCGGGCGACTCGTCTCGACGAAGCGTCGATCCTCGAAGAGGCCCGCGAGCGCGCAGGGCTCGACGACTTCGGCTCCCCCGAGTTCTGGGAGCCCTTGCGCGTGATTCTGCGCGGTCTCGAGGACGAGGCGCGGCTCAACCCCGGCGGTCGGATGGGACAGCGCGAGCGGATCGTCGGGCTGCTCGTGAACCGCTTGCGAGCGCAGTCGTGGTTCGCGCGCCACCCGGAGATCGTCGAGGAGACGCTCGAAGACCCGATCGTGATCGTCGGGTTCCCGCGCACCGGAACCACGATGCTCCACCGCACCATCGCGAGCGAGCCGCGCATGTACTCGATCGCCTGGTGGGAGACCCGCAATCCGGCGCCGTTCCCCGGCTGGACGCCCGAGAACGCGGCTTTGGATCGCGACCCTCGAATCGCCGACGCGGAGAAGCAGATTCGCGCGATGCTCGAGGCGAACCCGGACCTGGCGGCTGTACACCCCTTCGAAGCGGAAGGGCCCGACGAGGAGATCATGATCCTCGAGCACTCGTTCATCAGCGGCGTACCCCCCGCGTTCGCGAACCTGCCGAGCTACTTCGACTGGCTCGAAGCCCACGACAACGGGCCCGGCTACGCGTACATGAAGCAACTCATCCAGTTCCTGCAGTGGCAGAAGAAGCAACGCGGTGAGGAGCGTGAGCGCTGGGTGCTGAAGACCCCCCACCACCTGATGCATCTCGATCTGCTCTTCGAACACTTTCCGGGCGCCACGGTGATCCAGACCCACCGCGACCCGGTCGAGACGATGCCGTCGTTCGCGAGCATGAACTACGAGAGCCGGCTGCTGGCGAGCGACGAGGTCGACGCCGAGGAGACGGGAGCGCAGTGGTGCAACCGCTTTCGCAAGGCGATGGAGCGCTGCCTCGACGTGCGCGATCGGATGCCGGCCGAACGCTTCGTCGATATCTGGTATCGCGACGCCGTCGCGGATCCCATCGCTCAGGTGAAGCGCATCTACGACCACGTGGGTATGACGTTCACGAAGGAAGCGGAACGTGCCATGCTCGCCTGGGCCGAGGAGAACCGGCGCGGCGACCGCCCGACCCACGATTACACGCTCGAGCAATTCGGCTTCAGTGAGGAGTCGCTGCGCCGGGACTTCGCGGGCTACCGGGCTCGCTTCATCGCGGAGCGAAGTTGAGAGGCGCGCTCGACGTGCCGCGCGCGCTCGATGCGGCGGCTGCGCGCGCACCGGACGACGTCGCGCTCGTGGGTGCGAGCGGCCGGTACACGTTCGAGGAGCTTCGGGACGCGGCGCTGCGCGCTGCGAACGCGCTCGCCGAACTCGGTGTGCGGCCAGGCGACCGTGTCGCGGCGAGCCTGGCGAACGACACGCCACTCGTGATCGCGATGCTCGGGACGTACAGCCTCGGCGCCATCTGGGTCGGCGTTCACCGCGTCCTCGCGCCGCCGGAGATGGTCTACATGCTCGGCGACAGCGGTGCTTCGGTGCTGATCGCGGAAGCTGCGGTCGTGGACGGGCTGGCTGGACACGTCGAGGCGCTCGCGACGCTCCGAAGCGTCGTGCGCTGCGAGGCGGGCTCGCCCGACGACGAATGGAGCGAACGCGTCGCGGGGGCGTCGGGGACCCCGCCGTCGGCCAGCGTCGATCCACACGCGCCCGCCGCCATCGCCTACACGAGTGGCACCACCGGAAGACCGAAGGGGGTGGTGCACAGTCAGCACAACGCGTTGTTGCCGGGCGCGGTGTCCGTGGCGAGGGGCAGTACGGAGTCGTTCGAGCCCATCGGCATCATGCTGCCGATGACCATCTTGAATCTCATGGTGCTGGGGCCCCTCACGTCGATACAGGCCGGGAGCAAGCTCGTTGCCATCGACCGCCACGATCCGGTGGGAGTGGCGCGGTGGATCCGCGACGAACGAGTGGCCATCTTCACGACCGTGCCCACGGCCATTCACGATCTCCTCACCCACCCCGACGTCAAGCCCGACGATCTCGCGTCGATCACCAAGCCCCGGGTCGGTGGCGCGAACTCGCCGGAGTGGTTCCGCGAGATGTTCCGCGAGCGCTTCGGCACGGATCTCAAGACCAGCTACGCGCTCACCGAGGGGCCGACGCTCGTGACGCGAGAGGACCCGGGCGACGAGCGCGTCGAAGGTGCTCTCGGCCGAGCGCTGCCCCACGTCGACGTCTCGATCCGCGATCGGGAAGACAACCCGCTGCCGACCGGAGAGGTCGGCGAGATCTGCGTCGGTCCGACCGCGTCCGGTCCGTGGGCGGGCAGGTACACCACCATGCTCGGATACTGGGGGAACGACGGTGCGAGTGCCGAAGCCCTGCGCGACGGTCGGCTGCACACGGGCGACCTCGGTCGCCTCGACGACTCGGGGCGCTTGTTCCTCGTCGAGCGGCGTAGCCAACTGATCATTCGCGGCGGCTCGAACATCTACCCGTCGGAGATCGAGCGCGTCCTGCGGATCGACGAACGCGTGGCCGATTGCGCAGTGGTGGCACGACCCGACGAGCGCCTCGGGGAGGTTCCGGTGGCGTTCGTCGAGACCGCCTCCGGCGCCGAGATCGATCCCGAAGAGCTGCGCGAGCTCTGCTCGGGCGCGCTTGCGCGCTACAAGATCCCCGAATCCTTCCACGTGGTCGACGAGCTCCCACGTGGCGCGATGGGCAAGGTCAAGCGACACGTTCTTGCGGCACGCCTCGGGTCCTGATCCCAGAGACCGCTCCCGCGCCCGGCCGCGCGCAACGCTCACGCGCGCATCAGCCAGCCTCCGCTCACGTTGATGACCTCGCCCGTGATGTACGACGAATCGTCGGAGGCGAGGAAGGCGATGACGCTCGCGATTTCGTCCGGGCGGCCGAAGCGGCGCAGCGGCGTGTTGTCGGCCTCGACCGCGAGCCGCTCCCTGTGTTTTGCGAGGAACTTCGACTCGAGGAGGCCCGGCGCGACCGCGTTGCAGCGGATCCCGTAGGGACCGGCCTCGATCGCAACGCTGCGCGTGATCTCGTTCATCCCGGCCTTGGCGGCCGAGTAAGGGCCTTCGCGTCCCCGGCCGCCGTTGTACGCCGCCACGGAGGTCACGTTCACGATCGAGCCGCGGCCGATCTCGCGCATGCCGCCGATGAGCGCGCGGATCATGTACCAGTTGGCATTCAGGTCGATGGTGATGACCTCGTCGAACGTGTCGGGCGCGTACTCGAAGACGCTCCCCTGCTCGTTGATCGCGGCGTTGTTGACGAGGATGTCGATCGTTCCGAGCTCGGACGAAGCCTCTGCGATGGCGGCGTCCACCGCCACTCGATCGGCGATGTCGACGTGGAAGTCGAGCACCGGAACGTCGAATTCCCCGCGCAATGCGTCACCGACCGCGCGCGAGCGCTTCTCGTGGTGTTCGAAAGCGACGATGGCCGCTCCTTCGCCCGCAAACTTGCGCGCGCTCGCCGATCCGATTCCCGCGCCGCCCGCACCCGTGATCAGCGCGACCCTGCCTTCGAAACGCCCGGCCATGAAGCTCTCCTGTTCCCGTTCCGATTTCCGGTCAGATCCTGCGCCAGTGTAGACTGGGCGCCCGCACCCCGGGGAAGATCCGAATCGAGGAGAGTTCGCTCCATGAGTCGCCACCCCTCGATTCGCACGTGGATCCGTGCCGTCGGCGCGCTGGCGATCGGCTTCTGGGTTTCGCCGATGGGCGACGCCGCCGTGACGTCGATCGAGGTGCAGAGCGTCGAGCCCGTCGAAGAGGGTCGCGCGTTCGGGACGGTGGGCGCATACGAGAGGGTCACGGGGGTTGCGTGGGGTGCGGTGGATCCCGCGGGTCCGCACAACGCCTCCATCGCCGATCTCGACCTCGCACCGACGAACGACGCGGGTCGCGTCGGGTACCGGGTGCCCTTCGTGATCCTCCAGCCCGTCGACCCGACCCGCGGGCGCGGCGTGATCTTCTACGACGTCACCAACCGTGGTACGCCCGTGGGCGTGGGTCTCCTGAACGGCATCAGCCTCGCCGCCGGATCCGGACTTGGCGACGCTCTGTTGCTGCGTCGGGGATACACGATCGTGTGGAACGCCTGGGAGGCCGAGCCCGCGCGTGACCCGAGGATGCGCGTAGAGCTTCCCGTCGCCACGCGCGAGGGTCGCCCGCTCACGGGACGGGTTCGCGACGAGTTCGTCTTCGGCGTGTTCCCGACGCCGATCCCCGACACGGCGACGCTGAGCTACGCCGCCGTCGATCTCGACCCCGCGTCCGCGCGCATGAGTGTCCGCCTGCGCGAGTCGGATCCGCCGCGCGAGATTCCGAGCGACGGCTTCGCGTTCGTCGACGATCGCCACATCCGTCTGCTCGGTGGGGAGTCGTTCCAGCGGGGCGCGATCTACGACTTCTGGTACGAGGCGCGGAACTCCCCTGTCGCCGGACTCGGCTACGCGGCCACTCGCGACCTCGTGTCGTTCCTGCGCGCGCCGACCGGGTCGAAGAACGCGGTGAACCCCGTCACGGCGGCGCAGTCCCCGGGCGGGGTGCGCGCCGTGCTCGCGTTTGGCGTCTCCCAGAGCGGCCGCTTCCTGCGCCACTTCGTCGAGCTCGGAATGAATCGCAGCGAGGCAGACACGGTCGTTTTCGACGGCGCACTCGCGGACATCGCCGGCGCCGGCAAGGTATTCGCGAACCACCGCTTTGCGCAGCCGGGCCGCAGCGCCGGTCAACACGCGAATCGCCGTTTTCCGGAGAACTGGTTTCCCATGAGCGCGGCCTCGACCACGGATCCCCACACCGGACGCCGGGGCGCGCTGCTGCGCGGCGATGGCTTCGACCCGCGCTTCATCGAGGTGAACAGCTCGACGGAATACTGGCACAAGGGCGCCTCGCTGCTGCACACCGATCCGCTCGGGAAGCGCGACCTCGTGTTACCGGCCACAGCGCGCGTCTTTCTCATCGCGGGAACGGAGCACGCGGGCGGCGCGTTCGCCCGCGCCGATGCGTGCGTGAATGGAGGCAACCCGCAGAACCCCGCGCCGGCCCTCCGCGCGCTCTTCGTGGCGCTCGACGAGTGGGTCACCGAGGGCAAGACGCCGCCCGCGAGTCGCGTTCCCGCGCTCGCCGACGGCACGCTGGTCCGGGACGCTGAGTTCGCGTTTCCGGTGCTGCCGGGAGTCGGTGTCGCCACTGCCGCGAATCGGATTCCCGTGCCCGGCGATTGGGTGGATCCCATCGAGCCCGAGGGACTCGAGTACGGCGTGCGCGTGCCGCAGGTCGACGCCGACGGCAACGAGCAGGGCGGCTTGAAGCTGCCCCCGACGGCGGTACCCACCGGCACCTACACCGGTTGGAACGTGTTTCGCGAGGGGTATCCCGCCGGTGATCTGTGCGGGCGGAGCGGCAGCTTCGTGCCGTTCCCACCCAATCGGGACGCGGCACGCAGGTCGGGCGACCCGCGAACCCCGCTGCTCGACCGCTACCCATCGCGCGACGCGTACGTGAAGGAGGTGGCCCGTGCATCGGCCCGCCTCGTCGAGGAGCGGCTGCTGATCGCGGAGGACGCGGTCGCCTACGTCGAAACCGCGCGCGGCTTCCCCGGGCCGTGGTCCGAGGGCGTAGATTGATCCGACGCACCGGACGGCGTGCGGTACGACGGGACGTTCGATGGAGAACGAGTTTGACGGCCCATCACCGGTGAGATTCTCAACGTATCCGGGGGCAGATCCATGCGAGGGTGACCCACAGCAGCTTCGGCAGGAGAAGAAATGAGCGACCGCTACGCAGCTTTCGACAGCCTCAAGTTCGAGCGGCCCGGCGACGGGATCCTCCGCGTCGTTCTCGATGGGCCAGGCCTCAATTCCGTGAACCCGAAGATGCACGCCGACCTCGCGGACGTGTGGCTGGCCATCGACCGCGATCCGGATGTCCGCGTCGCCATCATCCAGGGGGCCGGGCGATCGTTTTCCGCCGGCGGAAGCTTCGACCTCATCGAAGGGGTGATCGACGACTACGCGATCCGCACCCGCGTGATGCGCGAGGCTCGCGACATCGTCCTCAACGTCATCAATTGCAGCAAACCCATCGTCTCGGCAATTCACGGCCACGCCGTGGGCGCCGGTCTGGTCGTCGCGCTACTCGCAGACGTGTCGATCGCGGCGAAGAACGCCAAGATCCTCGACGGACACACGCGCCTCGGCGTGGCTGCCGGTGATCACGCGGCGATCTGCTGGCCGCTGCTCTGCGGCATGGCGAAGGCCAAGTACTACCTGCTGACCTGCGAGACGCTGATGGGCGAGGAGGCCGAGCGCATGGGTCTGGTTTCGCTCTGCGTGGACGAGTCGGAGGTACACGACAAGGCGCTCGAGGTCGCAGGCGCCCTGGCCAACGGCGCGCAGAGCGCGATCCGCTGGACGAAGCACACGCTCAATCACTGGTACCGATCGATGGGCCCGGTGTTCGACGCGTCGCTCGGGTACGAGTTCTTCGGCTTTGGCGGGCCCGACGCGGCGGAGGGCGTCGCGTCGCACCGGGAGAAGCGC
>JABSQW010000243.1 GCA_013215605.1 Myxococcales bacterium
GGAGCCGAGTCGTCGGCTTCGATTCGCAGACGCACCCGGGTGGTATGGGGTGGCAGGTCGATCGCCAGGTCGTGCCAGCGCGACGCGCCGTGTTCGAAGCGGAGTGGCAGGTCGTCCACCACGCTCCACCCGAAGCCCCGCGAGAGTACGCGCGGCCGCTCGACCACCAGGCGAGCGCCCGGCGCGGCGGCCTCCGACGCGTACCCGATGCGAATCTCCTGCGTCAGCGGGGGCACGTCGTACTCGCCCGGAAGCGCGACCTGGCGGGTCTGCCGATCGTACTTTCGTTCGTCTGCGGGCGCTCGTGCACGGGCGGCCGAGGCGCGCACCGGCGCGACCTTCTCAACCTTCTGCAAAGGCTCGTCGGGAGAACAGGCGAGGGTCACACCCAGCGCTGCGAACAGGAAACTTCTCGCTCGCATCGCAAGAGCTTACGTTTTCGGGTCTCGCCCTGCCAAGGCATTGCAGCCGAATGGCTGAGGCGTGGCCGCAACGGTGATGAGAGTCAACACGAAGTGACCAGGCGTTTCGGCCCCGGCAGCAAGGCGCCCCGGCCGCTGAGCGCCGATCCGTTAGGCTGCGCCGCGACCGAACGTGTTAGAGTCTGGCGGCGGGGCTCAAGTGGCTTGGCGCTGGAGGTCAGTGACTACCGCGCCGCTGATCACCGATCCGTTAGGCGACGTTCTTGCTCGACGGAGGCGCGGTGTGGATACGAGCCGAATGCGGAGAGCGGCGATCGGCATATCGGCCCATCTCGGTTGGGCTGCAACGGCGACCGTTACCCTCGGCAAATCAGGGCTGCGCGTGCTGCGCACCGACCGGCTCGAGATCGCCGACTCCGATGATCGGCCGGCCAAAGAGCCTTACCACGTTGCCGGCGGATTCGAAGGGCTCGAGCGAGTTCCACGTCCGGCCGACCCAGAGGCGGCCCTCGAGAAGGGTCTGCGGCGGCAACGCCGGTCCACCGAGCGAGCAATCGGCGAAGTCGAGAGTACGCTGGCATCCTCCGGCCACCGAGTCGCGTTCGTCGGCATTCTCGTGAGCCGGGGGCGGCCCGCGGCGACCTTCGAGCAGGCGATCGGTTCTCATACGCAGATCCATATCGAAGAAGGAATTGCAGTCCGCGAATCGTTTCGCCTAGCGCTTACGCGAGCCGGCCGTCGTATCGAGATGCTGGACCAGAAATCGATCTGGTCCACATGCAGCGAGGAGTTCTCGCGTTCTGAAGGAGATCTGCTCGCCGAGCTCAGCGCGCTACGCCCTGAGAACGAAGGGCCGTGGCGAAAGGAAGAGAAGACTGCCGCTCTGGCAGCCTGGATCGCCTGGGTTCGGAAAACTCGGTGACGCGCCTCACGGTCCCCGGTCCCGGCGTTACCGATCGTGGGCCTCGGCGCACTGGCGGCCAGCCAGCTGGCGGTCGGCAGGGTCGCGCTTCGCAAAAAGCGCTCACCCAGCTTCCGTATCGGGACCAGGCCCCGATACGGGGCTAACGGGATGCCGGAATCGGACCCTTCTGCTCGAGCGTTCGCACCGAGAAAACCCGGTCATCGATCTCCGGGTTGATGGCCAGCTGCCGATAGGTGACTTCCGTCGTGGTTCCTCGGGCGAGGTTCTCGACGATCAGTCGCGTCGGCAACGTGTGGTCATTGGTCTTCTGCATCGAAGATCGCGGCGCTACGATCGTCCGATACGGCTCTTGTGCGCCTCGCTTGAAGTAGTGGGCTTGCAGGATCACCTGGTCCGACTGCGCCAGCCAGAAGACGACCTCGTGGTAGGTCTGCCTGAGTTGGGGGTGCGCTCGCACCACGTGCGTAGGCTCGCCGCCGATGAGTTCGGTGGATAGATCGATGACGTCGTAGTCCCTGGCGTATCGGCGTTCGAGATCTTCGTACGTGACGTCCGTCCCGAAGAAGGCGTCTCCGCGCTGTGCCGTCGAGACACGCCGCACTGTCTGGGTCGACGGGAGGTAGATGAACGCGTCGTGGCTGCGGTCTTGGGCTTCGATCTGGAGAATCGTCATCCCGCGGAGGTACGCCGGGTAGGTGAGTCGACCGATCGAGTGCAGCCGGTCTTCGATGATCTTCGATGCGGCCT
Organism: Myxococcales bacterium; assembly: GCA_013215605.1. Taxonomy (GTDB): domain Bacteria; phylum Myxococcota_A; class UBA9160; order UBA9160; family SMWR01; genus JABSQW01. The sequence continues at coordinate 2,095 of JABSQW010000243.1, forward strand.
CGAAGTTGCGGCGTCTCTCCTGCCCGGAGCGGTTCCGGATGACGAGTTCGATCGTGGCGGTGCTGTCGACGTCGTATTGATTCGCGAATGCCTTCTGGAGCAGCTTGGTCGGATTCTCGGGGACCGCATCCGCATCGACAGGGGAAGCTGGAGAAGAAACGAAGAGCAGAATCGCGGGGAGGGCAATCAGAACGATGCGGGCCGGGCTCGATCGTGGTTGGCTTGCGCAATCGAGACGTACCGAGAGACCGCGCTGCCGGGTGATCCGTTCCATCAATCGGTTCTCCAGCTCTCGGGGATTGGCACCTGAATCTCTGCACGGACCCCGCCTCCGGCGGGTAGCGACAATTCTAGCTTGCCGCCGAGGGCCTCCGTCAGCTCGCGCGAGAGTGACAGACCGACCCCCACCCCCCCCTGGGAGCGGCGGGTCGTGAAGCCGGGCTCCATCACGTGTGAGAGTAGACCAGGCGGTATTCCGCAGCCCGAGTCTTCGACCGACACGACCAGCCACCCATCCGGGCTCATCGTGGCCGCGACGCGAACCTCATCCGGGGGATCGGACGCCTGGATCGCGTTGTCGACCAGGTTGAAGAGCACTCGCCCCACGTTCTCGTGGCAGCGGACGCGACGGATGGTGGGATCGTGGCTGATTCGTATCTTGTCGACTCCACTGCGGTCGATGAGGCTCCGAAGGGATCGTTCGATGAGTTCGTCCACTCGCGCGATACTGGGTGAGTCGTTCCGGGTGGCCGTCGCGTCCTGCAGAAAGGCCTTCATTCGCTCGACGAGCGCGTCTGCGAGCTCGCCTACCTGGCTGGCTCCGCGATGCAACTTGTCATCGAAGCTGGTTTGCTCTGCCAGTCGGTTGGCGAGCCCCCGCATCCACCCCAGGTCCTTCCCGACGTCGTGTACGAGATCCACCGCCAGCCGGGCCGTGGCCGCGTCACGTTCCACCGCCGCTCTCTCGTCGGCAAGCCGAGAGTTGTGGATCGCGATTGCGGCCTGGGAAGCCACGGAGGCAACGAACTCGAGCTCGAAGCCGGAGAGCACGGGCCTGGAATCGTCCCTGTTCAGCAGGACCAGCCCGAGCCGCTCGTCTCCGTGTGCGATGCGTGCGACGAGGTTGATTCCAGCGGTCATCAGCCGAGAACGGTTCTCGGATGCGTCTTCGGTCTCCAGGTAGGCCACCGGGGTACTGGCAACCCGTTCGTCGGCAGCCAGCGTCGTTTCTTGCGATGGCGGGCCCATGTCTCCAACCGACTGAGCCGCCTCCCATACGGCGCCGCGCCGGAGCGAGATCCAACCCGAGCGAATGTGGATCCCGTCCATCAAGACGGACAGCGCGAGGCGACTGATCTCGTGTTCGCTTTGGAGCTTCGCCATCTCTCCGGAGCAACGATCGCGAAGCAGCCGAAGCTCCTCCGTGCGCGGCGAGAGCGCCGCTTCGATGAATCCGAAGAGGGGTCGCCGAAGCGCTTCGCCGGCGGCCAGGCAGCCAAACGCCGCGATGAAGAGCAGGCCGAAGTCCGTTTCACTCTCGGGGTTTCCCGTGAGGTAGGTACCCAGGTAGATCAGGCCTGAGACGAACAAGGCGGTCGACATGAAGTAGACGATTCGCGCGCTGCCCCTTCGGACATGCCAACCGACGTCGAAGAGATTGAATCGGCTGATGGCGAACGCGATCGGTACCGGGAGCAGGAGAGTCCAGGTCCACAGATAGGTCGCCGCCACTGCAGCGGGACCGGTCTCCCAGCCGAGAGGAACCGAGACGATCGCCGGAAGCACCAGGCTGGCGACGACGACGAAGCCAGCCCGCGAGCGACTCGATGGGGAGGTCGACTCACGAACCGAGAACCAACAGGACGCGAGCATCACCGACCACGCGATGCCCGATAGCAGCAGGAGCAGGTATATGAAGGTGGGCCAGAGAACTGGCGCCCGGTTGAGCGCAAACAGTGCGATGACACCGAGCAGTGCGGAGATCGCATAGGGGGCTTGGTAGAGGTGAGGGGAGTGTCGAACGAAAGTGGACTCCGATGGAAACACCATGCCGATCTGGACAATGGCCGCGGGTGCGACGACCATGGCGATGATCGCCGCGGTGTTCAGAAATGCCAAGTACTGGCCGCTGAACCCCGCGATCACGGCCACCCCGATCGCCGAGTAGAAGACAGCAAGTGGCAGGGCGGCGCGCGACCTCGAATACAGCAGCAGCAGCACCGGGAGGATCATCAGGCCAGCCGCGATGACAGTCGCAGATGCGACGGTAGCTGTGCGACGCAGCGGCGTATTCTCCACCAACTCGATGTCGACTACGCGCTGCTCGCCGCGGCGGAGGATTCCGACCGGTACGCTGGACTCGGAGGTCGAGAGAGCTCGCTCGATCGCGCCCGCGCTGGTCAGTAGCTGTCGCCTGCCCTCGCTGTCCACGACCCAGCGAATTTGATCGAGGAACTGTAAAGGGCACGTCCAACCGGGCAACGTCATGACGTGCCCCTCGGGTAAAATCCAACAAGGCGATCTCATGGGGCGCTCGTCTTGCGAGGCCACGCCGAGCGATACGATGGACACGACCGCGAGAGGCAGAAGGACGATCCCAGACCTGACCAGGCCACTGCGGAGGCTCTCGTTGGAAGGGGTTTCTTCAGCTGAGTCGCGGCTCCTCGGCGCGAACGCGAATACCAGCGCGGGCAACACCAGGAGCGTGGCGGCGAGCGCGCCCAGGATCGAGAGCGCCACGAAAAACCCGAACGTCGCCACCGTTTGCCACGCCGACATCATCAGCGTGAGGAAGCCCAGCGCGAGGGCCCCGGAGGTCGTGACCACCGCCCGGCCGGAGTGACGCAGAGCGGCGCGCATCGCGTTGTGCGAATTATCGCCGGCATCACGGCGCTTCTTGTAATGCGCGAGCACGTGCATGGAGTCGTCCACGCCGATGCCGATCACCACGGCGGCGATCATGGCCCGCGCCACGTCGAGGCTCATGCCGAGCCAGCCCATGGCGCCGAGCACCACAATCACGGGAAGCAGGGTGGGCACCATGGCCGCGAGCCCGAGTCGCCACGAGCGCAGGAAGATGGAGCCGAGGACGAAGACGATCGCGAATGCGATCGGAAAGCTGCGGAGTTGGGTGGCTTGCACGTCGCGGACCCAATCGTGTTCAATCGAGAATTCACCGGTCAGCTGCACCTGCCAACTCGAGGGCAGTGTCTCCCGGATCACACGGTGCACCTCTTCAAGGGCCGCCTCCCGCTCATGCATCGAGAGCTGCGCCCCGCCTAGCGAGACCCGCAGCCGCGATCGATCCAGGCTGAGCCAGCGACCCAGGGTCTCCGGGTCGTCGAATCCGATCAACTCGAGAAGCTCCGCGTTGGCCGCCAGAGAATCTCCGGGCCGTTCGAATTCGGGCGCGTCTCCGGACAGAATCCGGTTGACCCGCTCGATCAGATCTAGGACGCTCTCGGCTTCGCCGAGCCCGTCGATCCGGGAGAGGTTCTGGGAGAAGTCCGACAACGTGGCGAGTGTGGCCGGGTCCTCGATCTGCGTTCCCGGAGGCAGGCGGACGTCCACCTCGATTGTCTCCGAGCTTCCGAGCGAGTCCTCGACGAATCTGATCGCCTGCACGACCGGGCTCGACTCGCCGTACGCCTCGAGCCAGTCGGTGTCGGCGTGCAGGTGCACCGCCCAGCCGTAGCCGAAGACGGCCAGCAGCAGCGCGCTCGCTGCGAGCAGCGGCGTCGTACGCCGGGAACTCGTGGCCAGGACGGCATCCATCAGCGGGCGCCAGGCGCGACTCTCCTCCGTGGAACGGGCCGACTCGGTCGGCAGCCAGGTGATCGCGATAGGGAGCAGTGAAAACGTCAGGACCAGGCAGGCCAAGATGCCCACCGGCAGGATCACGCCGAAGTGGATGAACGTATCGAGATTGCTAACCGTAAAGGAGGCGAAGGCCCCGGCACTGGTGAGCGTCGTGATCACGCACGCTGGACCGGCATCGCGGGCTGCCGCCAACAAGGCACCGCGCGCAGGGGCCGCCGGATCGAGACTGCGCTCCGCCGCGTATCGGCTCAGCAGGTGCACTGCATCGCACACGCCCACGCTCACCACCAGTACCGGGAGCACCTCGAGCATCCCGTCCTGGGGCCAGCCGAGCCAGCCCAGTGCACCGAGCGTCCAGAGAAAGCCCACGCCCATCGTCGCCAAGGTGACCAGGGACTGCTGCCAGGAGCGCGTCATCAGATAGAGGAGCGCTCCGATCACCAGGATCATGACCGGCATCAGTGCATTCGTGCTCTCGGCCAGCGCTCGGCCCATGTAGACGTCGGTGATATCGCCAACGAGGTGGTACGAGAACCCTTCAGCACGAAACGGTTTGAGAACCGCATCGATCGTGTCCGTCAGCAGCAGATCGGTCTCGGGCTCGTTGTCAGCGGGCTGCACGACGATCACGCCCACGTGCCCGTCGGGCGAGACGAGGGTGCCCACCCACAGGGGATCGTCGAGCACGCGCTGCGCCAGCTCCCGGGCATCGCTCGCAGTCACCCCGTTCTCCACGAAGCGGCGAACTGCGAAGCCGTCCGCATTCGAGACCAGCACAGGAGCATTCGCGGGGCCTAACACGTTCATGACCGGAGCCGCTGCCGCCAGCTCCTGCGTCAGCGCGTCGGCCATTTCCAGCGAAGCGGCGTCGAAGACCGTGTTGCACGGCTCCCCCCGGCCGCACTTCCAGGCAATGCGCGCCGGGTAGCCCCCGGCAAATTCATCGATCAGCGAGTCGAGTGCCTGGATCGCCGGGTGATCGGCACCGATCAGCACCCGGAATCCGTAGGCAGGCTTCACACGCGGTACGCCGGCGCCGAGCACGCCCGTGATCACGAGCAACACCCCCAGCGTGAGCCACGGGCGGCGGAGCGAGAATTCTGCCAGGCGGTGCATGCGCCTAGTCCTCGCTTCCCAGCGTGGATGCGGTTGTCAGCCGGCGAGCGGTCGTGATCACCGTGGCGGCCAGCATGGCTAGCGTCGGCATCGGGTGCTCGAGGCTGAGCCGGGTCAGGCGTTCCAATGGCCCGTCCTAGGTTCTCCGAGAGAGCGGGATTTCGTGCTTGGCGATCAGGCGATAGACCGCGGCTCGACTCTTTTCCAGGATCTCGGCGGTCTGCGTGATGTTCCCGCCCGTTTGTCGCAAGGCTTCGAGCAGCTTCTCTCGCTCGAGCAGCTGCCGCTCCTGTCTCATGCTCGCGACGGTCTTCTCGAGATCGGCCATCAACTCCTGGAGGGTCTGCCTTCGGATGACCTTCCCGATTGAGTAGGCGATCGCGCGTTCCAGCAGGCGTTGCAGCTGTCGGAGATTCTCCGGCAGGCGACAGCTCTCCAGGTACTTCAGGGCCGCCGGAGACAGCTGAATCCTCTCGCGTCCCACAGCCGCTCCGAGCTTCTTCAGGAGTGCCTTGGAGATCTGTGGCACGTCGCCTGAGCGGTCACGAAGAGGTGGCATCTCGACCTCGAAGCGAAGCAGGGCCTGGCCAAGCCGCGGGTCGAATGCTCCCGCCTGGATGAGCGCAGGCAGCTTGGCCGACGTGCTGGCGAAGATTCTCAGGGGGCTTCGAAGGCCGGACCTCTCATCTTGATCGAGTCGGTTCTTCCAGTACTTCTGGGCGTCCGGGGTCAGGTGCTCCACGTCCACCAGGTGGATCCCCGCGATGGAGCTGCTCTGAGGAACTTCGGTTGGCACGAACGTGCTCGCGTCGAACCGGTGGAGCGGGCCACTGCTCGTGGCTCCCAGCTCGTGCATGACCCGGATTGCAGTCGAACGGCCCGTCCCCGGCTCGCCCGAGACGATCACGGGTGTGAACAAAGGTGCCAAGCCGTTCAGCTGCCAGCGCACCCTGGCGATCGCGTCGCTGTCGCCGACGAGCCGTCTCTCGAGCTCGACGCTGCTGGGCGGCGCGTGGCTCGCGTTTACCGCGTCTCGAACGAGCCCGACGAGATCATCGATATCGACATCCAGAGAGTTGACGAAGTCGTCGGCTCCGGCTTTGAAGGCCTCGGCGGCGCTCTCGATCGAACCGTGGCCGCTGAACACGATGACGGGCACATCGGAACGCGATCGGATCCTGCGCAGAAGTTCGATGCCATCGCAGCGAGGCATGGACATATCCGTGACCACGACGCCGGCCCCGGTCTGGCAGAAGGTCTGCCAACCTTCCTCGCCGTCTGCAGCGGTGACCACCGAGAAGCC
>JABSQW010000244.1 GCA_013215605.1 Myxococcales bacterium
CGGTTACTGGGGCGGCGGAGCGCAGCTGGGCCCCGCAATCGTGTTCGGCGCCATCGCGGGCCGGGAAGCTGCGCGTCGGCTCGAGAAGAAGACGGCGTGACGCCGCGACCGTCGCTCGGATTCGTACCGTTCGGGATGACGACAGGCACCGCTCCACTCATCGTCGCTCTGGGCGACCGGGAGCACGCCGTCGATGCGTGGCTTCAGCCCCTGCGCGGTGACTTCTCGTTGCTCTCCCTCGAGGCACCGCGTACCGCGGACCCACGCCGCTTCGGCGTTCCCACTCGCAGCGGCGACTGGTACCTCGCCGACGAGCGGGGGCCCGAGCCCTGCAGCTTCGGACTCGCGCTGATCGCGCTCGAGCGCTTCGTGCTCGACGCGCGGCGCCGCTCGCCCGAGCCGCCCTTCCTGCTGGGCGTCGGTCAGGGGGCGACGCTGTGTCTGGCTCTCGCCCGTTGCTGGGCCGAAGCGCTGGCCGGCGTGATCGCCATCGACGGCGGGCTCGCGGAGCTTCCCCAGGGAGCGATCGAGGAAGTGCCCCTCTCGGGGTTGCCGATTCTCGTCGTCGACGGAAGTGTGCACGGGCGCCCTGGCGCTGCGCAGAGGCTGCCTGCACAACTCAGCGATCGGGGCGGGTGTGTCACGCTCGCGTGCGAGGCCGACGCGCTCCCGATCACGCCCTGGCTGGCGAACGTCGCTGGAAGCCGTGAAGGGTTGGAGGCGTAGGAGCGCATGCGCCGCATCTCGGTCAGCCAGGTCAGCTCGGTCGGCTGGAGCTTCGAGCAGGACCTCGCCCACTACGCATCCGTCGGCGTGGAAGCGGTGGCCCTGCTTCGCACCAAGGTCGCCGATGTGGGCTTCGACGCCGCACAGCGGGCCCTCGAGGCGAGCGGTCTCAGGGTTTCCGGCTTCGGTACCTGCGGCTTCTTCTCCCTCCACGAGCCGGAGTGTTGGTCCGCGGAGATCGACGAGGCGTCCCGACTGGTCGCCCAGGCCGGCGCACTCGGTGCATCGACCGTCACCCTGGTCACGGGCTCCGGACGCGGACGCCCCTACCCGGAGTCCCAGGCGGCGTTCCTCGGCATCCTCGAGCGCCTGCTACCCGCCGCCGAGCGCGCAGGAGTGGTTCTCGTGCTCGAGCACACCGGGTCACTGCGGGTCGACCTCTGCTTCATCCACACGCTGCACGATGCCCTCGATCTCGCCGAGACGCTTGGCTCACCGCAACTCAAGATCTGCTGCGAGATCAACAACGCCTGGACCGAACGCTTCCTCTACGAAGATGTCGCGGAGCGAAGCCACCTGATCGGCCTCGTGCAAGTCAGCGACTTCGCGGAGGGCACCGTTGCCACACCGGAGCGAGTCCCACTCGGCGACGGCATCATCCCGCTGGAACGCATTCTCACGGCATTCGACGCGAGCGTCTACGACGGCTACTACGAGATCGAGCAGCTCGGGCCGGAGATCGAGCGCCTGGGCTACGAGGAGTCCTTGCGCCGCTCCCTCGGTTTCCTCGCGAAATAGTCGACGGAGCCGTGCTTCCTCGCCGCCTTTGCGCTCATGGGGGCGGGGACGAGTTTCAGTACGATGGAGCGCCGACCCCGGCAACCGCTCGGAGGACCCGTCCATGCGCTTCTGGCAATCCCTCATCTTCACGGAGACCGAGCAGCTGCTCGAGATCGCGCGGACCGCGGACGATCTCGGCTTCACCGGTGTCGTCCTCCCGGACCACGTCGCCCTGCCCGAACACACGGAGACCTCCTACCCCTACTCGGACTACGAGCTCGAGCCCACGCGGCCGTTCCTGGATCCGTGGCCCGCCATCGCGTCGATGGCTGCAGTCACCACGAAGCTCCTCTTCAGCACCTACGTCTACGTGCTCCCCATGCGCGATCCCTTCAGCGTGGCGAAGAGCCTTGCCACGACGGCTCTGCTCACTCAGGGGCGCGTGGCACTGGGCGCGGGCGTTGGCTGGCTGCGCGAGGAGATCGAGCTGCTCGGTCACGACTTCGAGAGCCGCGGCAAGCGCTGCGATGAAATGCTCGAGGTCATGCGAATGCTCTTCGACGAAGGCAGCGGCGAGCTTCACGGCGAGTCCTTCGACTTTCCGCGCGTTCACGCGCTGCCCCTTCCCGGGCACCCGATTCCCATCTACATCGGGGGACACAGCGACGCAGCCGTTCGGCGCGCTGCTCGCCACGACGGTTGGATGGGGCTCGACTTTCCCGTTGACGAGGTTCCGGCGCTGATCGAGCGGATCCGCAGCGCGCGCCGCGAAATCGGCCGCGATTCCGAGCCCTTCGAAATCTTCCTGTCGCCGCGCGGACAGGCGGACCGGGACACCTACCAGCGGCTCGAAGACATGGGAGTCACCGCAACGCTACTTCCCTCCTGGGCGATGCAGGGAGGAGATTTCCGCAGCCTCGAGACCAAGCAGAAGCAGATGGAAGCAACGGCGGCTGCACTGTTTCGGTGATTCGTACTCGCAACGGCTCTGGCGATCGCGATCAGCGCCGCAGCCCCCGCCGAAGCGCGTCGAGCATCTCGCGGCTCGAGCGCTTCGACACCTCGGCGCCGCCGACGAGCGAAGACCCGTGGAAGGTGCCGGGAAACTGGTGGAGCTCCACCGAGACTCCGTGCTCGAGCAGCCGCATAGCGTAGATGAGGCCCTCGTCGCGCAGCGGGTCGTACTCCATGGTGGATACGTAGGCGGGCGGAAGTCCGCTGAGATCCTCGGCGCGCGCCGGCGCCGCGTAGGGGGAGACATCGCCGCCCAGCATGTCGCCCAGGTAGTAGCGCCAGCTCACGATGGCATTGGGTCGGTTCCAGAGCGGTGTGTCGGTGAACTGCTTCATCGACGACGTCTCGAGACGGTCGTCGAGCTCCGGGATGTTGAGGAGCTGGAAGGAGAGATTCGGGCCGCCGCGATCGCGCGCCACGAGGGCCGTGCCGGCCGCCATGCCGCCCCCGGCACTGCCACCCGCAACAGCCAGGTGGTCGACGTCGATCCCGAGCTCACCGCCGTTCTTCGCCATCCACACGAGAGCCGCGTAGCAGTCCTCGATGCCGGCGGGAAAGGGGTGCTCGGGCGCCAGCCGGTATTCGACGGACACCACCACCGCCTCGGCGTGCACGGCCGCGCCGGCGGCGCCCACGTGCTCGGATTCGATGGACCCCAAGCAGAAACCGCCGCCGTGGATCCAGAGCACGCCAGGAAGCGGACCCTCCGCCCCGTCCGGGTGGTACACACGCACCGACACTTCGGGATCGCCAGCGGGCCCTGGAATCGTCGGGTCCGTCCAGGTCACTCCCTCGGGTTCGTGCTGATTCGTGAGCTGCTCGATCATCTCTACCATGGCGGAGCGCGCCTTGGGCATGTCGGACCAGTCCGACGTGGTGGGCAGGCTCGGGACGATGGGCGCGATCTCGGGGTCGTAATGGCGCTCGCTCATGGATCTTCTCCTCAGCTCGGCTCGAAAGCGGGAAACCCGACTTGTATACGCTATCTCGAGTCGCAGAGGGTCGGACCCCGGAAGCGACGGCGACTTGGACTACGATAGGGCCATGCCGGATCTCGACATCGACGTGATTCGAGAGCGACACCTGAAGTTCGTGAAAACTTCGGGAGCCTGTGCCGTGGGCATCTGCAACCGCGAGGGCCTGGCCGGCGGTCCTCCATCCACCGACCTCACGCGCGAGCTCGAAGGCGCGCGCTCGGCGATCGTCTTCGCGTTCCCCCTCGACGAAGAGAAGCTCGAGGCGTACATGGGAAAGGTCGACCACGGCCCCTACCAGGCGGACTACATCCGCACGAACAACATCGTCCAGGGGGTCGCATCGGAGCTCGCGCACTCGCTGCGCGGCTTCGGCTTCGAGGCAGTGCCCGTCTACGCGGGCAACACGCCTTCGGGCGGAGACCACCGCGATGTCCAACCGCAAAACGACGAACAACGCGAAGCGGCGAGGCGCCATCCGGCGCGCGAGTCCGATTTCCCGATGGGCACGGTACCCGTGCTGTCGCAGCGCCACCTCGCCGCCGCGGCGGGTGTCGGGTTCTTCGGCATGTCGGGCAACATCCTCACCGAATCGCACGGCGCCGCAGTCGCACTCGGCGCAACGGTCACGACGGCAGCCCTGGCACCGACACCGGTTCTGCCCCCCGAGGCCAACTACTGCGACGAGTGCAACTGGTGCGGATCCGTCTGCCCGACGAAGTTCATGAGTCGAGACGACTTCACCAGCGTGAC
>JABSQW010000245.1 GCA_013215605.1 Myxococcales bacterium
CTTCCCGAGTCAGGTCCTCACTCACGATGGCAGCGAGGCCCCCCGACGGATTCGCGAGTCGCGACAGGCCCGGGTGGCCGTCGTGACTGTCGCCGCTTCCGATGAACCCGAGTACGAAGCCGCGATCGAGGACGTCGCGAACGAAATTTCCCGGCACCGGGCTGTAGATCGTGCGCGGGCCGTCGGGAGCCTCGGAGCTGCCGTGTACGGAGACGACCTCGGTGACCGGTTCGAAGTGGGGATCCGGCGGGAATTCCCAGTTGGTGGCGATCGGGCCACCCGCCGAGTGGTGGGCAAACGTGAGCGCGCGGACGCCCTCGAGCGCCGACCAGAGCTGGGCGGGAGTTTCCGTGGCGGGATCGAGCGAACTCACGAGCGTTCCCTCGTCGTCGAAGACCAGCACGTGACGGTGGCCGTGGATCCAGCTCGTCCACTCGTAGCCGAGGAGGGTCACGAAGTGCCCGGGCGCGTGGAACGCGCGTGTGGTCCGTGTGATCTCCGCGAACGACTCCGGGTGCGAGTCGAGGGGCAGCATGCCCCAGTGGTCGTGATCGGTGAGCGCCACGACATCGAGACCGGCGACGTCTCGCGCGTAGACGAAGTAGTCGGACGGCGTCCCCGTGCCGTCGGACAGCGCGCTGTGTCCGTGCAGATCGGCCCAGAGGATCCGGGGGCCGTCGTTCACCGCCAGCGGATTGCTCTCGGCCTCGAGTCCGCCGGGTGCGGTGGCGCGCAACCGGTGGATGCCCGGACCCGTAACGCGCGCAGTCACGGACGCGCGGCCGCCAGCGTCCTCGGCGAGGTTGACGCTCGTCGGAAGCTCGAGACCCTCGGGAGCGTCGAAGCGGATCTCACCGGTCACATCGACGCCCGTGTTGCCCACCGCGTCGAGCACCGCGAGCGTCACGCGCACCTCGTCTCCGACGCGCGCCGTGGACGGAATCCCGACGACGAGCTGCGCGGGCGTCGACGCCACCACCTCGACACCCGGTGAATCGGCGAGCACCTTGCGCACGCCGTCGCCGTCACCGTCGACCGCGATCCAAAAGCGCGAGTTCTTCTCGGCGTAGCGATCGACGCCGACGCCCGCCGGTCCCGCGCCGTAGAGGATCTCGACGCGCTCCCCCGCGGCGAGCGCGCGACCTCGAATGAAGACCCCGAGGAGCTGTTGATCGAGGGTGCGCCCCTCGAGCCGCACACCCTCGGCGGGAGTTCGCAGCTCGGTGTAGCCGGGAGCGAGAGGCTCCTCGGTCTGGGGAGTGCTCCAGTTCCAGAACGGCGATACCTGCAGGAACACGAGACCACCCTCCACGATGCCGAGGGGACCGGCCTCGTAGACGATGCGAAAGCGGCCCCGGACGCCCACGCGTGCCAGCGGAGGCTCTCCGTCGATGGGCTCGAGCCACGCGCGGCCGCCCCCGTCGGACTCGTGGTACTCCTGTGCTGCGCTTTCCCGCAGCATGTCGACCATCTCCCAGCGGGCGGTCGCCGGGCGCAGAGCCGTCCCGCTGTTTGCGTCCGTCGCCGGGGCGCTCGAAGCGGGTGCGTCGCCGGAATCCGTTCCGCAACCCGCGGTCAGCGCGCCCACGATTCCGGAAAACGCCGCGACCCTGGCACATTGGGAACGCCAGCTGCGTCTTCGTGCGGCGTTCATGGGGCGGCTCCCTGCGAGGCAGCGGCTCAGCATAGCCGCGATCCCGAAGACGGGATCCCGGACGCGTTCAGCGTGACGGCTGGCCCCCTCCAGATGGCCGAAATCCGTACAGAAATGCCGCGAAATCGCCGTTTAGAGGGCGGCGATTCGCGCAGTCGGCCGATCGACGCGCGTCGCCCGGAGGATTCGCGAACCTGGCATGTCGGTGACGTCGAGCCAGATCGAAGGCCCCCGAAGGCTGCCGGTACTGACGGGCGTCGTGTGCCTGGCGCTGACTGCCAGCTTCGTCGCAACGCACAGCGCCAGCGTGATTGCCCAACGCGAGCGAAGCGAGGCGCTCGAAGAGGCGAGCGCTTACTTCATCGAGCAACCGCACCTCGTTCCGAGCCCGGACCTCGAGGAGTATGTCGGTGCGGCGCGCCTCGACAATCACGACCAGGCCCGCAGGCTCCAGCGCGATCGCCGCGGCGCGCCGCCGATACCCTCCGGATTGACGCGCCGTCGCCAAGAGACGCTCGACGGCATCATGGAGCGCGCTCGCGCTCCCCTCGAGACGCTGGCCGGGCGCGTCCACGGCTTGAAGCCCGCTCAGCCGAGTCTCGAGACGATCTTCTCCCACGCCGCGGTTCACGAAGTGGGGCTGCACTTCCTGGTCTGTCTCGCGCTGCTGTTCTGGCTCGGCGCGATGCTCGAACGCCTGTGGGGTGGTACACGGCTGTTCCTCTTCCAGGGCGGCGCGGCCGCGGC
>JABSQW010000246.1 GCA_013215605.1 Myxococcales bacterium
CGCTCCGCGTCGATGTCGACCAGCGCCAGCGAACACCCCTCGCGCGCGAGCCGCTCCACGGTGGCGCGCCCGATGCCGCTCCCCGCGCCCGTCACCACGGCCACGCGATCGCGAAGCACTTTCATGAGTCTGCCTCCGGACGATCGGAAAGTCCGTTCATACCACCACGGGCGTCGTCCCGGCGAGCGAATCCGGCGCGGCCTCCAGGACGGCCAGCCGCGCGCGGACTGCGGCGAGGTCTCCCGGGGTAACGCCCGCAAGGAAGTCGGCCTCGGCGATGGCAGTCTCGAGCGGAAGGGCGGGCAGCCATCGGTCGCGGATCGCGTGAACGAGCCTCAGCGTCCGGAGCGCGTCGAAGGCCTGGTGGAGTCGGCGGGCGCCCCCCGCGCGGCCGGCCTCCGCCGCGTCGACGGCGCCCACCTCCAGGAGAACGCGCCACAGGGCTCCGGCGTCGACATCGGGCCGGGAGATCGAATGCCGATCGAACCGCTCTGCGATCGACGCGTCCGGACTGCCGCCAATGTCGGACAGGGTGGCAAGCCAGACCCCCAACGCATCGAAGGTCCGGGGATCGTAGGCGGGAAACGGCTCTCCGTCGGCGATGCGGCGCCGCTCCGTCGCAACGCCGACCCCGGTGCCGAAGGGAACGCGGCGGGATACGCGCCCGGAGAGGCGAATGGGTTCGCCGCGCAGTGCGCGCAGCGGCGCGAGCTTTGCCAGCTTCGCGAGGAGGTGGAAGTCCTCGCCGGCCAGCCGCCGCGGGAAACCCCGAACCCCCGCGTAGGCGTCCGGAGCGACGGCGATCGTACTGCCGATGCTCTGGTGCGCCCACGGCGAGCCGGCGCTTCGCAGCCCGAGGACGTAGTAGCGCAGGAAGATTTCGTAACGCAGCACCGCGGCGTCGCCGTCGGGGTCTCCCGTCAGCACGTGCTCGAAGTCGTAGAGCAGCGCGCTGGGCGATGGCATGTCGGTGTCGTCAACAGCGAGAGCGAGGGGACGCTCCAACGCGTCGGCGGGGAGCACCGCGTCTGCATCGGTACAGTGAATCCAGGGCGCCTCCACGCCACCGCCGGCCCACAGCCGCAGAGCCACATCTGCGGCGATCTTTCGCGCGAGGCCGACCCCCTGCTTGGGCGGGAGCGATCGCGCCGCAGTGCGATCGATCAGCAGCAGCGCGCCGCATTCGCCGTCGAAGCGTTCCATGGGCGCCCCCTCGGCGGCGACTCGCACGCGGTCGAAATCCCGGCGCAGGACTTCGAGCATCGATCGATTCGACTCGCGCGCCCAGTCCGGCGAATCCGCCGCTTCGTTCACCACGAGAATCGTCAGCGTCTCCCCGAGCGGTCCGGCGGGAACGCTCGCGAGGGCGTCGAGGAGCCCCCTTCCCTCCCCGAAGGCCGGAAGGCACACGACGTGGCCAAAGCGATGTCCTTCCCCGAGCACAGCCGCAGCCGCCGCAGCCTCAGGCTCGGCGTGGACGTCGAGGTACTTGCGCACGGCCTTGCCGTGCGCGCGCGCCGAAGCGACCCGGCTCAGTGGAGCCCCGCGCGCACCGGGAGATCTCGGACGATCTCCGCTTCCACGGCGACGAGCTCTCGGGTCCGCGCCGCCACGACGTCTGCGGGGAAGTACGTGCGGGCGAGCCGAACGAACACCGCGTCGTGTCGCGCCTCGGACTCGGCGATGGCGCGGTAGAAACCGGCGAGGTCGGGCTCGGAGAGTCCCTCGGCGAGGAGGCCAAAGCGCTCGCAACCGCGCGCTTCGACGATGGCGCTCACGATCAACCGATCGAGAAAGTACGCGTCTCTCCCCCGCCGTACCGCTCCGCGAAGCGCGCGCACGTACTCGTCCTTCGCGTCCGCTCCCAGCGTGAGACCGCGCGCCTCGATGCGACGGTAGACCTGGTAGAAGTGCTCGAGCTCTTCGCGCGCGAGGTCCATCATGGCGCGAACGAGCTCGGCGCGGTCGGGGTAGTGGGTGATGAGCGAAACCGCGACCGCGGACGCCTTGCGCTCGGCCGCGGCGTGGTCCACCAGGAACGCATCGAAGTCGTCGAGCACCGCCGCCAGCCACGTCGGCGCGGTCGTCACTCCGAGTTCAATCCTTGCACCCGAACCGTGCATTCCCCGCGCCTGGCGGCTAGTGCTCGCCCCGCTCAGCCGACCCGTGACTCTCGTCGGCGATCTCGCCCGTCACGCCGCCGCAATTCTCGAGCAACTCGCGCACCGAGAGCAAGCGACGCCGGCGCCGCTCGCGCTTCTCGTCGGTAACGCACAGGCGCTCGAGCACCTCGTCGCCCCAGACGATGTGCTTGCGCGTCCGGCGCATGACGTCGTCGAGGATCTCGATGGTGGGGGCATCGGCGATCTGGTCAGTCTCGCGTTGCATACGGTCGTACACGGCCAGCAGATGCGGCTTCAAGACATCGAACATTCCCGTAACCTTCTCGATCGTGAGATCCGGCGACTCCGGCGCCGAGACCTCCTGAATCAGTGCCGCGAAGCCGTCGTTCGCGGCCTCGGAGGCGGTGACAGAACGCTTGCCGCAGCGCAGCTCCGGAAGACGCTGCCCGAACTCGTCGGCGCTCTGCGCGTCGTCCCAGACGATCTTGCCCAGTCCGGTCTTCACCGGCAGCTCGGGGATCGTGGCCATCCAGCCACCGCCGATCATCATCATCCACTCCTGGGCGTAGCGGAAGTTGCGCACGCGGCGGGCGGTGGACTCCACGTCGTAGCGACCGCTGAGCTCCCGCAGGTCGGCCGGGACATCGAAGGCGGAGTAGGCGTCGAACGTCGTGCGTTCGTCCGGACTCGCGCCCGGGTACATGCGGGGGGTCGCGCTGCTCACGCCCGGCCCTCATCCGCTTCGCCGGCCTTCCGCGCATCGAAGCGCTGCTGCAGGATCTTCGCTGCCGTAACCATGGTGTGCTGAGAAGGACCGCCAACGGAGATCTCGGCCAGCTCCTTCAGCTCCTGTTCCGAGAAGCCCGCTTCGAGCCGGTCCTCCCATGCGATACGAACCGCGGCGTCCTCGCGATCGGAACGCGAGCCGCCGAAGCTGAACTGCTTGTCGACCTCGCGTCGGAACTCCTGGGTGCGCTCGAAGTGCTCGGGATCACCCCTGGTGAACTCCTTCACCCACTCGCTCCCAAAGCGCACGTGAGTGATCTCGTCCGCGAGCACGTAGTCCACGGCTTGTTTCATTTTCTCGTCTCCGGTGTCCTCCGCATAGCGGATGAGATCGCGGAAGACATCGCAAGCGAGACCTTCGAGTCCGCGATTCACACCGGCCACTCGCATGGCGGGATCGTCACTGCACGCGCACTCGAACAGGAAGGTGCTCTCGGGATAGTCGCCGGCCTCGACACCGACGTGGGTCATCAGCTTCTCGTAGATCTGGACGTGGCGTGCCTCGTCCCAGCACTGCCGCGCCATGTTCATCTTGAACTCCCAGGGCGCCTCCGGGAAGTCCCACAGCGAGCGGCCCGCACCCTCGAGCGCCTGGAGCTCGCCGACGAAGATGCCGTGCATGCGCAGCTTGAGGCGCTCCGCGACGCCGTCGGCTCCGGCCCGGATCGGCTCGTTGAGGACCAACAGTGCGAAGGCCGGCCCGAAGCGGTCGAACAGGGGCTGGGCCGCGGTCTCCCGCACGCTCTCCTCGATGAGGGGCGAGAGCGGGTCGAGCGCCTCGACGACGGCGTCGACGTCGTCGGGCAGGCTCGCCAGAATCGTGGTCAGCACGTTCTGCTGCCGGATGAAGCGACAGTCGCGAGCCAGCTCATCGTGTTGAATGAAGCGTTTCACAGCGGGACCTCCAGAACACAGTCGCGCGAACGCGGGCGCATTCCAGAATCTAGCGGAAAACGGTCTGGAAGTTGATCCGGGCCGTGCGCAGACCGGTCCCTCAGTCGTCGATCGCGGCGGTGACGACGGTCTGGAAGTCCTCTCGCAGGTTCAGATGGTCGTAGGGTCGAACCTGGGTCATCGCCAGTCCGAAGAGGTCCTCGGCGGGGTCGTTCCACCAATGCGTGTTGAACGCGCCGCCCCACGTGTACGAGCCCTCGGTGGGCATCGTGTGGGAGCGTCCGCGGTCGAGGGCCACACCGAAGCCGAGACCAAAGCCCTGACCCGGCCCGCCGAGCTCCATGAAACGGTCGCCAATGTGATTCGTCGTCATGAGCTCCACGGTCTTTCGACCGAGGATGCGCGGTCCCGTCGGTCTGCGGCCGCCGTGAAGGAGCATGTCGGCGAACCGGAAATAGTCCGCCGCCGTCGAAGCGAGACCACCGGAGCCCATGAAGTAGACGCCCGGTTTGCTGAGCCAGTAGCTGTCGAGCGTATCGGGCTCGCTGGGCTCGATCCGGTGACCGTCGCCGGGCGTGTACGCGACACAGAAACGACCCTGCTTCTCTTCGGGCACGAAGAAGTGAGTGTCGACCATGCCCAGCGGACCGAAGATGTGCTCGTCGAAGAACTCGGCCAGGGTCTGGCCCGAGATCAGCTCGACGAGCCGACCCACGATGCACGTCGACCGCGAGTAGCTCCACACCCGGCCGGGCTCATTGTCGAGGGGCACCATTGCGAGCCGGTCCACGAAGTCGCCAATCACCTCATCGCGGCCGCGCATCCGGCTGGCCTCGGCGAGCGCCTTCGCGTTGGGCCCTAAGCCCCCCGCGATACCCCCGGTGTGGGTCAACACATGGCGCACCTTGATGGCGCGCTTCGCCGCGCGCAGCTCGACGTCTCCGTTCTCCTTGCGAACCGCGACCTCCATCTTCTCGAAGGCTGGCAGCCACTTCGCGATCGGATCACTCAGCTGGAAGCGGCCCTGTTCGTAGAGCAGCATGAGCGCGACGGACGTGATCGGCTTTGTCATGGACGCGATGCGAAAGATCGTGTCGGCCCGGAGCGGGATCTGCTTCTCGACGTTGGCGAATCCGCGCACCTCGCAGTGGGCGATGCGGCCCCGCCGCGCGACGAGTGTGAGCGCGCCCGGGATGAGCTCGGCGTCGACATAGCGGTCGATCAGCGGCCCGATCCGCTGCAGCCGTTCGGCCGAAAGACCCACCTCCTCGGACGATGCAATGGGAAGGTCGGAGGGAAGCGAGCGCAGAACGTCGATCGTCATCGGGAGCTCCTAGGGTCTCCCTGTCAACCTACCACGACACCGCCGGGTCACGCGCCGTGTTTGATTGCCACTGGACCGAACGATCCGGCCGCAGCGACGGCCCGCGGGTCGGCGCGCCGATCCTCACAGCTGATCGAAGCCGCGTTCGATCTCTCGAAAGCGCGCGGTCGCGTCGTCCCGGATGTGCGGGTGGGTCGGGATGACGAACAGCTCCCGACGCAGCCCCTCGAGTGCGAGTGCCGCCGCTTCCCCCGCCGGCTTGCTGAGCGACCCGATGTGCGCGAGGACCTCCGGGCTGACGGCTGACATGTCGAACGATGTCGCGCTGCCGAACCGCTCCGGCCGGAAGGCACCCGAGTTCTCCGACAGGTTCGTCGCGACGGGGCCGGGACACAGCACGCTGACTCCGATCGACTCGGCCGCGAGCTCATTGCGCAGGCTGTCGCCCATCGAGAGCACGGCGTGTTTCGTCATGCTGTAGAGGTGCGTCGGAAGGGTCTTCAGGTACGACGGGGTCGAGAGGCTGGTCTCGGAGCCCGTCATGAGGATGTGGCCCGGGCGCCCGGTGTTCCGGAGTCGCTTCACGAACGGACGGACGGCGTTCAGGATGCCCCAGACGTTGACGCCGAAGAGGAACGCGATGTCCTCGGGACTCGCATCGAGCACCGAGCCCGATGTCGCGACACCCGCGTTGGCGCACAACAGATCGATCGGACCGATCTCCTCCCACGCCCGATCGACGACGCGCTCGACGGCCTCGGGATCCGTGACGTCGCACGGGGCAGAAGCCGCCGACAGCTTCGACGCACTCGCTGCGAGCTTCTCCGCCGCGATGTCCGCGAGGAACAGGCGCGCACCACCGGCGGCAAACGCCTCCGCCAACGCAAGACCAATGCCATCAGCACCGCCGGTGATGAGAACGTTCTTGTCGTCGAGTCGATGGAAATCGGGCATGGCTACCTCGCGGAGATTCTCGAGCCGTGGGATTCGCCGGACGGCCGGGCCCGGCCATTCTAGACGCCCGGTCGATCCCAGCCATCGGAAGCGAGTGTGGCGGGTACAGCGGCCGGGCGTCGGTGGGGGATCCGATACGGGTCACGACGGCTTGCGCGGCTCGTTCTCGATGGACACCACACAGCCCGCACTCTTCGGATCGCGCACGAGGGCCAGAACGCTCGCGGCGATGTCTTCGGGCGCGAGCATCTCCACGCTGTCGATGACCGGCTGCAACCACTCCCCGGGACCTCCGACGCCGGTCTCCCGCACCATGTCCGTCGTGACGAGGCCCGGACACACGCAGCTCACGCGAACGCCGTGGCTCTCTGCCAGGGGAACGCACGAGCGGGTAAAATGGACCACGCCGGCCTTCGTGGCGGCATAGACCGCCTGCTGGGGCAACGGCGCGAACGCCGCGCCCGAAGCCGTGTTGACGATGGCGCCGCCGCCGCAGCGCTGCATGGGAGCGAGGGCGAGCCGGGTTCCGAGAATCACCGCGCGCAGATTGACGTCGACGATGGCGCCCACGCGATCGATCGGAACGTCCGGCCAGACGTCGGCACCCTCGCCGATCCCCGCGTTGTTGTGTAGGACGTGGAGCGCTCCGAACCGGGATTCCGTCTCCTCGATGAGACGCTGCAGGGAGTTCACCTCCACGACGTCGGTCTCGACTGCGACGGCTTCGGCACCCTCGGCGCGGACGAGTTCTGCCGTCTGCTCGGACTGCGCCTGGCGTTGGTCGGCGAGCACCACCGCCCGCGCACCCGCCGCGGCGAGCGCCACCGCGGTGGCGCGACCGATGCCGCGCGCGGCGCCGGTGACGATGGCGACCTTGTCCTGGATGTCCATCTGCTGGTTCCTCCCCCGAGGTCGTCTCGAGCAATCCGCTGTCGTGTCATGACAGGATCATTGACGCGAGGGCCATTCTGGGGTTTGTTGGCAAGACTACTCCCCTGCGTTCGAGGAGACCTGCAATGGGCGAAAAAGTGTTCGTGGTCGGCGTTGGAATGACGAAGTTCGAGAAGCCGGGCGGGCGGGACTGGGACTACCCCGACATGGGCGCCGAGGCGGCTCGCAACGCCCTCGCAGATTCCGGCATCGCCTACGAACTCATCGAGCAGGCCGCCATCGGCTACTGCTACGGCGACTCCACGGCCGGACAGCGGGCACTCTATGAAGTCGGCCTCTCGGGCATCCCCATCGTCAACGTCAACAACAACTGCGCGACGGGCTCGAGCGCGCTCTTCCTCGCCAAGCAGTTCATCGAGGGCGGCCTCGCCGACTGCACCCTCGCTCTCGGCTTCGAGAAGATGGAGAAGGGCTCCCTCGGCGTGAAGTTCACCGACCGAGCCTCGCCGATGGGAAGGTTCTTCTCGAAGATGAACAAGCTCCGCGGCGTCGACCGCAAAGCGCCTGGCGCGCCGCAGATGTTCGGCAACGCCGCGCGGCAGTACATGGAGAAGTACGGTGCGCGGCCGGAGAGCTTCGCGCGCATCGGCGAGAAGAATCACCGACACTCGGTGAACAACCCGTACTCGCAGTTTCGGGACGAGTACAGCCTGCAGGACATCCTCGACGCGCCGATGGTGTGGGATCCGCTCACGAAGCTGCAGTGCTGTCCCACCTCCGATGGCGGCGCGGCCGCGGTGCTCGCGAGTGAGCGCTTCGTTCGCGAGCACGGCCTCGAGGCAAACGCGGTCGAGATCCTCGCGATGGCGATGACCACCGACCGGTCGAGCACCTTCGACGAGGGCGACATGAATCTCGTCGGCAGCGACATGACGGTGGGCGCGTCGCGGGCGGTTTACGAGCAGAGCGGCTTCGGCCCCGAGGACGTCGACGTCATCGAGCTTCACGACTGCTTCTCGGCCAACGAGATGATCACGTACGAGGGTCTCGGCCTGTGCGAGGCAGGCGGGGCTCCGGAGCTCATCGACTCGGGAGCGGTCACCTACGGCGGGAAGGTCGTGGTGAATCCATCGGGTGGCCTCATCTCGAAGGGCCACCCGCTCGGCGCCACAGGTCTCGCCCAGTGCGCGGAGCTCAACTGGCAGCTGCGCGGCGAAGCGGAACTCCGCCAGGTCGACGGCGCGAAGATCGCGCTGCAGCACAACCTCGGACTCGGCGGCGCGTGCGTCGTCGGGATGTATCGGAAGGCCGACCTCCCCTGACGAGTCGCCCGTCTAGGGTTCGACCACCGAAGCGTCCGCGATGTGACGCGCCACGAGCGACCCGAAGGCGGTGCGGCCGGCATCCTTCCGGACGATGTCCTGCTTCGCGTACCGCGCGGCACCGGGCGAGACCGGGACGGCATCGCGCGCCTTCATGTGCGCCTCGGCGACATACTCCATGAGCGCGAAGCTCCCCACCGCGTCGGCCACCGATTCGCCCACCGTGAGCAGGCCGTGGTTTCGCAGGATCACGGCGCGGTAGCTCCCGAGCGCCACGGCGATCCGCTTGCCGCCCTCGGCGCTCTGGATCTGCACCTCTTCGTCGTCGAAGATCGCGTGGTCTTCGAAGAAGAGGCAGGACTCCTGGGTGATCGGCAGGATGGGTCGCACCTCGGCGGAGAACGGCGTCCCCCAACCGGTGTGAACGTGGCAGGCCGAGACGGCCTCGGGCCG
>JABSQW010000247.1 GCA_013215605.1 Myxococcales bacterium
GGATCGATCCCTCTCCGGTCGGCAGCTGCAGTGACAGGCTCACCACCAGGTCGAGGCCGCCGTCGTCGTTGCGGCGCGGCCAGGGGGTGATGTTGATCTCGTTTGCGAGGCCGCTGCGCGGGACGTGGGTCTTGACGATCGTCTGGAGGCCCGGCGCCCCCTTTGGCACGAGCGCCGGATCGATGGGCATCTCGAAATTCACGACGACGTGGTCGCTCCAATGCGCTCCGACGTCGGGCGCCTCGACGAGCGGGTCGATGCCGAGTGCCTTCAGCGCGTCGGGCGGTCCGATACCCGATCGCCACAGGAGCATGGGGCTCTCGAGGACGCCGGCGGAGACGACGACCTCCTTCGCGTAGAGCTTCTCGCCGCTCAGCAACTCGACCCCCGTCGCGCGCAGGCTGTCGAAGACGACGCGCGCCACGTGGCCGTCGCCGCGCACCGCGAGGTTTTCTCGCGAGCGCGCCGGCTCGAGGTGGGAGATCGCGCTCGAGATCCGACGCGATCCGTCGCGATTCATCGGGATGGGGCCCGAGCCGGTGGTGTGGGGCTCGTTGAGATCGGGGCAGTCGGGGATGCCCACCGCGAGGGAGCCCTCGTGGAACGCGGTGAGCAGCGGCGTCCACTCGGACTTCGGCCAGCGCACGATGGAGACGGGCCCCTCGCTTCCGTGCCAGGGAGCCGACCCGTAATCGAGATCGCTCTCGAGCTTGCGGAAGCAGGGAAGCAGGTCGTCCCACCGCCAGCCCTCCGGAAAGACCTCGAGATCTGCCGGCTCGGCGCGCAGCGCCACCCCGCCATTGACCGCCGACGAGCCGCCGACGCCTCGGCCGCGCAGATAGTCGAGGCGGCGTCCGAGGGTCGACTCGACCTGGCGCCCCCACTCATAGGGCCAGGCGATCGGCCGACTCAACAGGCGCAGCGCCTCCGGAAGCGCGTCGGCGCGCTGGTCGGCACCCGCTTCCAGGAGCAGAACGCGCCGCTTCGGGTCCTCGGAAGCGCGGGCGGCCAGCACGCATCCCGCGGAACCGGCGCCGATGACGAGGGTGTCGACCCGGGTCACGTCGGCGTTCTCCTCGGGTTCAAGAGACGAGCTTTCGCGCGTGACCGACCCAGTGGGATTCCCGCAGCTCGCGCTTCAAGACCTTCCCAGCGCCGTTGTGGGGAAGCTCATCGCGGAACTCGATGCTGCGGGGGACCTTGAAGCCGGCGAGTCGCACGCGGACGTGGGTATCGATAGCGTCGGCGTCGAGCGAAACGCCGGCGATGGGCACGACCACCGCGTGAACGGCTTCGCCCCACTCCTCGTTCGGGATGCCGAACACCGCCGCTTCCTCCACTCCCTCGTGCGCCTCGAGCGCCGCTTCGATCTCGAGCGGGTAGATGTTGACTCCGCCGCTGATGATCATGTCCGCTTTGCGGTCGCAGATGGTAAAGAAGCCCTCGTCGTCGAACATCGCAACGTCGCCCACGCTGTGGAAGCCGTCGCGCTCGCTCTCCGCGAACTGGTCGGGATTCTTGTGGTACGCGTCGAAGAGCAGCGGCGAGCGCACGAAGAGCTCCCCCGGCGTGTCGGGTGTCGTGACGCGCTTGCCCGCGTCATCGAACAGGGCGATCTCGACCCCGCGGATCGGTTTGCCACACGAGCCGGGCTTGCGGCGCTGGTCCGCCGGCGCGAGCAGCGTGTTCACGCCGAGCTCGGTGGATCCGTAGACCTCCCAGAGCGAGTCCTCCGGGAAGTCCGCGAGGTAGTCGAGCTTGAGGGCGTGGGTCCACGGGGCGGCGCCCGCCATCGCGATGCGCACGCTCGATCGGTCGTAGCGGGCCTTCACTTCCGCGGGAAGCGCGCAGATGCGGCGGATCGGGGTCGGCGCCGCGTAAATGCTCGTCACCCGGTAGTGGTCGACGAGACGCAGCCAGTCCTCCGCATCGAAGCGCCGCTGGATCACGATCGTGTTGCCGAGCATCGTCGAGAGGGTGGCGAACTCGCCGGGCCCCGAGTGATAGAGGGGGCCGCTCGTGATGTAGACGTCGCCGGGCCCGTAGCCGATGACCTCGAGGAGGTTCGGCAGCTCCTGGTCCTGGTCCACACCACCGAGGGAGCCACGCACCGCACCCTTCGGGCGCCCCGTCGTCCCGGACGTGTAGTGCATCGTGAAGGGAGCCTCGTTACCGCCGTCGTCGAAGGCTTCGGTGGGGTAGGGGGCCAGAAGGTCGTCGGCCGCGAGCTGGCCCTCCGCGAGCTCGCCGTCGAAAACCACGACGGATGCCACGGCCGGGATACGCGGTCGGATGCGCGCGAAGCGTTCCGCGTACTCGGCATCGATCCACGCAAAGACGGCATCCGAATCGGCGACGACGAAGACGGTTTCGTCGTCGGTGAAGCGGTAGTTGATCGCCACGGGTGTCACGCGAGCCTTGCGCGCGGCGTGGATGACGACGAGTGCATCGATCGAGTTCGGACCGGACCACGCGACGCGGTCGTGAGGGCGGGCGCCTGCATCGCGAATCGCGTGAGCGAGCTGGTTGGCTCGAGACTCGAGCTCGGCGAAGCTGACGCTGCGGATCGTGCCGTCAGGGCGGTCGTCGATGGCGGCGGGCTTGTCGGGCGTCGCCTCCGCGTGGGTCGTCAGAAAATCGGGCTCGCGTTCCACCGCGCTGCTGCCTCCGCCGATTCGTGCCCGAGCTCGACGGGCGCGCGGCCCCGACGCTACGAAGCCCGAGCCGTCCCTGTCAAACCGAGGTGCTCCGAGCGGCTCAGCACCCCGTGGATCCCGAGGGAGCCGTTTTCGATCCGAGGGGATCAGGCCAAGTTACTGGAATTGTGACGCTATTCGCGCTTCCGGCAGACGGCGAGGGGAGCGACCCCTCTTTTCTGCGCAAAAGTCAGCGCATCACGCCGAAAAGCCTCAAGGAATCGAAATCGCCTCCGATACAGGGTTCAGGGTGCGCCACACGGCGCCACGACCCGCGGAGGTGACGAGGATGGCGATTCGACCGCTCGCATTCGGTGCTCGATTCAAGGACAACGGACGCACCGTTCGCGTGAACGCGAAGCAGGGCAATTCCATGGGCTACGAGGTGACGGTCGAGCGCAGGGGCAAGAAGACGCGGCGCAGCGAGCACTCGGATCTCACGGCTGCGCTCAGCAAGTTTGCCTCAGCCTGGCGGGGCCGCCTCAACTGAATGACTTCGCGCCGGAAAGTGTGCAGTCGTGCAGCGTTCGCAGATCGTTCCGGCTCCGTTCCATCCGGAAGCAGCAGGCCCCGGTCCTCAGGCGTGACGCAGCCGTCGAGGTTGGTCTTCCGATGAACGGTGTATTTCGGGTCGCCGAAGCGACGGCTGTTCCCGTGCACAGCACGTAGAACAGGCACAGGGCCAACGATCCGGAGCAACCGCCGCCGCCCGGCTTCATTGCGAAGTCGAACCTCGACGGGACGGGGCGACCGCGATCCCCAAACACCCGAGAATCACTTCCGATTCTGGACATTCTAGGAATCGAACGTGATCACACTCCGAGCTGCGGCGCCCTTGCGCATCTCGTCGAAGCAGACATTGATGTCCTCGAGCGGGCGGCGCGCCGAGATCATCTCGTCGAGCATCAGCTGTCCGTTGAGATAGAA
>JABSQW010000248.1 GCA_013215605.1 Myxococcales bacterium
CCCGGCGCGCTGGTGATCGGCACAGGTTTCGGAATCCTCACACACGCGCGAGCACTGAGAGAAGCGGGCTTCGACGTCGTCGGCCTCGTGGGACGCAATCCCGAGAAGACGGCCAAGCGCGCGAAGTTGTTCGACATCCCGAACGCACTCACGTCGGTTCCCGATGCCCTCGCCCTGCCGGGCGTAGACGTCGTCTGCGTCACCACGCCGCCGCACTCCCATGCGGAGATCGCCATCGCCGCGGCCGAGGCGGGAAAGCACGTCGTGTGCGAGAAGCCCTTCGCGCGGGACGCCGACGAGGGCCGGCAGATGCTCGAAGCCGTCGAGAAGGCGGGCGTCATCCACCTGCTCGGCTGCGAGTTCCGCTACTCCACGGGTCAGGCACTCGCCACACGAGCCGTCCAGGAGGGACAGATCGGCGAGCCGCGCCTCGCCACGTTCATGCTCCACATGCCCGGGGTCTCCGATCCGGCGGGCGAGGTGCCCGCGTGGTGGGGGGTCGCCAGCGAGGGCGGCGGTTGGCTCGGCGCCTACGCGTCGCACGTGGTCGACCAGGTGCGTGTGACACTCGGCGAGATCTCGGGTGTGAGCGCATCGCTCACGTTGCTGTCGAATCACGATTGGACGGCCGAGGACTCCTACACGATCCACTTCCGCACCACGACGGGCGTTGACGGTGTACTCCAGAGCACGGCGGGGTCCTGGGGACCACCCGCCACGTGCGCGCGCATCGCGGGCTCGAAGGGCACGCTCATCATCGAGGGCGACACCGTCAGCATCGCCGACGCGACGGGTCAACGCACGCTCGATGTTCCAGACGATCTTCGAAATCCCGCGCCGAGCCCGCCGCCCGCCGAGCTGCTCGTCACGCAGTACGACATGCTCCACTCGATGGGCATCGACATCGGTCCGTTCACCAAGCTCTTTGGTGCGCTGCGCACGTGCATGGACGGAGGCGAGCTACCCACCGACCCCGCGCCGGCCACGTTCGTGGACGGACTGCGCGGTCAACAGGTGCTCGACGCGATTCGCAAGTCCTCGGTCGACCACGCCTGGGTTCCCATTGCCGAAGGCCGCAACGCGACCGCCGCGAACGGACGAACCTAGTCCTCCGACCAGAACTTCTGCCACGACTCGAAGGACTCGGGGACCGAGCCCCGGCCCGTCGTCAGCTCCGGCCAGCCAGACTTCGGGACGTCGAGCGGATTCACGCCGAAGTGGGCGCCGTAGAAGAGCAGGTGCTTGCGGCGCTCGAAGAGCCAGTGGCCGTCCACGCGTTCGTAGCGGTCCTGGTACTGGATCGCCTGGATCACCCACTTGCCCTCCTGCACGACCTGGCCGTGGCAGTACACGAAGCCGTGGGCGTGATCGTCGTCGTCGAGGTCGATGGCGTGCGTGCCGATGTTGAGGACCGAGACACCGACGTCGCGGAGCGTCTCGCTCATGCTCGCGTGCAGCGCGGCGCGGCCCCGCTCCCCTCCCACCTTCACGTCGGGAGTGAACAGCGCAACCAGCTTGTCGATGTTTCGGCTGTCGACGTACAGCGCGTAATGGCTGGCGAGCTGACGGATCTCTTCGTAGGCGAGCAGGCGTTCGACGTCGTTCATCGGTGGGTCTCCATCAGGCATCTCGGAGGACATAGTGGCTCATGGGGTGAGAGTCGACGCGATCGAGCGCCAGGAATACCCGGCAGCTGTCCATCATGCGTGCGAGATTTCTGGCGTGGCGGTCCTCGGAGCCCCGCCAGTCGTAGAAGACGCGGGGATCGTCGAGAGCCTCGATGGGAAAGCCTTCCTCCACCACCGCCGCCCACGCGGGTGCACCGTCGGTGAGGGGACGCACGATCTCGTTGCGCACGTAGGCGAAGGTCGATTGCGTCTCCTCCGCGACCTCGCGGTGCACCCCGTACCAGTGGTCGATGAAGTCCGCGTACGCCATGCCGTCCTTCGGCTCGATGCAGGTGGTGAGCACGAAGCCGGGCATGCGCTGGACGCGTTCGCGCTCCGGGAGGTCGAAGGCGAGCGGGCGCGACTCGACGACGAGGTACCCCGCAATGCGCAGGGCCGCGCGAGCCAGGGTTTGCTCGCAGCCGTTGCGATCCTGGGACGCGTCGAGCCAGAACGATACGAAGCCCGATTTGGCGGGCGACAGGATGCTCAGGTGAAGCTCGGTGCCCGCCGCGACGTCGTCGTCGATACAGCTCACGCGCAGGCCGAGAGCACCTCGGCCCTGGAGCTCGGTGGCGACGTCCCCGATGAGAAGATCGCGAAACGCAGTAGCGTCGAGGTGACCGGGCTTCCAGATCGCGTAAGCGAGCTTCTCCATCGATCCTTCCCCCGGTCGCCGGGCTGAACGCGCATCCTACTACCAATGTCGTTCGGTAGGTCGGGTGATCCGTGGCGCGAACGTTGCGAGATAGCGCCCGGGACGCGGTTCGAGTAGATGTTCAGGCATGAGCTGGCGCCCCACCCTCGAGTCCGTGCACGCGTCGCCGTGGCAGGCCGTGCTGGCGATCACCGGCGGCGGCAGCGGTGCAATCGCGGCGCTCCTGGAGATCCCTGGCGCCTCGGCGACGCTGCTCGAAGCGCGCGTCCCCTACGCTGGGGCAGCGCTCGACGAGTGGCTCGGCAGCCCGCCCGACCAGGCAGCGAGTGCGGACACGGCGCTCTCGATGGCGTGCGCGGCGTGGCAGCGGGCCGCCCAGTTGAGCCCCCACGAGCCGGCGCTCCTCGGCGTGTCGTGCTCGGCATCGCTCTCGAGCGACCGCCCGAAGCGCGGCGAGCACCGCATCCACGTCGCCTGCCAGAGCGTTTCGCACACGGCCCTGTACTCACTCACGCTCGAAAAGGGCGCGCGCGATCGCCGCGGTGAGGAGGCCGTAGCGTCGGCGCTCGTGTTGCACGCGCTGGCGCGCGCCTGCGACTCGAAGCTCGAGATCGCGGTGCCGCTGGTCGCCGGCGAGCGCGTCGAGAGCGAGGAGCGGACGGTCGACCCCGCGCTCGCCGACGTCTGGACGGGCCGCACGCCCGGCGTCTGGTCGCTGGCCGGCGGACGCCTCGCCCGCGAACCGCAGGCGCCGCCGCGGGGTCTGCTCTCGGGATCCTTCGACCCGCTCCACGCCGGGCACGAGGCCCTCCGCGCCGCCGCCGAAGAGCAGCTCGGGGGACCGGTCTACTTCGAGCTGACCCTGCGAAACGCCGACAAGCCGCCGCTCGACTATCTGCGTCTCGAGCGCAGACGCGCGCAGTTCACACACGCGCCCGTGTTCGTGAGCCGCCAGGCGACCTTCGCGGAGAAGGCGCGCTACTTCGCGGGCGTGACGTTCGTGGTCGGGGTCGACACCGCTCTGCGTATCGTCGAGCCGCGCTTCTACGACGGCGGCACCCGTGGCGTCGAGGCGGCGCTCACGAGCCTGCGCGAAGCCGGGGCGCGGTTCCTCGTCGCGGGGCGCCAGACCGGCTCGAGCTTCCAGACCCTCGCCAACGTGCCGATTCCGGCGGGCTTCGACGACGTGTTCGTCGAGCTTCCGGAGTCCGAGTTTCGCGCGGACGTCTCGTCCACCGAGCTGCGCGGTCGCAGCGAGGACCCCGGGAGCGCTTGAGGCTTCCGGATCGCGGGCTGTATCCTCGTCGCATCGGAGGATTCCCCGTGAGGCAGCTCGATTTCGAGATCTTCGACGGCGACAACCACTACTACGAGGCCGAGGACGCTTTCACGCGTCACATCGACCGCAGCATGCGGCACCGCTGCATGCAGTGGGCGGAGGTGAACGGACGCAAGAGCCTGCTCGTCGCCGGCAAGGTGAACCGCTTCATCCCCAACCCGACCTTCGACCCGGTCGCTCGTCCGGGCTGTCTCGACGACTACTACAAGGGCAAGAACAGCGAAGGGCTGTCGATTCGCGACGCCTTCGGCGCCCTCGAGCCCATCCGCGCCGAGTATCGCGATCGCGACGCGCGCATCCTGGTGATGGACGAGCAGGGCGTGAACGGGGCGCTCTTCTTCCCGACGCTCGGCGTCGGCATGGAGGAGGCGCTGCTCCCCGACGTCGAAGCCGTCCACGCCGGGTTCTCGGCGTTCAACCGCTGGCTCGAAGAAGACTGGGGCTTCGCCTACAAGGAACGGATCTTCGCGGCGCCGTACCTGTCGCTGCTCGACCTCGACAAGGCCGTCGCCGAGCTCGAGTGGGTCCTCGACCACGACGCCCGCGTGATCGTCATGCGGCCCGCACCGGTGCGCACGCCGGGCGCTTCCCGCTCCCTGGCCGACCCGTATTTCGACCCCTTCTGGTCGCGCGTGAACGAGTCCGGCATCTCCGTGGCCTTCCACGGTGGCGACTCCGGCTACGGGAAGTACATGGAGGATTGGGGCGAGGGTGGAAGTGTCCAGTCCTTCAAGAGCTCGCCGATGAGCGCCGTCGTCGCTGGCTCACGCGCGCCCTTCGACTGCATGTGTGCGCTCGTGGTGCACGGGCTCTTCCAGCGCCACCCCAACATCCGCGCCGCGAGCATAGAGATGGGCTCGAACTGGGTGCCGTGGCTGATCCAGAGCTTCCGTCGCGCCCACGGGATGAATCCCAGGAGCTTCGACGAGGACCCGGTGGAGACCTTCCGCCGCCACGTCTGGATTTCGCCCTTCCACGAGGACAACGTGATGGGGCTCCGCGAGCTGCTTGGCGCCGACCGGCTCGTCATGGGCTCGGACTGGCCGCACGCCGAGGGACTGGACGCGCCCACCGAGTACTTGCGCGAGCTCGACGGCTTCACGGATGAAGAAGTCCGACTCGTGATGCGCGAGTGCGGCAAGGGCCTCACGCAGCGGCAACACTAGTCCGGCTGGGTATCAGCGGCCAAAGCCCCTCTGGCCCGCCTCGGGGCGCGCTCCCGGATCGGGCCGCGTTACCTCGCGTCGGCTTTCTGGGCCGGCGTCTTGGCGTCGAACTTCGGATCTTCACCGAACGTCTCCGAGTCGGCGGTGACGCGGTACCACTCCCAGCGCGCGCCGTCGGGCTCGGTCGCCCACACCTTGTCGGCCTTGGCGTAGCAGCACGTGGTGCCGTCCTCGACGAAGTGCTCCATGCCGACGCTCTTCAGGCGCTCGGTGGCGGCGGTGACGTCCTCGGACTCGAACACCTCGACGCCGAGGTGGTTCAAGCGCTCGGCGGCGTCCGGCGCTTCGAACAGCACGAGCTTCAGCGGCGGCTGCTCGATGGTGAAGTTCGCGTAGCCGGGCTTTCGCTTGTTGACGGGGACGTTGAACATCTTCGAGTAGAAGTCGACGGCGGCGTCGAGGTCGCTGACGTTCAGGGCGAGTTGAAGTCGCATGTGGGAGGCCTCCATGAATTCGATATTTCCAATAATATAGAAATATAGAGATTCGTCAACGGCCGATCTGGCGATCTCGCTCTCCAGCCTCGACCGGGGTCATTCCAGCGGGGCATCCGACGTGCCCGTGCAGCAGTTCCTGGTCAGGAATCCCATCAACTCCCCCATCACCGAGAAGTCTGCGGCATAGATGAGCGACCGACCGTCGCGCTCCGAGCTCACGAGTCGCGCATGCAGGAGGGAGCGCAGGTGGAACGACAAAGTCGGTGCGGGAATTTCGAGGCGCTTGGCGATTTCGCCCGCCGAGAGGCCCCCCGGCCCCGCCTGGACGAGCTGGCGGAAGACTTCCAGGCGGGTTTCCTGCGCGAGGGCGCCGAGCACGGAGACGATTTCGCCAGATTCCATGCTTCCATGATATTCGAAATCGAGAGCTTCGGGCGATCCCCCGCCGCTTCCGAGCGCATTTCAGCGAAACGGCCAGCCATTGCCGACAGGACGAACTCGCCGCGCGCGCAGGTGACGGGATCCTTCCAGGCGAGCACGGGATGGACGGCGACGCCGACGGAAACCGCCGGATTCGCCTCCCCGCTTCCCACTTCGGCGTGCCAGAGTAGTCGCAACCACCACGCGAGGTTCTCCCATGCGCTTCCCCGGCAAGGTCGCGATCATCACGGGATC
>JABSQW010000025.1 GCA_013215605.1 Myxococcales bacterium
CGCGAGGGCGCGACGCGCCGTGCGGGTGACGAGGACGACGACGAGCAGCGTCGCCACGAAACCGAGGCCGAGCACCGCATAGTCCCCGAGGCCGCGCTCGATCGGGGCGTCGCCGGCCAGGCTCGCGACATCCCCCACCAGTTTCCCCGAGTAGACGTAGAGGAGGGTGCCCGGCAGCATTCCGATCGACGCGACGAGGTAGTCGACGAAGCGAACGCTCGTCAGGCCGAGTCCGTAGTTGAGGAGATTGAAGGGAAACGCGGGAGACAGGCGCAGCAGGAAGACGATCTTGCGGCCCTCGTTTCCCACGCCGCGGTCGATGGCGGAGAACTTCGGGTTGCCGGCCAGCTTCTGCTCGATCGCCGAGCGGGCGAAGTAGCGGGCGATGACGAACGCGGCGGACGCGCCGAGTGTGGCGGCGACGAACACGTACGCTGTGCCCGCCGCGATGCCGAAGATCGCGCCCGCGCCGAGGCTCAAGATCGACGCCGGAACGAACGCGACCACGGCCAGCGCGTAGGCGCCGATGAACACCAGCGGTCCCAGCATGCCGAGATCGTTGACCCACACGGCGAACGGTTGGATGGCGCCTGCGGCGCTGCGACCGAGAACGACGATCGCTACGAGCGCGGCAAGGCCGATGCCGATGCGCCCGACCGGAAGCCTGGCGGAGCCGGGTTCGCTGACCTCTCCGGGGGTGGCTTCGGCGTTCGGCGGACTCATGGGCGCTCTCCCTTTCGTGCGAACTCCGATGCCGATGCGTCGCAGACGTTTCCGCCGGAAAACCCGCGGCCGGAAGGCGGCGAGCACTCGGGAGGCGGCTCGCCACCGAAGGGTACCGGGCGCACCGCCGATGCCAACGATGTCGCTCGCGGCTCGGCTCCCAGGCCGTCGTGGATGCTGGTCATCCTCCTCCGACGCGTCGAGGGAAGGGCCGTGGCAGTTCAGCTAAGCTCGCCGGCGACGTCCCCGGGCGCGTCATCGGGGTCCCGGGTCGACGGGACGCGCGGGATCTCCCCGACACCTGTGCACTCGGAAGGTTCCTATTCTGAATGAACGCGGCCGGCGGGGCGGCCGGCGCGTGTGGAGGTTTGATCGTGAGCGAAGTTCGATTCGACGACCGCGTTGCCATCGTCACCGGAGCCGGCGGCGGACTGGGCCGCACCTATGCCCTGATGCTGGCCTCGCGCGGTGCCGCCGTCGTGGTGAACGACCTCGGTGGCGCGTCCGATGGCACCGGCGGAAGCTCGAGCATGGCCGACGCCGTGGTGAAGGAGATCACCGACGCCGGTGGCAAGGCCGTCTCCAACTACGACTCCGTGGCCACGCCGGAGGGCGGAGAGAACATCACGAAGACGGCTGTCGACAATTTCGGCAGGGTCGACATCGTGGTGAACAACGCGGGTATCCTCCGCGACAAGACGTTCGCAAAGCTCGAACCGCAGAACCTCGAGGCGGTGCTCGACGTCCACCTGAAGGGCGCCTTCTTCGTCACGCAGCCCGCTTTTCGCCAGATGAAGGAGAACAACTACGGGCGCATCGTGTTCGCGGCGTCGGGCGCCGGCGTATTCGGAAACTTCGGCCAGACGAACTACGGGGCTGCGAAGATGGGCCTGGTGGGCCTGTCGAACGTGCTCTCCATCGAGGGCGCGAAGAACAACATCAAGAGCAACGTGATCACGCCGGTCGCCAAGACACGGCTCACAGAAGAGCTGATGGCCCAGTTTCCCATCGATCTCTCCCCGGAGTACGTCACACCGCTGGTCGCCTACCTCTGTTCGGAGGAGTGCGAACTCACCCACGAGATCTTCGACGTGGGAGCGGGTCACTACGCACGTATCTTCATCGGCCTCACCGAGGGCTGGACGGCGCCCGCGGGCGGACCGCCGAGCCTCGAGCAACTGCGCGACAACTTCGAAACGGTTCGCGACACGGCGAGCTACGACATTCCTTCCAGCATCGCGGGTGAGACGAAGTCGATGATCGAGGCGGTGCAGAAACGCGGATAGGAGGCCGACCCGCACCGAGAGTCTTCGGGCGCGCACCCGCCCGCGACCGGCTGTGTGAGTTCGGGCGGGTCGAACCCGAGCGCGTCGCGGATACGACGGCTGCCTCGCACTTCGAATTGAATGCGCCCGCTCTGTTACCCTGTAGCGCTGCGAATCCGTAGGAGATGCAAAGTGGTGCTCGTGAGCTTCGATATCGACGGGACGATGACCTTCGGCGATCCGCCCGGAACGGTCACGACCGACATGGTGCGCAAGGCGAAGCAACTCGGCTGCATCATCGGGAGTGCTTCGGACCGCCCCATCTCGAACCAGCAGCTGCTCTGGGACACCCACGAGGTCGAGGTGGACTTCATTACGCTGAAGCACAACCTCACGGACATCCGCGAGAGGATGCCCGACGCCGAACGCTACCTCCACATCGGAGACACCGACGTCGACCACCACTTTGCCAAGCTCGCCGGCTTCGACTTCTGCTTCGGTCACGAGGTGGTGGAGCAGGAGCCCTGGCTGATGGTCTAGTTCGGCTGGTGCTCGACGGGCCAGGCGCGCCTGAAAGTCTCCGGTTCGGCCTCGCCTCGCGGCGCGCTTCGCTCGTCGCGCGATCAGTCCGCTTCCCATCGGCCTTCCGAGCGGCGTATCCTGAGAACCCACGAATCCGGAGAACACCATGTCGCATCGCGTCGACGAGCCCGTCGTCATCGAAGCTGCCATCAATGGCATGACCTCGGTGGAGCGAAACCCGAACGTCCCGATCACCCCCGACGAGATCGTCGCGGATACGCTCCGCTGTCTCGATGCCGGGGCCACGCTGATCCACGCGCACAACAGTGACATCTCGCTGAAGGGTGCGCCCGCGGCGGACGACTACCTGCTTCCGTGGCGTCGCATCCTGGCAGAGCGGCCCGACACGCTGTGGTACCCAACGCTCACCGCGGCCAAGAGCTCCGCCACCGCGCTCGAACACATCGAGATCATCCAGAAGGAGGTGGGGCTTCGCGTCTGCGCGCTCGACCCCGGTTCGACGAACATCGGTTCGCCCGACGCCGAAGGGCTGCCCGTGGGCGGTGTCTACTCCAATAGCTACGACGACATTCGCACGGCGTTTGGCTTCTGTGCGGATCACGGCCTCGGGCCGAGCCTGGCGATCTACGAGCCGGGCTTCCTCCAGACCACGCTCACCTACGAGCGCGCCGGTCGCCTGCCGGCCGGCTCCATGGCGAAGTTCTACTTCGGTGGCGAGTGGGGACTCATGGCGACGGGGCGCGGCGTCACCTTCGGCCTGACACCCACGGAGAACGCACTCGCCGCCTACCTCGACATGCTCGAGGGCACGGAGATCCCGTGGTCGGTATCGGTCTGGGGCGGCGATCTGATCGAGACGCCGGTTGCGCGCATGGCCCTCGAACGCGGCGGGCACCTTCACGTCGGTCTCGAGGAGCACTACAGCCCCGACCGCTCGCCGACCAACGAGGAACTCGTGCGCGAGGCCGCGGAACTCGCGGCGAAGGTGGGGCGCCCGGTCGCGACGCCGGCGCAGGCCGCCCGGATCATGGGCCTCCCCGGCTAGATCCAAGCCGACTGTCGAAGAGCAACACCCTCTTGTCCTCGAAAGCGCTCTCGCACGTCCGCATCTGCGACTTCACCGGTCAGCTCGCGGGTGCCGGCGCGACACGCACGCTCGCAGCCTTCGGCGCCGAGGTGATCCGCGTCGAGGATCCCGTGCGCCAGGGACGCTGGGACATCCTGCGCGGCACGGGGCCCTTCAAGGACGACCGACGCGGCATCGAGTACAGCGGCTCGTTCAACAACACCAACGTCGAGAAGAAGGGCATCACGCTGAACCTCCGCACCGAGCGCGGGCGGGAGCTCTTGAGCGAGCTGGTGAAGGTGTCCGACGTCGTGAGCGAGAACTTTGCCGCGGGGGTGATGGAGCGACTCGGGTTTGGCTATGAGGCGCTGAAAGCGATCAAGCCCGACATCATCTACGTCTCGAACTGCGGCTTCGGCCACACCGGTCCCTACCGAAAGTGGAAGACGTGGGGGCCGATCGTCCAGGCGGTGAGCGGTCTCACGTTCACCTCGGGCCTGCCCGACGAGCCTCCCGCCGGTTGGGGCTACTCGTACATGGACCACACCGGTGGCTACTACATGACCATCGCGATCCTGATGGCGCTCGTACACAAGAGCCGAACCGGCGAGGGCCAGTGGGTCGACATGTCGTGCACCGAGGCCGGCGCGAGTCTGAACGGCCCCGCCGTGCTCGACTTTACGGTCAATGGGCGGAAGCTGCGGCGCCCCGGCAGTCCGAACAGCAACCGAAATGAGTGGCCGGCCATGGCGCCCCACGGCATCTATCCGTCGCGCGGCGACGACCGCTGGATCGCCATCGCGTGCCGCAGCGATGACGAGTGGGCGAAGCTTGCCGGTCTCATCGACCGCGACTGGTCACGGGCTCCGCACCTGGCAGAGCTCGCGGGGCGCCGCGATCACGAGGACGAGCTCGATGCCCTCGTCGCGAGCTTTACCCGCCTGCACGAAGAGTTCGATCTCGCCGAGCGCATTCGCAAGCTCGGCATCCCCGCGACGGCCGTGCAGCGTCCCGGCGAGCGCATCGACGGCGATCCCAACACGTCGGCGTGGGGACTCTGGCCGACCGTGGAGCACTCGGCCATGGGCGAAGTCCGGGTGGACGGTCTGCCCGTGCATCTCTCGAAGACCGACTGGTCGATCGAACGCGGTGCGCCGTGTCTCGGAGAACACAACGACGAAGTGCTCGGCGGCCTGCTCGGAGTATCGGCCTCGGAGCTCGAAGCGCTGCGCGATGAGGGCGTCATCTGATGATCGAACCGGCGCCGGCCGCGCTCGCGGGACTGCGCGTGGTCGAGCTTGCCCACGAACGCATCGCGTTCGCGGGAAAGCTCCTCGCCGACATGGGGGCCTGCGTGATCGTCGTGGAGCCGCCGCGCGGCGCCGCGGGGCGCTGGCTGCCGCCGTTCGTGAACGACGAGGTCGATCCGGAGCGCAGTCTGAACTGGTGGCACTACAACACGAGCAAGCTTGGGGTCACCCTGGACATCGACGACGAGCGGGGACGCGACGCCCTGCGGAAACTCGTGGCCACGGCCGATTTCTTCATCGAGTCGGAGGATCCGGGTCGTCTTGCCGCGCTCTCTCTCGCTCCCGGCGACCTCGAAGAGGTGAAGCCCGATCTCATCACGATCTCGATGACGCCGTTCGGAAGCTCGGGTCCGCGCTGCGACGAGCCTGCCACCGATCTCACGATCCTGGCCGGCGGCGGTCCCGCCTGGATGTGCGGCTACGACGATCACACGCTTCCGCCCGTCCGCGGCGGCGGGAACCAGGGCTATCACACCGGCTGCCACTTCGCCGTGATGTCCGGCCTGACGGCGCTGCTCGTCCGCGACGCCACGGGCGTCGGACAGCACATCGACGTGAACATGCACGCCGCGGCGAATGTCACGACCGAGGCCGGGAGCTATGCGTGGCTCGTCTCCGGCGACACGATGCAGCGACAGACCGGCCGCCACGCGTCGAGCGGCGCGACCATGGAGTCCCAGATTCAGTGCCGGGACGGACGCTACGCGAATACGGGAGTCCCACCGCGACAGCCAAAGGAGTTCGCCGCCGTGGCGGGCTGGGTACGCGCGCTCGGCCTCGAGGAGGAGTTTCCGGAGGTCTTCCTGCTCGAGATGGGGGGCCAGAGGGAGTTCATCGACCTCACGATGATCGGCAAGGACGAGGAGGTCACGGCGATCTTTGGAGCGGGTCGCGACGCGATGAACTTGATCGCTTCGAAACTCCCCGCCTACGAGTTCTTCGCGCAGGGACAAGAGCGCGGCATCCCGCTCGGCGTCATCTACTCGCCGGAGGAGGTCATGTCGGATCCCCACTTCGAGGATCGTGGCTTTCCGGTGGTGGTCGATCACGAGGAGCTGGGCGAAGTGGTGTATCCCGGCGCACCGTACAAGTTCGGGGAGACGCCGTGGCGCATTCAACGCCGCGCGCCACGACTGGGCGAGCACAACGCCGTCGTTCTGCGCGACCTCGGTCTCGACGAGCGCGAGATCGCGGATCTCGCGGGTACCGCGCCGGGCACCGAACCGGCCGCACGCTGACCCGGGTTCCGGAGTACAAAAGGGACTGGCGATCCGGGATCCGCTGGTCGATGCTCTCCGCGCGGGGGGCGCGGTGGACTACGGCGACTATCTGAAGCTCGATCAACTGCTCGACCTCCAGCGCCCACTCTCCGATGAGCACGATGAGTCACTGTTCATCGTTACCCACCAGGTCTACGAGCTCTGGTTCAAGCAAATCCTCAACGAGATCGACTACCTGATCGACTGCCTGGGCCGCGGCGACACGGGCCACAGCCTCGCGACGCTGCGCCGTGTCCTCACGATCCTCAAGGTGCTCGTGATACAGATCGACGTGCTCGAAACGATGTCGCCCATCGACTTCGAGTCGTTTCGCGATCGCCTCGAGACGAGCAGCGGCCTCGAGTCGCGGCAGTTTCGCGAGGTCGAACTCGTGCTCGGCCTGCGACGCGTCGGCACCCTCGATCGGTTCGCGCCCGGTAGCGACGCCAGGCGAATCCTCGATGCGCGCCTCGAGGGAGCGACGCTCTGGGACGCCCTCGCGGGCTACCTCGCGTCACTCGGCTACGCGGTCCCGCAGTCGCTGCTCGATCGCGATCGCAGCGAGCGGCTGCTCCCGAGCAGCGACATGCAGGATCTGCTGCTCGGACTGTATCGCCGCGACACGACGCTCACCCAGCTGTGCGAGCGCTTCGTCGATCTCGACGAAGGGCTACAGGAGTGGCGCTATCGCCACGTGAAGATGGTGCAGCGCACCATCGGCACGCGGCCCGGTACGGGCCGCTCCCCGGGC
This sequence comes from Myxococcales bacterium, assembly GCA_013215605.1. Classification (GTDB taxonomy): domain Bacteria; phylum Myxococcota_A; class UBA9160; order UBA9160; family SMWR01; genus JABSQW01. Next base: position 6,918 of record JABSQW010000025.1, read on the forward strand.
GTGGCCTACCTGCTCGAGACCCTGTTCGAGCCGGTGTTCCCCGACCTCTGGGCGATTCGCGAGCGTCTGTGAACCTCGTTGCGTCCGCCGCCGAGCTGTACACCGACCCCAACGCCATCGCCCGCCACTACACGCGCTTCGACGTCGCTCACCGGCTCCTGTTCACCGGCCACTCCCACCAGGCGTGGCCCGACTGTGCGTGGGAAGGGCACACTCGCGCGATCGACGCCGCCGCGCGCCTCGTCGACGACAAGTGGGAGGCGGCGAGCGCCTGCGCCGAGCGAGTGCGGGCGGGCTACGCGCGACTCCTCGGAGACGCGGGCGGCGGCATCGCCCTCGGTGCGAACACCCACGAGCTGCTCGTTCGCTTCCTCTCCGCGCTGCCGCTTCGCGAACGCCCGCGCATCGTCACCACCGACGGCGAGTTCCACAGTGCGCGCCGACAGCTCGCGCGTCTCGCCGAGGTGGGGATCGACGTCGACCGGATCGCGCGCGATCCCGCCGAGACTCTGTCGGAGCGACTCGCCGCGGCGGTCGACTCCCGCACGGCGTGCGTCGTGGTGTCGTGCGTGCTCTACGAGGACGCCCGCATCGTCGAAGGGCTCGCGGGCGTGCTGGACGCGTGTAGCCGAGAGGGCGCCGAGCTGCTCGTCGACGCCTATCACGCGCTCAACGTCGTTCCGTTCGACGTTGCGTCGCTCGGCCTCGAAGACGCGTGGGTGACGGGTGGCGGATACAAGTACTGCCAGCTCGGCGAGGGCAACTGCTTCCTGCGCCTGCCGCCGCACTGCGATCGGCGTCCAGTGGTCACCGGGTGGTTCGCGGAGTTCCAACGGCTCGAGAGCGCGGCCGACGACGGCGAGGTGTTCTACGCCAGCGGCGCGGATCGCTTCGCGGGCTCCACGTATGACCCCACGAGCCACTACCGCGCGGTGCCGGTATTCGACTTCTTCGCGGTTCACGGACTCACACCCGAACTGTTGCGCGAGGTCAGCCTCCACCAGGTCTCGCGGCTCGCGGAGCGCTTCGATGCGCTCGACGCCGATCCGAAGCTCTGTACACGCGACCGCTCGCAGCCGCGATCCGCGTACGGGGGCTTCCTCGCGTTGCGATCACTTCGCGCTGGCGAGCTCCAGACCCTTCTGCGCGAGCGCGGCGTGCTCACGGACCACCGCGGCGACTGCTTGCGCCTCGGGCCGGCGCCGTATCTGTGCGACGGTCAGATCGACGCCGCCGCCGCGGCGCTCGGTGAGGCGCTCGCCGCGGTCGCGTCATCGCGTTGAGGGAGAGCTCACCCCGATTGATTCGCGCCTTACCGGTGACGTTCGACTTTCCACACCGATCCGCTCAGCGCAGTCTCAACCCGTCTTCCGAACTCACGATCCGCACGTCGGAGCGCTCCGCGAACGCCGGGAACCGTTTCGAGACCGCCCGGGCTACGCGTTCGCGCGTTGCCTCGGCGTCACGCGCGTGCACCAGCGCGATCGAACAGCCACCGAAGCCCGCGCCGCTGAAACGGGCACCGCGGACGCCCTCGGTGTTCTCCAGAATCGCCTGGATCTCGATCAGCTCCGGGGAGCCCGTCTCGTAGCGCTCGATCGAGCTCCGGCAGGACTCGAACATGAGGGCCCCGAAGGCATCGGTGTCGCCCTCGCGCCAACAAGACCAGCCGCGCTCCACGCGTGCCCGCTCGCCGAAGAAGTGCTCGGCGCGGCGTCGCTGTCCTGGGGGGAGCGCGCCGGCGTGTTCTGCGAAGACGTCATCGGACAGCTCGCCGAGCCCGTGGACGGCACCCTGGCCCGCGAGTTCGCCGAGGCGCGCCGCAGCGGCTCGCGTCTCGGCGACCCGGGCGTTGAAGTTCGTCTCGGTGAGGTTGCGATCGCGGCCGGAGAAGACCACGAGAAAACGGACGTCCGGTGCAGCTGTTCCCGCGGCCGCCGATTCCCACGAGAGATTCGCGGTGTCGATGCGCAACAGCTCTCCGCGCTTCGCGGCGGCGATGGTGGCCGGGTCGAGGAAGCCACTCTGCACGCCCACGTAATCGTTTTCGCAGCGGCGCGAGAGCTCGACGAGGCGGGTGGGAGCGAGCGATCGGTCGTTCGCAGCGGCCATGGCGCTCAAGTAGCAGAGCAGGACCGAAGCGGAGGATGACAACCCGGTGCTCGGGAGTGCGCCCCAGATCTCTCCGAACAGTCCGCGCGAAGCGTTGGGGAGCTCCGCCCGGAGCGACCACGCCGCCGCCCGCACGTAGCGCCCCCAGCCGTCGTCGCGGCTGCCGGGCTCGCCAGGATCCCGGAAGTCGAAGCGGACCTCGCCGTCGAAGTTTCGGCTCCACAGCTCGCACGCGGCGTCCGCGCTCGGCGCGAACGCCAGCACGCTGTACGCGTCGATCGCCATGCCGAGAACCGACCCGCCCTGGTGATCGATATGCGCGCCGAGGGGGCAGATTCGATAGGGAGCGATCACGGCGCGGACGTCGCCGGCGGGCACTGCGACGCGCTGGGCGAGGCTCGCGCGCAGCGCGCTCAGAACTTCCTCGAGGGCGTCGTCCGGTGTCACGGCCGGGCGAGAATACCAGCGCAGCCCTACGCGTCGAGTTCCGCCACCGAGGTCGCGTAGAAGCGATCGCGGAGGGAGTTCACCGCGTCGCAGCGGTCGTCCATGGGGATCCAGCTGGGCGCGATGTTCGAAGGTTCGAGGAACTTGCGACCCCCCGGCCCCGTCGCCCGGCCGAAGTCCCGATCAGCGGGACAGAACGACGCTCCCGTCGGAACCCACCCGGATCTCCGCGATCTCGACGTCGTTCGGCCCCTCCCGGAAGAAGGCCTCAGGGGAGAGGGAGGCGAAGTAGCGGCGGTCTTGATGCTCGTAGGTACGGAACACCGAAGCCACGCGGCCGTTGAGGATCACCGCGAACTCGCGGTCCTCGGGGATGTCACCCGAGATCGAGCCCGAGATCGTGGCGGGGACGAACCCGGAGTCCAGGCGAACGCCTGCGAGCAGCGCGCGCTGGTCGATCTGGTAGGCGAGGTCTCCCGAAACGGTCGGGTGCTCCTCGATCCGCTCGCCGATCAGCGACGAGTGCTCGAGCCGCCGATGCACGAAGCGGCTGGCGCGATCGAACGAGAACAGGCGCGCCTTCGCCGCGATCGAGTCGGCCCGCTGCGAAGCGAGGTCGGCGTAGGAGGTCGACGTCCGCCGGCCGGTATCGATGGTTTCGAGCGTCTCGCCGACCGCGCGCGGGCGCGGGTCGAGCAGGCTGCGTCCGTCGAGCGCGAGTCCCGCGGTTCGTCCCAGCACATCTGCGACGGTGGCTGCGACGTCGAGAAGGCTCACGTGGCTTCGGTCGATCTGGCCCGCGCGCTGGCCCGGGTACTTGATGAGGAGCGGTACGAACATCACGTCTGCGCGGTTGTGGTCGGTGAGCATCCGCATTCCCTCGGAGACCCGAAAGCTGCGGCCGTGGTCCGACAGGACGATGAAGAGCGACGCGTCGAAGAGCTGCAGGCGCACGAGCTCGCGCACGATCCGGTCGAGCAACGTGTCGACGAAGCCGACCTGCAGCAGATGGGCCTGGTGGTGATAGGCCGTTACCTCCGCCGGTTCGTCTCGCACGCGGATTCCCGACGGGAGCTCCTTCTGGCCCGTGCCTCGAATGCTCGCCTTCCGGGCGTGGACCCGGCCCGACGGCAGCCGCTTGTACGGCGCGTGGGGCAGACCGACGTGGAGGTAGTGGAGCGTCGGCCGTTCGCGGTAGCGCCCCAGCGACTCGAGAAAGTCTCGCACTCTCGCAGAGCGATTCGAAAACAGGTGCTCCATGAACTCCGAGTTGATCCCGTCGGGATCCACGTCGTCGCGGGCAATCAGCCCAGCGAAGTCGTTCCAGCGGTTATCGACGCTTGGCAGCGAGTCGCGCAGCTCAGCCGGAAATACCCGGTGGGCGAAGATGACGGCCACGTCCACGACGAGCGCTCGCAGGTCGACGTCTGGCGTCTCGCACAGCGGCCCGCACATCCGAGTCCCCGCTTCGAAGACATGGAGATCGTGGCTCCCCGCGAGTCGGGAGAAGAGATTCCGCGGATACTCGGCGGCGGTTGGCGTGGGGGCATCCGCGCGGCGCCCCGTGAGCAGCGCGGGGATCGCGTGGAGGGTCTGGGTCGCGGGGGTGGTGGCGTTGGCGTACCAGGTCGCCCGCTCGGCGAGCGCGGCGAACGCGGGAAGGCGCGCCGCGTCGAGGTCGCCGGCAGCGTCGAGCAGGGAGATCAACGGCAACTCGTCGAAGACGATGATGAAGATGTTCGTGGAGGCCCCGGAGCTGGCGACTCCGTCGTCCGTGCCGGCCGCTTGCGGTCCCACCGGCGTCGATCGCACGATGTCGCCGGCGGGCCACACGAAGAAGAACATCCCGACCCACGCGACGCCGGGAATGCCGAGCGCGGAGAGGAGGCTCTGCGAGAAGCTCCGGCCCCGCAGCCAGAACGCAGCGACGGCGGCGAGTGCAGCCGCGAGGGGAAGCGCCAGAAGCGCCGGGGCATCGGCCAGGCCCTGGCTCGCGAGCAGGAACAACAAGCCGCCGATGAAGGTCGTGTGGACCCGAGCGCCCCACGGCTCGCCGGCGCGGAAGCTCGCCCATGAGACCAGCGCCAACAGGAGGGGAAGCCCCACCGCAACGGCGCCCGCGAAGGCGAACAGGCCCGGCGCCTCCAACCCGTGGGCGACGAAGAACTCCGGGGCGTTGCCCGTCGCTTCGAGAATCGGCAGCGCGAACACGAGGGCACCGAGACCGAAGTACTGCAGGAGCAGCGCCGGCAGGGTCGGCGCCGGTTTTCTGGTGGTTAGAGCCAAGGGTCAGCGCATCCCGGCCATCGGACCGGCAAGGGTATCGGGTTCGGGCGCGGATCCAAATACGAAGGGTCCGCGGTCCCTCAGCACTCGAGCCTTCTGCGATAATCACGCAGCTCACGCACGAAACCCGTCCCGCCATCGAACCGCGGCACCTCGAGGACTGAACGCACCGTGTCCGATTCCAAGATCGACGCCGACTTCGCCTTCGACGCGATGGACACCTCACGCACGAAGGATCACGAGCTGCTGGCCCGGATCCGCCGCGAGAAACCGGTCTGTCGCCCCGCAGACGGGGTGGTCTTCACGTCGCGCTACCACGACACCGCCGACGGTTTTCGCGACGCGAAGCGCTACTCGTCGGTGGGTGACATGCGCGCACCCGGCGTCGTCGTCGCGGAAGAGGAGAGATTCCTCGGAGAGCTCGACGCGCCGCTCCATCCGAAGATCCGCCGCGTCCTGCTGAAGGGGTTCACGCGACGCCGCGCCGCGGACGTCGAGCCGTGGACCCGCGCGAAGGTGCGCCGCCGTTTCGAAGCGATCGCTGCTGCCGGCGGTGGAGATCTCATGCGGGACCTGTCGATTCCGCTGCCGGGCTCGATCTCCGCTCGCGTTCTCGGAATTCCCGACGAGCTTCACGACGACGTCATGACCTGGTGCAACGAACTCCTGCACAGCACCTGGCCCGCTACGGGAAAGACCGAGAAGGGCGACGGGATCGCGACTGCGTTTCCCGAGCTGGCCGGAACGATCGATGCACTGATCGGCGCACGACAGGCGGCCGGCGCCGACGCGCCGGACGATCTGCTCGCGCTGATGGTCCGGGCCGAAGACGGCGACGGCTGGTGCATCTCCCCCGACCATATCCGAACGCTCACCGTCAACATCCTCTCCGGTTCGCTCTCGGCGAGCTACATGCTCGGCAATCTCCTCTACCGGCTGATCACGGACGACGGCTTCGCGAACGCACTGCGCGAGAACCGCGAGTTGATCCCGAACGCGGTGGAGGAGTCGCTGCGCTTCGAGGCGCCGGTGACCTTCCTGTTCCGCACGGCGCGTGAAGACGGCGACATCGGCGGCTGCCCGGTGCACCGGGGCGAGCACGTCATGCTCGGTATCGCCTCGGCGAACCGCGACGAGACCTTCTACGAGAACGCGGGCGAGTTCGTTCTCGATCGCCCAGTCGATACGCCGAATCTCGCTTTCGGCATTGGCCCACACATCTGCCTCGGCAACCACCTGACGCGGATGGTGGGAAAGGTCGTGCTCGAGGAGGCCCTCGACCGCTTCGCCCCCGGCACTCTGCGGCTCGCCGACGGCTTCGTGTGGGAGTGCGTGGACCACATCCAGGAGTTCGGGCCCGAGACCCTTTCCGTCGTGGTCGACGCCTGACCGCGAGCCCGCCTACTGCTTCGGCGTCCGTGGCGGGTCGAGGCGCGCCAGCATGTAGTCGGGAGTCCCGCGAGCGACCATCGACTCGGCGCGCTCGAGGATCGATGCGTCGTGCAGGTCGGACGGAGGATGGATCCAGAACTGGTCGGCGCGGATTCCCTCCACGACCTGGTCGGCGATTTCGCTGAGGTCGGCGAAGACGACCGGGCGTCCGGCTGCCTCCATGGCCTTCTTGTACTTCTCGAGAGCCGAACCGGCCGGCTCCTCGCGTGGGTTCTGCTGCGCGTACTCGGCGGGTCGGTTGCGACCGGAGTTCCAGATGCCGGTGTTGAGGATCCCGGGCGAGCGGCCGGACGGGAACAGCACGGAAGCACCGACCTTCGAGTCGATCTCGCGCAGCTGGGCCCAGAGGACCTCCGTGATCGTCACGACCGATGCCTTCGTCGCCGCGTAGATCGCCGTGGAGGGGAGCGGAAAGAAGCCGCCGTTGTGCGACGACGTGTTGATCACGTGAGCCTCGACGTCCTGCGCCACCAGGACGGGCACGAAGGCGTTGATGCCGTGCACGACGCCCAACACGTTGACGTCGAACGCCCAGCGCCAGTCGTTCATCTCGTGCTCCCACGCGTGGCCGCCGCCGCCGCCGCCGACGCCGGCGTTGTTGCAGACCACGTGAACGGCGCCGTAGGCGTCGAGCGTCGCGTCGCGCAGCGCCTCGACCGATTCGAGCTTCGCTACGTCGGTGACGACACCGATCGCATCAATGGACCGCTCGTTGAGCTCCTTGACCGTCGCTTCCAGGACGGTCGCCTCGACGTCCGCGAGGACGAGCTTCATCCCCTCCTGCCCGAAGCGCAGGGCGATCTCCCGGCCGATGCCGGCCGCACCCCCGGTAATGACGGCAACTTTCGATTCGAGGTCTTTCATCTCCAGAACCCTCCACGGGCGCGCGACGCCTGGCGCACCCATTCGTTCCGTTCGAGGGCACACTTTCACGCGCCCCAGGCGAATGCAAGCTGCTGTCTATTGCAGGGGTCTCGCCGCGAGCTCCGCCCCACCGGTCACGGGAAGCGTCACGCCGGTGATGTACGACGCGTCGTCCGACGCGAGAAAGGCGACGGCGGTCGCAATGTCGCGCGGTGCGCCGATTCGGCCGAGCATGAATCGCTCGCACGCCTTCGCGCGCTCGGCATCGGACAGGCCGTCGAAGAGCCCCTGGGTGTCGATCGGTCCCGGCGCCACCGCGTTCACTCGCACGCGATCCGGCGCGAGCTCGACCGCGAGGTCCCGCGTGAACGCGACCACACCGGCCTTCGACGATGCGTATGCGACGTGCGGAACCGTGAAGCGAAACGCTGCGATCGACGCGATGTTGACGATGCAGCCCCGGGACTCGCGCAGAGCCGGCGTCGCCGCGCGTGACATCAGGTAGAGCGAGCGGAGGTTCGTGCTGTGCTGGCGGTCCCACTCCTCGGGTGTCGTCTCCTCGACGGTCTTGATGATCCAGACGCCGGCGTTGTTGACGAGGGTGTCGATGCGCCCGAGCGACGACGTCGCGGTCCCGATCAGCTCGGCCGCATGCGATTCCGTTCCCACGTCGCCCGCCACGGAGACGGCGCGCACGCCTGTCTTCTCGATCTCGGTGCGGGCCTCTGCGAGGCGCTCGGCGTCGATGTCCGACAGTGCAATGTCGGCGCCTCCCGCCGCGAATGTCCGCGCGATCTCTCGACCGATCCCCCTTGCGGCGCCCGTCACGACGGCGACGCGCCCGGCGAGATCTCTCACGCGAACCCCCCGGTTTTGCTGTCGAAGCCGTAGAGGCGCACCGCATTGTCGGCGAGGATGAGCGTCTGCTCGGACTCGGGCACTCCGGAGAAGGCGGCCTGAAGGGTGCGCCGCGAGTTCGGCCAGTCGGCGCTGATGTGCGGGTAATCGGTCGACCAGAGAATCCGCTCGCAGCCAATGCGGTCTCGCAGGGAGATGCCAAGGGGATCGGTGATGAAGGCGAAGTGGAAGTGGCGCTCGATGTAGACGCTCGGCGGTGCCGAGAGGCCGAAGTGACTCACGGGCTCGAGGCGCTGGTAGTTGTTGTCCATTTGTTCCTTGACGTACGGCACCCAGCCGCAGTCGACCTCTGCGAACACGACCTGCAGGCCGGGATGGCGGTCGAACACTCCGTCGAAGATCAGCTGGACCATGCGATTCGGCGCGTCGAAGAGGCGACCCCATCCCGGGAGCTTGGCCGTGTGGGCGCTCGGCATGCTCTGGGTCAGCGCGACGTGGATGTTGATGGGAACGCCGAGGTCCTGCAGGCGCTCCCACACCGCGTCGTCCTCGGGTTCGGGTCGGAGTGAGCCGTTCGGGTAGCAGCCCATCATCAAGCCGCGGATTCCGGAACGGCCCTTCATTCGGTCGATTTCCGCCAGCGCAGTGTCGGCGCCACGATTCGGCAGGATGGCGAGACCCGCGAAGCGCGCGGGCGCGCGCTCGACATACTCGCTGAGCCAGTCGTTGTACGCCCGGATCATGGCGACGTGATACTCGCGATCGGGGTTCGCGATGATCGCGTTCGCGAGGCGCGGTGTTGGGTAGAGGACCTCCGCGTCGACACCGTCGCGGTCCATTTCCAGCAGGCGTGCGAGCGGATCCCATCCGCCTCGGCGGATGTCCTCGAATTTCGCCCAGCCCTTCATCTCCTCGGGCGGGAGGCCCGCGCACGCGTTCATCCCGAAGTTGATCGGGTCGCTGACGCCCTCGATGAGCCACGCGTCGCCCTCGTCGAAGCGCTCGACACGAGGAGCGCGGTCGAGCAGGCCCGGCGGCACGCGCTTCGAAAACAAGTTGGGAGGTTCGTTGACGTGGCTGTCCGCAGAGACGAGGCGGTAGGTGTCAACGCTCGTCTTCGCGGCCGGTTCCGGCATGGGGCCTCCAGTGCGAGGCCATCATACAGTCTGGCGTCTACCCGTATAGGGCGTCTGGCAGGTCCGGGCTGTTGCGAAAACGCCGGTGCCCCCAAATCCACTGCTCCGGATGCGCTCGGATCAGCTCCTCGAGGATGGCGTTGTATTTCGCGGTGGCGCGTTCGATGTCGGCGCGTCGGTCGCCCGAGGGCTCGGGAGCGATCGCGGGAAGACAGACCGCGCGGTGGTGGCCCTGTGCGGTTCGCACCGTGTAGAAGGGCATCACCGGCGCGCCGCTCCGCAGCGAAAGCGTTGCCGGTCCAGGGGAGGTCGACGCTCGCACCCCGAAGAACGGTACGAGGATTCCCTTCGAGACCCGTGCGTACTGGTCGTTCACGACGACCACACCGCGCCCGTTCCGCAGACCGCGCAAAAGCTCCGATGCGACGCCGCGGTGCCCCACCACCTCGGCCCCGGTGCGGGCGCGATCGGCGAACACGTCGCGCGACACGAGGCGATTGGCGAGGGGCCGCGCGACTACGGTGAGCGGCACGCCTTCGAGCGCCATGGCGATGAGCGCGAGCTGGAAGTTGCCGAGGTGGGGCGCGAGGACGAGCACACCGCGACCGAGTGCCACCGCGGCGTCGAAGTGCTTGCGGCCGACGAGATCGAAGCGCTCGCGCAGCTCGTCGTCGCTCAATCGCGAGGCGCGCGCCACGTCGATTGCGCTCCACGCGAGGTGTACCCAGCTCTCGCGAGCGATGTGCCGGCGCTCTGCGGCGGTCGTCTCCGGGAGCGCGATGCCGAGGTTCGTCTCGCTCACGCGCGCGCGGGGTACGCGAAGGTCGAAGAGCCCCCGAGCCCCTGCGGCGCCGAGCCGATACGCGAGCGACTCGGGGAGCGCTCGCAGACTCCCCATTCCCGCCCGGTAGCCGGAGTGGACGAGACGTTCCACCAGCGAAGCGCGCGTGTCGCCGCCGCTCGGTGGCTCCGTGGGCAGCGTTGCCTCGCGCGTGAGCATCCAGAGCTTCGCGTACTTGAGAAACACGTAGAACCCGGCGAAAGACGCGAGTAGAAGCCCTCGCCAGCCATCGAGAAACCCGAGCTCGATGACGTAGAAGCGTGCGAACCGCCAGGCCGGGCGCAGCGTCAGATCGATCGCGTTCGCGCGACGCCCGCGTTCGTGGAGGTCGGCTGCCGACAACGTGGTGTAGCGCTGGATCGTGGCGATGTGGTCGTCGATGTCCCGGTAGGGATGGTGGAGGATCGACGCTCTCAGCCTGCCCGCCGACGTGTCGAGCTCGACCTTGTCGTGGGGATCGCGTCCGGCGAAGCGCCCGCGCCGGCGGTCGAAGAGCCGCAGCTGACGATCGGGGTGCCAGCTCCCGTGGCGAATGAAGCGGCCGAGGTACGACGACGACCGCGGCATCCGCCAGCCGGGGCGCCCGGGAAATCCCGCCTTCCGAAGCTCCTCGATCTCCTGCTGCAGATCGGGAGACACCCGTTCGTCGGCGTCGAGGCAGAGCACCCAGTCGTGCGCGGCGGAGGCGACGGCGAAGTTCTTCTGGACGACGTGTCCCGGCCAATCGCGCTCGATGACCCGAGCGCGGCGAGCCGCCGCGATCTCGCGGGTGCGGTCCGTCGAGTGGGAGTCGACTACGACGATCTCGTCGCAGAACGCGAGGGAGTCGAGGCAGTCGGCGATGCGGTCTTCTTCGTTGTGCGTGATCACGCACGCCGACAGTCGGGCCGGCTTCGCCGCCGCCAGGTCGGCCGTGGCGGAGCGACTGGCCTCAGCCACCACCATCGAAGGCTGCATCCAGGACCGGCCAGTCGATGGCCTGCTGCGCCGCGAAGGCGTGCAGCAGGATCTCCCGGTCGGCGTCGTCGTCCTTCGCGCGATACGCGGCGATCGCCTTGGCGAGGGCGTCGTCCGCCGGCGACGCGGGCTCGTCGTCGGCGAGCGTGCCATCTTCGTGTTCGAGGCCGACCAGGTCGAGCCACTCGGTCAGGAGCTCTCTGCGGCACTCGAGGAAGTACACGGCGAGTAGCTCGTCGGCGACCACGTTCGCGGAGAAGCGGGAGAGGGCGCGACGCACGGCGACGGCGCGCTTTTCGAAGGGCTGCCGCTTGAGGTACACCGGGCGTGTTTTCATCGCTGCACTGGCCGCGGCCACGGCCTGGTCGAACATGGCGGGCATCTTGTCGGCGAGCGTCCGCAGCATGCGGATCGCATCGTCGGACGACATCGCGGCGAAGACCTGAAACGAGCGCATCGACTCTCCACGGAAGCGGTGGCGTTTCGAAGGAAGCCAGCGAGCGCCCGACGGGCGCTCCACCGCTATGTAGCACCCACCGGGTTCCCGGGCACGGTCGCCGAGCGCCACACCGAACGAACCGTCAGAGAAACGGTCAGCACCAGCGCCACGGCGAGAGCCGAGTGGAGAGCCGTCACCTCCACGGGAATCGCGAGCAGGACGTTTGCGATGCCGACGAGCAGTTGGGCCGAGCCGAGGACGAATGTAAGCAGGGTGACCGCTCGCATCCCGGCGACGCGCCATCCCACGCCGGCGCTCACCAGGAGCACCGCGAGCAGCGCGTAGCCGTTCAATCGGTGGAGCAGGTGGAGCCCGACGTTGCCCTCGAACGATGGAAACCAGTACCCCCCGTTACAGGTGGGCCACTCGGGGCAGACCATGCCCGCGTAGCGCGACGAAACGAGCCCGCCGAGCAGGAGCTGAGCGAACAAGAGCAGTGCAGCGACCGTCACCCACACGCGCACCCGTGCCGGCGCGGGCGCGCGATCGATGGGCGGCCCGCCCGCTTCGCGGAGCGCGCAGGCCGTCCACAGCAGAACCAGCGCGTAGGTATTTCCGATGACGAGGTGCGAGGTGACCGTCCACGAGGCGAGGAGCTGCCAAACCGTGAGCGCGCCGAGCCCGATCTGAACGACGAGCAGCAGCGCGCCAATCCCCACGAGGCGCGCACTCGCGCGACGCGTGTGGGGGCGGCGCAGGGCCAGCCACGCGAGCGCGCCAAAGATCAGGCTGATGCTCCCGGCCACCGCCCGGTGGGTCCACTCGAAGCCCACGCGCACATCGATCTGGGGAATCACTTCGCCGAAGCACAGCGGCCAGTCGGGACAAGCGAGGCCGGCCTCGTTCGCCCGCACCAGGGCGCCGAGCACGATCAAACCGAACGTCAGGGAGACGAGCACGAGGAAGCCGTTTCCGACGCGGAGCGCGTATCGCGCGTCGGAAACGGGGTCGGACGCTGGACTCGGGAAGGCCGTATCGCGACTCGTGGCTGCGTCTTCTAGCATGTGCGTCCTTTCGATCGAGCACGGGCCGGGTGCGCGAGTGTGGGCGCGGTTTCGGGCGTGGATTCTGGGTCTGGGGCCGGGAGGGCCCCCTGACGAAACGTAGGTAAAGGGCATGACGGCAACAACGCCGGCGGTCGAGGTGCGGGGTCTCGTGAAGCGCTTTGGGGACACGAGGGCGCTCGACGGGCTCGACCTCTGCGTTCCCGAGGGCGCCTTCTTCGGGCTGCTCGGCCCCAATGGCGCGGGCAAGACCACCGCCGTGAGCGTGCTCAGCACCCTGCTGCGCCCCGACGGCGGAACGGCGCACCTGCTCGGGCACGACGTCGTCACCGAGAGCGCCGCCGTCCGGCCCCTGGTCGGTCTGGTGTTCCAGGAGGCGACGCTCGATCCAGAGCTGACGCCGCGCGAGCACCTCGACCTCTATGCGCGCCTCTACCATCTGACCGACCGGCGGGCGCGGGTCGCCGAGATGCTCGCGCTGATCGGTCTCGAGGACGACGCCGATCGGGTGACGCGCGGCTTCTCGGGTGGCATGAAGCGACGCCTCGAGATTGGGCGGGGCCTGCTGCATCGACCCCGCGTGCTCTTCCTCGACGAGCCCACGCTCGGTCTCGACGTGGCGGCGCGCGCCGTGGTCTGGGAGCACCTGCGCCACCTGCGTGAAGCGGCCGGAGCCACCATCTTTCTCACCACGCACTACATGGAAGAGGCCGACCGGCTGTGCGAGAGCCTCGCCATCGTGAACCGCGGCCGCGTCGTCGCCCAGGGTGCGCCCGAGGAGCTCAAACGCGCCCTCGGTGGGGATGTCGTGTGTCTCGACGTCGAGCGACTCGATGGCATCGAGTCCCAGCTGTCGAACGTCGATGGCGTGATCGACGTGGTGCGCGAAGAGGGTGCTGACGGCTCCTCGGGCTCGGTGCGCGTCACCTTGAACGACGGTCCCCGCCGTCTCGCGGCGCTCCTCGAGGCCGCACGCGCCCACGGCGTGTGCGAGGTGACGCTCCACCGGCCGACCCTCGATCACGTGTTCCTGCACCACACGGGTACGCACCTCGACACGGATGCCAGGACGGAGAGCGCCGCGTGACCACGCTGATTTCGGACACCCTTGCGATCCTCCGACGCGAGGCGATTCGCTATCGCCGCGACCGTGCGTACTGGGTCGGCCAGGTGGTCTTTCCCCTGGCGTTCGTCGGCTTCATGGGCTTCGGATTGAACGACGTCGTGAAGCTGCCGAGCGGCACCGACTACGCGGGGCATCTCGCGTCGGGATTGCTCGCGTTGCTCGTGGGCTCTGGCGCCGTCGGCGGGGGGTTTTCGCTGATCGAGGACCGTCAGACGGGCTTCCTGCGCGCGCTTCTGATCGCGCCGGTCGCGAGGGCGAGCATCGTACTCGGGAAGCTCGTCGCGCGTATTTCGGTGTCGCTCCTGCTCGTCTTGTTGCTGGTGGCCTGCATGAGTACGTTCACCGAGTTGCGCATCGTGAGTCTGCCCGCACTGGTCACCGCCATCGCCGGGGTCACCACCGTCTTCGTCGCGATCGGCATCGCGCTCGGATCGCGGCTGCGGCGCCTCGAGTCGTTTCGCACGATCGCCGCGCTCGTCACGGTGCCGCTGTATCTCTTCTCGGGAATCTTTTACCCCATCGAGACGTTGCCTGCGGGGATGCGAGCGCTCGCGTATGCGAATCCACTCACCTACGGCGTGGAGCTCATGCGGTTCGGTCTACTGGGCGTCAACGAGATTCCCGTCGCGACCTGCGCGGCCATGATGGGAGGGCTCGGGCTGCTGGCCGCGCTGTTCGCCGTGTGGATCTTCGACCGCGGGGAGCGAGCGGGGGCGTAGGGGCGCGGCAACCATCAGTTCTCTTCAGATTCGCGTGGCATGCGTCGATAACCCGGTAGTCATGTCTGCCATACCCCTCAACGAACCTCGGAACGACGATCCCCTTCGCATGCGCGAGCTGTTGCAACGCGCGACGGGACTCGCCGAACGCCACGAAATGACCTCGATGTTCGTCGGCCTGACAGCGGGCGAGGGCGACCTGCTGTTCCCCGAAGTGATCGACTACCTCGATAGCTGCCTGCGCGTCGACGACGCGATCTTTCGAATGACTCGCGAGCGTGCCGTGCTGTTCCTGACCGACGTGAATCGAGACGCCGCCGAGGCCATCGTCCGCCGAAACTTCCTCGGCTTCCGCGAGCGCTTTGCCACGACGTCGGAGCCGTTGATCGAGCTGGGCTTCTATGAAGTCGGACCCCAGGGTGTCGAAGCCGCCGTCAAGGACGTGCTGCCCGCGCTCTTTGGATCGGTACCCGACACGCACTGAAGCGCGCGCCGGCTCGCGGCTCAGTGCCCGAGTTCGCGCTCGAGTGCACTCTCGATTTCCGGGTGGGCGTACGCGAAGCCGAGTTTCGCGGCGCGCTCCGGCACGACGCGCTTGCTGTCGAGCAGCTCCCCCGAGAGCGCGCCGAGCACACCTCGGATGGCAAAAGCGGGCACGGGCAGGAGCGCCGGCCGTCGCAGTACCTCCGCGATCGCCGCGGTCAGCTCGGCGTTGCGCACGGGGTTCGGAGCGACGGCGTTGATCGGGCCCGAATAGCGGTCGTCGTCGAGCGCTGCGAGGATGAGCGACACGAGGTCGTCGATGTGGATCCACGGCACCCACTGGCGACCGTCGCCGAGGCGACCTCCCACTCCGAAGCGGAATGGCAGCGCCATCATGGGGAGTGCGCCGCCCTCCCGCGCCAGCACGATGCCGATGCGGAGACTCACGCTCCGAGCCGAGGCGACGGCCCGCACCGGGGCCTCCCAATCGACGCACAGGTCCGCGAGGAATCCGTTGCCGCGCGTCGCCGTCTCGGCAAGCACTTCCTCGCCCCGCGAGCCGTAGAAGCCGACGGCCGATGCACACACGAACACGGCGGGGCGCAGAGCGTCCGGAAGCGAGTCGATGGCGCGGGCGAGCTCTCGCGTCGAATCGATCCGGCTGGCGCGCATGCGCGCCCGCCGCACCGCGGTGGGAAGACCCCCGAAGATCGGCTCCCCCGAGAGGTGCACCACGGCACGCGCGCCCGCGAGCGCTTCGCGCGGCGCAGTCACGCCGTCCCACACCATCGGGTCGACGCCTGGCGTCTACCCGCCCCCGCCCCTGCGCGACAGCGCGCGAATGCGCTCGCCGCGCTCGCCGAGCGCTGCGACCAGCCGGCCTCCGACCAGCCCGGTGGCGCCCGACACGAGGATCGGCCGCGCAGCGTCGGCGCTCACCGCGGCTGCATGCGGATGGCACCGTCGAGGCGGATGGTCTCTCCGTTCAGCATCGTGTTCTCGAGGATGTGGCAGGCGAGTCCAGCGTACTCCGGGGGATTGCCGAGGCGCTGGGGGAACGGGACGCTCGCGCCAAGGGCGTCGACCGCGTCCTGCGGAAGCAGCGCGAGCAGTGGCGTCTTGAAGAGTCCCGGTGCGATCGTGCAGCAGCGCACACCGTAGCGCGACAGATCTCGCGCGATCGGCAGCGTCATTCCCACGATGCCGCCCTTCGATGCCGAGTACGCGGCCTGGCCGATCTGGCCCTCGAAGGCGGCGACGGAGGCGGTGTTCACGATGCAGCCGCGCTCGCCGTCGCTGCCGGGCTCGTTGCCGATCATCTTCGACGCGGCGAGGCGAATCGTGTTGAAGGTGCCGATGAGGTTGACCTCGATCGTCTTCGAGAACGCTCCGAGGTCGAAGGGCGTGCCGTCCTTGCCGACCGTGCGCGTGGCGGATCCGATGCCCGCGCAGTTGACCAGCGCGCGCAGCGGGCCGAACGCTTCGATGGCGCCGGTGATGCCCGCGGCGGTCTGTTCGGCGCTCGTGACGTCGACCTCGAAGAAGCTCGCGCGGTCGCCGAGCTCCTGCGCGATCTCAGAGCCGCGGGAGCGCGCGAGGTCGAAGATGGCGACGCTGGCGCCCCGCATGGCCAGCGCGCGCGCCGTGGCCTCGCCGAGCCCCGAGCCACCGCCCGTGACGACGGCCGCGATTCCCCCGATGTCCATGCTTTCTCCCGCTCGTCTAGCGTGCGAGTGTAGGCCCGCGCGTTCGGCTATTCGGTGGAGAGCGCGCGGTCGAGAAGCTCGGCCCAGCGCAGGTGCCCGCTGCCGATGGGGCGCCCGTCCAGTGTCCCGATGGGGCGGGCGCCGCGCACCGCGTTGACGGCGATGATCTCGTCTGCCTCCCGCAGGTCCGGGAGCGTAATGTCGCGGGCCTCCACCTGCGGAATATGCTCCATCACTACCTCGCGGGCGATGCTCGCGACGCCGCCGCGACTGAGGGGTGGCGTGCCCAACGCACCGTCGCGGCCCACGACGAACAGACAGCTGCGCGACCCTTCGACGAGCATGCCGCTGGCGTCGAAGAGGATCGCCTCGTCGGCGCCCGCCTCTGCCGCGGCGTCTCGGCCCAGGGCGAAGACCAGCCGATTCGTGACCTTGCAGCCCGACCAGGCCGTCGGGCCCTCGTGGAGGAGATCCGAGACGATCGCCAGCCAGGGGTGCCCGTCGCTGGGCTCGAGCTCGCGCGGCACGCCCACGAGGTGGAGCTCGCCGTCGCCGTCGCGCGTGGCCTGGACCCGGATGATTCCCTCGCCGTCGGGGAAGGCCGCCTTGCCGAGCTCCTCGAAGGCGCGGAGCACGGTGTCGCGCTCGACAGCGCCGAGCCGAAGCAGACGCGCGTCGCGCTGCAGGCGACTCGCGTGGCGTTCGGCAAAGCGCGCGCGACCGCGGTTGATCAGCGCGGTCGTATAGCAGCCGCGTCCTTCGGCGTAGCTGCTGTCGTCGCCTCGGACCACCGGTTGGTCGCGTGGCATGAGTAGGCCATCGACCCAGTAATAGCGTCCAGTCTTGCTCAGCGTCGTCTCGGAGAGCGCCGATTCAGCGATCGGCGATGGGAACGTACGGACTCAGTGCCGGCCCCGTGTAGATCTGGCGCGGGCGTCCGATCTTGAAGTCCGGATCCGTATGCATTTCCATCCAATGCGCAATCCAGCCGGGGAGCCGCCCGAGCGCGAAGAACGGCGTGAACATGGTCGGCGGCGTGCCGATCGCGCTGTAGATGACGCCCGAGTAGAAGTCGACGTTGGGGTAGAGACGGCGCTCGACGAAGTACTCGTCCTTGAGGGCCATCTCCTCGAGCTCCACGGCGATTTCGAGGAGCTTGGTGCGGACACCGAGCTTCTCGAGGACGTCGAAGCAGGCCTTCTTGATGATCTTCATGCGCGGATCGAAGTTCTTGTAGACGCGGTGGCCGAAGCCCGTGAGGCGCGCGCCCGGGTCGCCCGCCTTCGCGCGCTCGACGAATTGTTTCGCGCTCATCCCCTCCTCGTGGATCGACTCGAGCATCTCGATCACCTCCTGGTTCGCCCCACCGTGGCTGGGGCCCCAGAGGGCATTGATGCCCGCGGAGATCGCGGAGAAGAGGTTGACTTGCGTCGAGCCCACCAGGCGGACGGTGCTCGTCGAGCAGTTCTGCTCGTGGTCCGCGTGGAGGATCAGGAGGAGATCGATCGCCTTCTCGACCACCGGGTCGGCCTCGTACGTCTCACACGGGGTCCCGAACAGCATATGGAGCAAGTTGCCCACATAGCTGCGGTCGTTCTGGGGGTACATGAAGGGCTGGCCGATCGAGTGCTTGTACGCGTAGGACGCCACCGTGATCATCTTGGCGATGAGGCGATGGACCGAGATCTCGATGTGGCGCGGGTCCCGGGGATCGAGCGAGTCGGGGTAGAACGTCGAGAGCGCGCCCACTGCCGCGGAGCAGACCGCCATCGGATGGGCGTCCTTGGGCAGGGCGCCGAAGAACCGCTTGAAGTCCTCGTGGATCATCGTGTGGCGTGTGATCGAGCTCTCGAAGGCCTCGAACTCCTGCGCGCTCGGCAGGTTTCCGTAGATCAGCAGGTAGGCGACCTCGAGGAAGGTGCTCTTCTCGGCGAGTTCTTCGATGGGGAAGCCGCGGTAGCGCAGAATGCCCTTGTCGCCGTCGATGAAGGTGATCGCGCTCCGGCAGGCGCCCGTGTTCGCGAAGCCGGGGTCGAAGCTGATCAACCCGGTCTGGTTGCGCAGCCTGCGGATGTCGATCGCGCGCTCGTCCTCGCTGCCCACGATCAGGGGCAGTTCGATGACCTGGCCGTCTACGCGTATTTCTGCCGTGTCAGCCATGAAGTGGCTCCTCATACGCACCTGGAAGCATGGCAATGCGTGGTGTCTGGGGGGGTCGCGTAGGACTCGGAGTCTAGCGGAGATGATCTCCCGCCAACAGTGAGCAGGCTCGGTTCGAGGGCGGCTGGTCCGCCTAAATCGTGATTCCGCGCGGGGTGTTGCACGCTTCGTCGGAGTTCCGAACCCGGCTTGGTGGTGGCGTTCCCGGGCGGGTCGGCCATCCTGTCCAGGCCGATCCCCGCACCCTGTGGGGAGGATACGGAGGGGAAGTTGGCCGCCAGTACGCCCAAGGCCGAGCTGTGGGCTCGGATCGACGAGACGCCCGACATCCCGGCGATCTCACGCTTCCTCGACGACGCCAGCGCCGCCGACCGCTTGTCCGCGGTTCGATCGCTGGGTCGAACCCGGCAACGACGGCTGTACGAGGCCGCGGACGGCTTCCTGCCGGTGCGCCTCGCGGAGATCGTTCCGCCGGAGGTCGCTGCGTTCACGCCGGTACGCCATTTCGGTCGCAACACCTTGCCGGCGTTCACCCACTTCGAGAAGCGCTTCTGCCGGCCGCGCGACGCAGACTCCACTGCGCCGGAATCGCTCTACGGCTTCAACTTCCAGACGCTGGCTGCGGTCACGGGCCCCGGCTACTTCATCGCGCGCGAGGCGCCCGACCGGCCCGAGGTGTGGGTCGACTACACGAGCGTTCCCGACGAGCACCCGGACGCCTGGCCTGAAATCCGGCCGAACGATGTGGGGCTCTCGCGTTTCGTCTACGGGTTCATGGTCGACACCCTGCGGCGCGTTTCCCAGCACGTGACGATCGGGTCGGCGGCGCGAAACGGCCGCGACCTCGGCAGCTGGTTCGTACTCTGCCAGGAGGCGTAGGCGGAACACGTGCGAATCCAAGAGCTCTTCGATCTCAGCGGGCGCGCGGCGCTCGTTACCGGAGGCGGCCGCGGGATCGGCCGCCATATCGCAGTGGGGCTCGCCGAGGCAGGCGCCGACGTTGCGGTGGTGTCGCGCAAGCTCCCGAATTGTCGCGAGGTGGCGGCAGAAATCGAGAAGCTGAGCCGCCGCGCTCTCGCGCTCGAGCTCGATCTCCAGCAGTCGGACCAGATCGACTCGGTGGCCGACGAGGTGCTCGACCACTTCGGTCGCCTCGACATCCTGGTGAACAACGCCGCCTTCGTCTGGGGCGCACCCACCCTCGAGTACCCGATGAAGGGCTGGGACAAGGTGTTCGACATCAACCTCCGCGGGCTCTGGCAGCTCTCGCAGCGCGCCGCAGTGCACATGGCGGAGCGGGGCAGCGGCTCGATCATCCAGGTCGCTTCGATATCAGGGATGCGAGGGACCCGCGAGGAGAAGGAGCCCACCGTGGCCTACGCGGCGAGCAAGGGCGCGGTGATTGCGCTGACTCGCGACATGGCGGTGAAGCTCGCTCCGCGCGGTGTGCGCGTGAACGCGATCTCGCCTGGGGCTTTCGACACGTCGATGATGGACTACGTGAAGGGAAGCGAAGAGGCGCTCGCCGCGTTCCTTGCGCAGATTCCGATGAACCGCGCGGGGGGAGAGGACGACGTCAAGGGCGTCGCCGTGTTCTTGGCGAGCGACGCGTCTGCGTACGTGACCGGCCACAACCTGCTGGTGGACGGGGGGTGGTTCGTCGGCGGATAGGAGCCGGACGCGAACGCGCCCGGCGTCGCGCTCAGCCGCCGTCGAGCTTCACCCGGTAGCCCCGCGTCTCGAGCTCCGCGACGAGCACTTCACGGTGATCGCCCTGGATCTCGATCACGCCGTCCTTGCTCGCGCCGCCCGTACCGCAGCGCCGCTTCAGCTCGCCCGCGAGCTCGCGCAGGTCGTCTGCGGGGAGCGGGACACCGGAGATCGTCGTCACGGTCTTGCCGCGGCGCCCCTTCGATTCTCTGCGCACGCGGACGCTGCCGTCACCCGCTGCGACGCGGGGGCTCTTGCGGCACACACAGTCGGCCACGGCACGTCCGCAGTGGGGGCACATCCGGCCGTGCTCGCTGCTGTAGACGGTCCCCCGGTCGGGGCGGCGTTTCACGAGCGCCTCGGGGCCGGGTCCGACGGGGCGTCGCGTTGCTCGGCGACCAGACGGCGGTGTTCGACGAGGATGCAGCGGTCCTGGACGACTTCGATGCCGGCGGCTTCGAGGCGCTCCGCCTGGGCGTCGTCGCGAACGCCGAGCTGCATCCAGACCGCCTTCGGCCGGGGAGAGAGCGCGAGGATCTCGTCGACGTGGCCGGGCAGGAAGCGCGGCGCCCGAAACACGTTCACGAGGTCGATGGGCTCAGCGACGTTGGCGAGCGCCGGCGCCACGCGCTCTCCGAGTACCGCGTCGAGCTTCGGGTTGACCGGCAGGATCCGGTAGCCGCGGCCCTGCATGTAGCGGGGCACGCGGAACGCGTCGTCCGCATCTCCGGCCTTGATGCCGAGGACGGCGATCGTCGACACGCCCTCCAGAATCCCACGCAGCCTCGTATCATCGGTGTTCACGCCGGCCTCCAGCATCTCGACACTCCTCTGGTGCGTCGATACCGTACCGCGGCATGGAGGGTGACCGCTTTCGTCGGGTTTCCGCGAGGCTTGCGTTCGCGATGGCGCTCTTGGTCGCTGCGCCTGGGGCGCGGGCCATCGATGATCCGGCGCTCGCCACCCGCACCGAGATTCTCGACAACGGTCTCACGGTGCTGACGCTCGAAGATCCCTCCACGCCCGTGGTCTCGTTCCAGATGTGGGTGAAGGCGGGGTCCCGCGACGAGTCGCGTGTGACGGGTCTCGCCCACCTCTTCGAGCACATGATGTTCAAGGGCTCGAAGAACGTGGAGTCCGAGCGCCACGCTCAGATCGTTCAGGCCCGCGGCGGGCGTGTCAACGCGTTCACGACGCGTGACCACACGGTCTACTACGAAGACGTCACCGCAGAGAGCCTGCCGCTCGTGATCGAGCTCGACGCCGAACGCGTCGCCAACCTCATCATCAGCGAGGAGACACTCACGAGCGAACGCGAAGTGGTACTCGAAGAGCGGCGGCTGCGCACCGAGGATCGCGCCGGCGGCCGCGGCATCGAGGCTCTGCTCGCGCTCGCCTTCCAGGCGCACCCCTACCGCTGGCCCGTCATCGGCTGGCGGAGCGATATCGAAGCCGCCGACGTCGCGGTGTGTCGGGAGTTCTTCCACGCGTACTACGTGCCCAACAACATCGTGCTGTCGATCGTCGGCGACTTCGACACGGAAACGGTGCTCGCCCTCATCCGCCGCAGCTTCGGTCGCCTCGAGCCCGCGGAAGTCCCCCGGAATCCCACTCAGGAGCCCGAGCAGCGCGGCGAGCGCCGCCAGACGGTGTACTTCGATGTGCGCAGCCCAATCTTCTACGTCGCGTGGCACGCGCCGGCAGCGGGCCACGCCGACTCTCAAGCCCTCGACGTGGCCACCCAGATCCTCTCCGGCGGTCGTTCCAGTCGCCTGTACCGCCACCTCGTCTACGAGGCCGAGCAGGCGCTGTTCGCCCACGGCGCGTATTGGGAGCTCCAGGACGCCGGGCTCTTCTACGCCGTGGCCGGAGTGCGCCCGGGAGAGAGCATCGAAGAGGTGGAGAAGCTCATCTTCGCCGAAATCGATCGGCTGCGCGAAGAGGAAGTTTCGAAGGCCGAGCTCGAGAAGGCCAAGCGCCAGATCGAGGTGGGCATGATCAACGGTCTGCTCACGAGTCATGCGCTCGCGAACCGAATCGCCATCGATCACATGACCTTCGGCCGCATCCGTCCGCTCGACGAGCGACTCGCCGCGATTCAGGCCGTCACCGCCGAAGACATCAAGCGCGTGGCCTCCGCCTACCTCCTCGAAGGACGCCGCAACGTCGTGCGGGTCATCGCGCCGCCGGAAGAGGCCGCGCCATGAGGCTCTCCGCGGTCGTCGCGGCGTGTTTCACCCTCGCCTGTTCGGGTGGGTTCGCGGGGCTCGGAGCGACGCGACCGGCGTGGGAGGTCGACCCTCCGCCCGCGTTGGAATCGCCCGTGGTCCGGCCCGGCGCCCTCACGCGCGCCGAGCTTCCGAACGGGCTCCACGTGATCATCCTCGAGGATCACCGCCTGCCGCGGATCGTGCTCTCCCTCGACGTGCGCCGTGGTGCGGCGTCGGTGGACCCCGCGGAGGCCGGCCTTGCATCGTTCACGTCGGAGCTGATGAAGCGCGGCGCGGGCGATCGCGACGCGCTCGAGCTCGCCAAGGCCACCGACGAGATCGGCGCGGTGCTGTCCGTCGGCGCTGGATGGGACGAGATGGGGGCCGCCGTCTCGGGGCTCGCGCGGGATACCGCCGTGCTCTTCGAGATCCTCGGTGACGTCGTGCTGCGCCCGACGTTCGCCGCCGCCGAGGCGAACCGCGCGCGCGCGCAGCGGCTCGCGGCGCTCGAGCGGGCGCGAGACAATGCGGCGACGGTCGAGGGGTGGAACGTGGTGCGCGCCCTCTACGGCGGGCACCGCTACGGGCTCCCACGCAATGGAACGGCAGAGACCGTGGCGCGCCTGGGCGCCGATCGCGCGCGCGAGTTCCACCATTCGATGTTCATTCCCAATGCGGCGGTGTTCTCTGCCGCGGGTGACGTCGATGCCGACGAGATCCTGGCGCGAGTGAAGCGGATGTTCGGATCGGACCACTGGCAGGCAGGGGAGGTCCCGTCGCCGGGTCCGCCGGCGCCGCAGGTCGCGCCCGAGAGCCGTCGCATCGTGATCGTCGACCGCCCGGATCTGGCGCAGGCCCGCATCACACTCGCCCACGAAGGGATCTCGCGTACCAACCCGGATCGTATCGCGGCAGCGCTCATGAACGGGGTTCTCGGCGGCAGCGGCTTTTCGTCGCGACTGATGTCCGTGGTGCGCTCCGACGCGGGACTCACCTACACGATCGGCTCGGGCTTCTCGCTGCGCCGGTCGCCGGGGCCCTTCGCCGTGTCGACGTTCACGCGCGTCGCCGAGGTGCGGAACGTGATCGACCTCGTGATCGGCGAGCTCGAACGCGGCCGCGACGAGCCTCCCACCGAGGCCGAGCTCGCCGAGGCCCGCACACTCTCGGTCGGGCGATTCTCGATGGGACTCGAGACCTCGGATGCTGTGATGTCGTCTCTCGTGAATCTCGACCTGTACCGCCTGCCGGAGGACTCCCTCGACACGTACCGCGGACGCGTTCGCGCGGTGACCACCGCGGACACGGCGAAGATGGCAAAGCAGCTCCTCCACCCGGAGCGCGCGGTCATCGTGCTCGTGGGTCCGGCCTCGGAGCTCTTGCCCCAGGTCGAGGACCTGGGGCCGGTCGAGGTCGTGCAACCCTGACCGTCTTCGAGGACCGGGACGCGCTGTGCGAGACCGCAGATTTCGGGAGCGTTCGCCCCTCGACCGCGAATTGGGCGCCAAGCCCCCTTACGGCCCGAGGGGTACCCCGCGCCTGGGCTTTCGGCCCTTCGCCGCCGCGACACCGTCAGGGCGGTACCGATCGAGTGAAGCCTCGAGATCCGCGATCACCTCGTCGCGCAGCGTTGCGGGCTCGATCACCTCGGCGCCGGAGCCGAAAGACAGGATCCAGGTTCGCAGCTCCGCCGTCCCGCCCACTTCCATCCGCAGCTCGAGGGCGCCATTGTCGGTGTGCTCGAGCGTCTGGCTCGCGTGCCAGGTGCGCTCTTCGACCCAGCTCGCCCAGCGCGCGTCGAAGCGGATGTGCACCGGGATGGCAGGCTCGGCGATCACGCCGAAGGAGCTGCCGATGTACCGGTCGAAGTCGAAGTCGCGTTTTACGCGGAAGTTCTCGTCGGTGGCGGCAATCGCCTGGATGCGATCGACGGCGAAAGTGCGGATCTCACTGGACTTGTGGTCGAAGCCCACCACGTAGAGGCCGCCGCTGCGGTACCAGACGCGATACGGGTCGAGGTCGCGCGTCGCGACAGCCCCCGTGCGCCCCGTGCGGTACTTCATCCGGACCGTGCGACGGCTCACGACCGCGTCGTTGAGCAGCTGGATCGTCTCTCGGGATCGCGCGTAGTTCTTGTGGGGTCCGGGCAGCACGCGAAAAGATTCGCCGAGGCGCGCGAGGTACGCGGAGAGTTCGGGACCGAGGCCGGCCCGGATCTTCGCGAGGGCGGAGCGGATCGAGTCGTGGAAGACGGTGCCCTCGAGGGCGCGCAGCAGGTCTTCTCCGAATGCCAGGGCCAGGATCTCATCGGGGGTGAAGGGCACGTCGCCGAGTCGGAAGGTTTCGAGGAAACGGTAGTAGGTGCGGCCGTCCCGTTTTTCGCTCACGACTGGGAAGCCCGCGTACATGAGCGCATCGAGGTCGCGGTACACGGTGCGGCGCACGCACTGTAGATCCTGGGCGAGGTCGTCGAGGTGGAACCCCGACTTGCTGCGGGCGAGGCGCTGGATCAGTTGCCACTGGCGCGCGAGTTGGTCGCCTCTCATGGCGCGCCAGTCTAGCGGGAAATCTTCGATCTCCCGCTCCGCACCGATCGGGGCGAGATGCCGAGACCCAATTCTCGAACCGCGACTTAGGACGAGAAGAATTCGAGGAGGTCGTCCTCGCGCTTCATGGCGTCCTGGAATCCGAGCTCGGCCAGGGGTGCGGAGAACTCGCGGTCGAACATGAGGTAGGAGAGCAGGTCGGACTCCGGCGTACGGCGGCTATCGTCGACGTTGCGCGCCGCGAGGCGCAGCAACGGCGAGCGCGCTCTCGTGTCCGGGAGGTCGCGCAGAATCTTTCCTGCGAGCATGCCGAGATCCTCGCTCGGGCGCAGCACGAGGTCGTCGATCACCCGGAAGCGCTGGCCGCGCTCGGCAGTCGCCACCTCGTTCACGCGCTCGAGGAAGTCCGGTCCGTACGCCTTCTCGCCGTCGGCGATGACCTCGTTGATCACGTGCATGCGCGCGAGGTCGGTGTCGAGGTGGTCGAGGAGGAGCGCGTTCAGGACCTTGCCAAAGAGGAAGGTGGGGCTCGCGTAGTCCTCGACGCGGTGGGTTGCCAGCACCTTCTGTTGAACCTTCGACATGTTCTGGCGCAGTGCGATGACGAGCACGCGCTCGGCGCCCAGCCGAAGCGCCGGTGCGAGCGGCGTGTTGAGACGCAGCCCGCCGTCGGCGTAGTAGCTGCGGGCGATCCGTACCACCGGAAACAGCACGGGAATTGCCGCCGACGCGAGGGCGTGCGTGGCGCGCAGTCGCGTCTTGCGCGGGAAGAGCGTCATGTCGCGTGTCCACTGCGGCAGGCTCGACGCATTGGTCTCGATGAAGTTGACGACCCTGCCGGTCGAGATCTGCGTCGCGGTCACGCACACCGACTGCACGAGCCCCTCGGCGACGTTTGTGTGGAGGGAGCGCCACGGGACGGCGTCCACCACGAGGCGCTCGAGGGCTCGGGTATCGAGCAGGCCGTACAGGCGCTCCGGCGCTTTGCCGCTTCGCATACGCTCCGCGAGTCCGCGCAGGCCCAGCAGGCGCCCGGGCCAACGCAGGATGTCGGTGGCCGAGAGGGGGAGCACCTCCTCGAGCTTCATCCGCGTCCAGAAATCGACGAGGTTCCGGCCGCGATTCACGGTCTCGTGTGCGGTGGCCGCCATGTAGCAGGCGTGGATCGCGCCCACGGAAGTCCCGCAGATGACCTCGAATCGCGGGACGAAGCCGAGGCGTTTCGGGAGCTCCTCGACCAGGTACCGGACGGTGCCGGCCTCATAGGCGCCGCGGGCGCCACCGCCGGAGAACACGAGTGCCCGGGTGGGCCCTCCGGTCGGCGGACGCTTCGGACGGGCGCTCATTGGGGCGGAGCGATGCGCTCGCCTAGTTGACGCGTTCGACGTAAGCGCCGGTGCGGGTGTCGACGCGGATCGTCTCACCTTCCTTGATGAAGAGTGGAACCTGCACGACCGCGCCGGTTTCGAGCGTTGCGGGCTTCGTGGAGCCAGACGCGGTGTCGCCCTTGAGGCCCGGCTCGCACTGCGTGATCTCGGCTTCGATGAAGGACGGGATCTCGATATTGATGGGGTTGCCGTTCCAGAAGAGCACGTCGACCTCGAGGTTCTCCTTGAGGTACTTGACGCCTTCGCCCACCTGTTCCCTGGAGAACGGAATCTGCTCGTAGTCCTTCGAGTCCATGAAAACGAGCTGGTCGCCGTCCTGATAGAGGTACTGCATCCGGCGGTCGAGGGTGTCGGCCTCGTCCACCTTCTCGCCGGAGCGAAAGGTGCGATCGAGGACGCGTCCGGACTTCAGGTTCTTGACCTTCGTGCGAACGAACGCACCTCCCTTGCCGGGCTTGACGTGCTGGAAGTACGTGATCGAGAAGGGCTCGCCATCGAGCACGATCTTGAGACCGTTCTTGAACTGGGAGGTGTCGATTGCCATCGGTCGCCTCTGTGCTGCCGCCGCTGCGGGCGGGGTGCGTAGGGTGCGTGCGCAGGAGTGGCCCGTGCGCGATCGCGTGAGGGGTTCTTCGCTCGATTCAAAAGCTCGCTTGACCCGTCTTCCGGGAAGCTGTCGAAGCGGCGGGAAGGATAGCCGACTCCAGCCGTTCGCCACGCTCGGACGAGGCTGTACGCAAGCCGGGGAGGGGTGCCCGAGAGCCGGCCGTACCCTCAGACCGACGCGGTCTCGAGGCGCATCGCGCCGTCGCCCGCCCGGGCGAGGCCGATGCGGTCGCTCGGACGGAAGGCGAGGTAGCGCTCGGCTCGCGAGGTGTCGAGCGTGAAGCCGTAACGCAGGTGGGGACCATCGGCAGCCTGGTGGGTCTCGGCGCCGACCAAGCGTGCTCCCGCCGTATACCAGCCGAGGAGCGGCCCCGGGATGGGCAGGGCGGTTCGCCGGGTCCAGCGGGCCAGTACGGACAGCGGGACCGCCTCGGTGCCCGCGATGTTGAAGATTCCCGACGTCTCGGACTGGACGGCGTTGACCACGGCGCGAGCGACGTCCTTGTCGGAGACGAGCGCGCAGATCGGGTCGTAGCCGAGAGCGCGGACGCGGGGGCCCGGCCGGCCCACGAGGGACGGGTTGAAATACACGTACCCACCGCTGGCCACGACCGTCGGTACCCGCAGCAACACCACGCGCATCCGGTCGTTGTGGACTTCGCCGTGGAAGATCATGTCGCAGTCGATCCAGGAGCGGATGTCCGGCGCGACATCGGGATCGAGGTCGAGCTCGCAGTCCTCGTCGAGGCGGTTTGCGTTGCCCGGAACGAGGCGATAGACGAAGGCGCTCCCGAGCGCGACGAGGTTCCTGATGGATCCCGTCTCGAGGCAGTTCTGGAGGATCAGCCGCGTCTCGGCGGTGCGTTCCGGAAGACCCGAAACGATGGGCGCACTTTCGGACGCCGCCGCGCCGTGACGCGGGATGTGGACGACCGTGTCGATCTCGGCGGAGCGGAAGCTGGCGGAGTGGAAGAGGTCACTCGCGGGACGGTGCTTCGCGAGGTCTACGCGCGAGTAGTGGACGCGCGGCTCAGAGCCGCCGAGATAGCGGTCGAAGCTCCGGGGCGGCGGGCCGTCGCCCACTGCGAGGATCGACGCGACTTCTTTGTCGTGGAAGAGGGCCTTCACGACCCTCCGGCCGATGGGTTCGTCGGCGTGGCTGACGAGGACGTTCGTCATGAACGGTTCTTGTCCAACAGCTGTTGAACGGATCGGCGCACCTGGTTCGCGAGGTATCGGACGAGACGCGGATCGTCGGCACCTTCGGGGCCGAAGCGCTCGTGGAAGTTCAGTGGCTCGCCGTAGACGATCTTGTACGACACGGGATAGGGGAGCAGGCCTAGGGGGCCGAGCAGCGGGAACGTCGGGGTGATCGGAACGATCGGAAGGCCCAGTCGCTTTGCGAGCGGTTTGATGTTGTAGAGGATCGGCGTCTGATCGTCGCTGCCGACGAACGCCACCGGGACGATCGGCGCCCGCTCGCGCAGCGATTGCTCGATGAACCCAACCCGGAAGTTCTGCACGCGGTATCGCTGGGTGATCGTCTTGCGTGCGCCGTCCATGCCCTCGGGAAACACGAGGACCAGCTGCCCGTCGTTCAGCAGGTCGGCGAAGTTCTTGCGCGTGCCGATCACCTGCCCAACGCGTGCGTAGAAGATGTTGACCCAGGGCAGTGCCCCCGCCCAGCGATCGACGATGGCGCGCACCAGGCGCGGCGGGTCGCTGTGGACGGCGATGTCGATCACCCCCATTGCCGCGTCGAACGGGAGCAGGCCGCCGTGGTTCGCCACGAGGATCGCGGGACCTTCCATCGGCACGTTCGCGTGGCCCTCGCTCACGACGCGGAAGTAGTAGCGGTAGAGCGCGAGGAAGATCGGGAACGAGCGCTTCGCGGTCTCCGGCGAGAATCCATAACGGTCGTAGGGGACCTCGCCTTCGACGAGCTGCGCGAGGCCTGCGAGGACGCGTCGTTCGTGGTCCGACAGCAGATAGTCGACCAGGCCCTTCGACTCGTCGAGATCGATCTCGGCGAGCGTGGGGGTGGCGGCCCAGCGCGAACGCGCGTTGGGAGTGAAGGTCTCGTGTTTGCCCGTGCGGTGAACGGGCTCGACGGGCGGTAGCTCGCGGAGCGGCTGCTCCCTTCTGGCGCGGCGCGCGCGACCGCGCGGTGCCACGATCTGCAGGCGGTCGAGGCGTTCAACGAAGGGATCGGGATCGGCGAGCTCCGTGAACGGATCGCGGCCGAGTGTCGCGCCGGTGTTCTCCACGCCGAGGAGCTCCTCGACGGGGGGGGCCGGGGTTCCGGCGGTGGTCGACTCCGTCACGGCCTCTCCCTCCCCCCTCGGCTGCCGGCGAGCTCATCCTCTGTGAGAGGATCGTGGCCGCGCAGCTCGAGCTCTTCGGCCAGCTCGGCCATCACCTTCGCGGCGCGGTCTCTGGGTGCGTACTCGAAGATCGACATGCCGCGGCTCTGCGCTTCGTCGATCTTCACGTGGTAGCCGACTACCGTGTGCGCGATCTCCTTCTTGAAGCGCGCCTTCAGCTTGTCGAGGATCTCATGGGCGAGCTTCGTGCGCCGGTAGAAGGTGGGCACCACCATCGTGATGCGGATATCGGGGTTGCCGTAGCGCGTGCGCACTGTGGCGACGGTGCGCAACAGCTCGGCGCAGCCGTCCATCGCCAGGTACGTGAGCGGCACCGGCACGACGATCTCCTGCGCGGCGCAGAGTACGTTCAAGGTCAGCGCACCGAACGACGGCGGTGCATCGAAGAACACGAAGTCGTACGAGTCGAGCTCGGGTGCGCGCTCGAGCGCCTTCAAGAGCCGCTGTGTCGTTTCGGAGCTCGGATCGGCGTCGAGTGCTGGTGCCAGCGCGAGCGATTTGTTGGCGACCACGACGTCGAGGCGCGGGATCTGGGTGTGGGAGATGGGAAGGATGGACACCGGGTCGCTGCTCCCGCCCAGGTCGTCGAATCCACGGACCGAGTCCCGCCGGGTCGGGTCGCGCGGCGGCTCGCCGAGTACCGCGTCGAGCAGCATGTCGATCGCCGAGCGGCGCGGTCGGTGTACGTCGACACCGAGCACCTTGCCCAGTTGACCCTGGGGATCCATGTCGATCGCGAGCACACGACGCCCGCGATGCATCGCGAGGTACGCCGCGAGATTCGCGACGAGTGTGGTCTTGGCGCTTCCACCCTTTTCATTGATGAAGGCGATGCGCCGCGGCGCGAGCACCCCACTCCCCCCCTACGCCAAGCCGAGCACGCTGACCGAAACGCTACGCGGCCTCCCGCGCAACGCGCCACCGACTGTTGCGCCGGCCCCCCCGGCTTGGACCCGATTCGACCTGTCCGTCCCTCGACCCAGCCGCCGTGCTTCGCAGCAGCTGTTACCCCCGATGGTGTTCAGACACAGTGGTGTTCCGACACAAACGATCGCGAGTCGCACGGCGCCGTCGTTCGCGAGGATCGCCGGGTTGGCACTCGATGTCAACGAATCCCACCAAATTCGAAGAGTTCTGTGCCGATTCGCAGGCATCTCCTGAACTGGGCGAAAGCTCTAGAACGTCTTCTTGATCCGCGTGGGTCAACCCTTGGCGCCGTTCACCGCCTCGGTCAGCGCGGGCACCACGTCGAAGAGATCCGCGACGACGCCGAGGTTGGCGACTTCGAAGATCGGCGCATCGGGATCTTTGTTGATCGCGATGATGTAGTTCGAGGACTTCATTCCGACGAGGTGCTGAATGGCGCCCGAGATGCCCGCCGCGATGTACAGCTTCGGCTGCACGACCTGGCCCGACGAGCCCACCTGATAGTGATGGGGGAGCCACCCGGCATCGACGACCGGCCGCGAGGCCCCCATGGCGCCGCCGAGCGCGTCGGCGAGGGGCTGGATGACCTCCGCGAACTTCTCCGGTGCGCCGACCCCGCGACCCCCGGAGACGATGATGTCCGCCTTCGAGAGGTCGACGCCGGTCGAATCGGACTTCTTGGTCTCCACGAACTTCGCGCGGACGCCCTCGAAGCCCACGCTGAGGTCGCTCGTGCTGCCGTCGGTGGTGCCCTCGAAGGGCGGCGTGGCGCCCGGCTGGACGGTCGCGACGATGGTGCCTTCGATGGCGCTCACGTGGGCGTCGAGCTTGCCGTTGAAGACTCGCCTGCGGAAATTGAACTGGCCCCCATCGAAGTCGATCCTGAAGCAGTCACCGACGAATCCCGCGTCCAGGCCCGCGGCGAGGCGGGGCGCAACGTCCCAGCCCGAGGGTGTGTTCGACAGCAGGATCAGGTCGGCGGAGGCCGCCTCGACCGCGGCGCGCACGGCCGCGTTTGCGGCGTCGACGTTGTAGTTCTCGAGAGCCGCGTCGTCCGCGACGAGGACGCTTCCGCCTCCCTTCTTCGAGAACTCTTCGGCCAGCGCTCCGATGCCCGAGCCCATGACGAGGCTCTTGACTTCCCGCCCGCTCGTACCCGCCAGCGACTGCGCGACACTCGCGAGCTCGTAGCTGGCCTCCCGGATGGCTCCATTCTGGATTTCTGCGACGACGAGGATGCTTCCCATCGTTCGGCTCCTTTCTTGGTGACAGCGCTCGAGGGCAGCGCGGAGGCGGGGCTCAGAGGAGCCCGAGCTCCTTGATCTTGGTGACGAGACCGGCGACGACTTCGTCGGTGCTTCCCTCGAGAAGTTCCGCGGTGTCGCCCTTGGGCGGCGGCGCGATCTTCTCGATCTTGACCTTCGCGGCGCCGGCGCCCACGCTTCCCGAGAGTCCGAGGTCCGCGACGCTCTTCACGTCGAGCGGCTTCTTCTTCGCGGCCATGATGCCTTTGAGCGACGCGTAGCGGACCTGGTTGATGCCGGTCTGCACCGACACGAGGCAGGGAAGCGGAAGCTCGACGACCTCGTACGAGCCGCCTTCGGTCTCGCGGTCGACGGTCAGCGAGCTGTCGCCACGCACCACCTTGACGGCGGCCGTGGTGTGCGGCAGACCGACGAGTTCGGCGAGCATCGGCGGAACGGCGGCAAAGTTGTCGTCGTCGGACATGAAACCGGTGAAGATGGTGTCCGGGCTCTCTTCCTTGGCGACGGCGGCGAGCAGCTTGGCCAGGCCGAGGGCGTCGGAGCCGTCGGCCTCTTCGTCCTTGATGTGGACGGCGCGGTCGGCGCCCATGCCGAGCGCCGTGCGCAGCGCCTGGGTCGTGCGGTCGGGACCGATGGAAACCACGACCACCTCGCACTCGCCTTCGTCCTTGGCGCGGAGCGCCTCTTCGAGGGCGTACGTGTCGTAGGTGTTGATTTCGAACTTGATATTGGATTCCTGGATCCAAGTGCCAGCGGAGTCGATGTCGAGTCGCGCATCCTGATGCGGCACCTGCTTCAGGCAGACCATGATCTTCATGGTGGGGGAGCCTCCGGAAACGGAAATGAGTTCAAAAAAAGCGCCCCGAAGCTGGCTGCTTCGGGGACCATCGGGCGACGCAACGCTACCCGACGGAGGCCCGGATTTCAACCGCCGAAATCGCCGAAACCGAACCGGATTCAAGGCCTTAGCGGCATCTCGGGAGTGTGGTGTGCGGGTTGCGAGCGCATCCCGTGGGAGGTTCGAGGGGATGCCGAAATCTCGTCATCGCCAAGCGTCGAACGGTCGCCTCATCGACGCGATCTCGCTCGCTGCGCGCTGGCTTTCAGCGAGGGGCGGGTCAGCCGCCCATGTACATGAGGAACTGGTCGAGGCTCGCGGCGCTCAGGAAGGGGTTCGAGCGCTTCTGTTCACCCATCGAGCCGTAGGGCTCCGACGAGTAGAGGTGGCCCGGGTAGAGGACCGTGTCGTCGGGCAGCCGACCGAGGGCGGAGAGGCTGTGGTACATCGCCTCGGGGTCGGCGCCCGGGAGGTCGACGCGGCCACAACTGCCGAGGAACAGCGTGTCGCCCGCCACGAGGCGGCCGGGCGTTCCCTGCTCTTCCACCATGAAGCATTGCGAACCCGGGGTGTGGCCGGGCGTGTGGAGCAGCCGGATGCGGATCTGGCCCATCTCGATGCTGTCGCCACCGGCCTTCCTCGCGAGATCGGACTCCGACGCGCCCGTGATCTGGAGCAGGCCGTCGGCCTCGTTCTCGTTGACGTAGAGGGGCACCGGGTGGCGCTCGAGCAGGCGCGACACGCCCTCGATCTGCATCCCGAAGATCTCGCCGCCGACGTGGTCCTGGTGGTAATGGGTGATGAGCGCTCCCACCACCTTCATGCCCTGCTCTTCGGCGCGGTCGATCAGTCCGTCGACGCTCCAGGCCGGGTCGACGATCAGCGCTTCGCGGGATTCGCGGCTTCCGACCAGATACGCGAGGTTCGCCATCTGGCCTACCGGGACCTGCTCGAAGTAGAGGTCGCTCTCTGCCATGGATCAGCTCTCCAGCACCTTCTGGATCCAGCCGTCCACGCCGTTGACCACCTCGCCGTGGACCTCGTCGAGGGTCCGCTCGGACTTTTTCAGGATCTTGAACTGGTGATCGGCCTGTTGCGACGCAATCAGGGTGGTGGGTGCGCCGACCCGGGCGAGCGTGCGCCGCAACACGTCGAGGTTGCAGTTCTTGTCGCGGGTGCCTTGAACGAACAATATGGGGGCCACGACCCGGTAGAGGAGCTCGGCCTGGACCTCCTCGGGCTTGTTCTGGTGGTGGAGGGGAAAGCCCAGCAGGAACAGCCCATCCACCCGGACGCGACTGCCGGCGAGCACGGCCGCCACCTGGGCACCGAGCCCGAGGCCCCCGAGGAACAGATGAGCGGGGGCCGCCGTGGGATCGGCCGCGAGGGTGCCGATGGCGGCACGCAGGGTGCGCCGGAGGACCGGCTGCGCGTCGGGACGCTTCTTCTTTGCTTCGGCGAACGGAAAGTTGAAGCGCAGCGTCAGGTTGCGTCGCTCCGTGAGCTCGCGCTGGAGGAACTCGATCAGCGGGTTGTCCATGTTGGAATTGGACCCGTGGGCGAGTACGACACTCACGCGGGCCCCGGTGGGCCACCAGCGCGGGACGCCCAATACCCCCGACACGTGATCGAGCCCGTGAACGGTCTCGACCAGGGGGATCTTGATTTCGGTGAATCGGGAGGAAGGTTCGACCACGAATTCCCTCTGGGGAAGCTAACGTTATATCACAGGGGCCCGGAATCGACTCTGTAAAGTATTGATAACTCAATGGAAAAAGTTCTCATCACCGGAATCGCCGGCGGCCAGGGGCGCCTGTTGGCACGCAGACTGCGGGGAATCTACGAGGTCTGCGGCGTCGATCGCGTTCCCTGGGAGAGCCATCCACGGGAGGTGGCCGTCCACGTGCTCGACGTCCGGAAGAAGAAGTTCGAGGACGTCATCCGCGAGGAACTCCCCAACGTCGTCGTCCACATGGGGTTCATCCGTCACTTCAGAGGCAAGGATCGCGAACGCCACGACGTCAACGTGCGCGGCACGAAGCTCCTGCTCGACCACTGCGTCAACCACGGGGTGCAGTCGCTGATCGTGGTTTCGAGCAGCTATGTCTACGGGGCGTTTCCCGAGAATCCCTTCGGGTTGGACGAGGACTCGCCGCTATCGGCCAGCCGCTCCTATCCCGAGATCCGCGACCTCGTCGAGGTCGACACACTCGCGTCGGCGTTCCTGTGGCGGTATCCGCTCATCCGCACCTGTGTGCTGCGTCCCGTGAACGTGCTCGGCACGAACGTCCACTCGATGATCGGTCAGTACCTGCGCGAGCCCCGGGTGCCGACGCTGATGGGCTACGACCCGATGCTCCAGTTCATCCACGAGGAGGACCTCAGCGAGGCGATCGCCCTGGCCCTCGACCGCGGGCTCCAGGGCGTGTTCAACGTGGCGGGACCCGGTGAGGTGCCACTCCACACGGCCATCCGCGAGACCGGCGGGACGGCGCTGCCCCTGCCGGCGCCGCTGGCCCGCCTGGCATTCGAGCGGCTCTTCAAGTGGCGCATGATCCCGTATCCGGCGGGTGCCCTCGATTATCTCCGCTACCCGGTCACGGTGTCGGGAGATCGCTTCGCCGAGGCTACGGGCTTCCGTCCGTTGTTCGGTCTCGGTGAGATCTTCGACAGCGTGCGGGGTTGAGGTTACGGGGGACCGAACGATGAAGTTCTGCAGGCAGCGGTTCTTGTGGTCGGCGCTGGTGGGTCTTGGCTGCGCGGCGGCGCCGGGTCCGAGACCGACTCTCGATCTGCCGCTGCAGTCCGAAGCGTCCAGCGTGCCCGATCGCGTGCTCGTGATCTCCATCGCCCGGCTCACCCCCGATCGCTACGCGCCCACGCCGGGGATTCCGGTCGCCATGCCCACGTTGCGCGCCATGGCGCAGCAGGGGGTCGCCGCCGATGCCGTCACGTCGGTGTCGCCGGCCGCCTCCTACCCCGCCCATGCCACCGTGGTGACGGGGCAGCTACCGGCCACCCACCATATTCCGGCCGACCTCCGGCTCGGCAAGCGCGGCACGCGCAGCGCGCGCTACTGGCACGCCTCGCACCTCGAATCGACGTCCCTGTGGGAAGTCGCCGCCCGTTCGGGGCTCTCCGTCGCGGCCCTCGCCTGGCCCACCACGGTGGGCGCGCCGATTCCCTGGCTGGTGTCGGACATCGTGCCCACCCGCTCCGGAGAGACCTGGATGGATGTCCTGTTCGACGCGGCAACGCCGGACCTGCTCGCCGTGCTCCGCAGCCACGGCGCGGATCGCGTGGGGGCGGATGTCGAGGGGGAGGCCCGCGATGCCGCCCTCGTGAGCACGGCCTGTGCCCTGCTCGCGTCGTCGGCGCCACCGTCGCTCACGTTGATCCGGCTCTCGCAGACCGTCTCTCCCGTCGCCTTCGAGGGCGCGGAATCGCAGCCCGCTCGCGCCGCCTTCGCCAGGGCCGACGCCGAAGTCGGCCGGCTGCTCGCCTGCCTTGGCGAGGCCGGGCGGCTCGCGGGGACCGCCGTGATCGCCCTCGGAGATCACGGGACGCTCCCGGTCCATACCATGGTGTCCCCCAACGTCATGCTGGCAGCGGAGGGACTGCTGACCGTCGACGACGAAACCGGCGCCATCGCCGAGTGGGCCGCCATTGCGCGGTCGAACGGCGGCAGCGCGTTCGTCTACTCCGAGGCCGATCGCGACGCCGTGCACGCGCGCAAACTCCTCGAAGAGCAGGCGCGATTCACCCGCGCGTTTCGCGTCGTCTCCGCGAAGGAGATGCTCGCGCACGGGGCCGATCGCGAGGCGTGGTTTGGCCTGGAAGCAGAGCCGGGTTTTTTCTTCGGTGACGTTGCCACGGGGCCCCTCTTGCAGCCTGGAGCGCTGCGTGCCGTCGGGGGGTACTTTTCCGAGAGGCCCGCGATGGACGCGGGATTCGTGGCGTGGGGCCGCGGGCTGCGCTCTGGCGTGAGGGTGCCTCGGATGGAGTTGGCGGACATTGGCCCGACAGTGGCGGCACTCCTCGGTGTCGAACTCACCCCGGAGCTCGAATCCAGCAGCGATGCGGCGAACGAGCTGCGCGGGCGCACCCTCGTCGGGATCCTGAGCCTGCCACGGAGTCGTTGACGTCTTGACCGACGAAGCTGCTGTCACGATCGACCTGAATCCGCGCGAGCAGCGGTTCTACGATCGTATCCGCACGAGGGTGGCGGCGCCGAATCCAGGGACGCGCTCGGGTATGCGCGACGTGCTGCTGATGCTCCCGGATCTGACCGTCCTGCTGATGCGCCTCGTCGGCGATCGGCGGGTACCGCTGTCGTCGAAGGTCATCGCGATCGCCGGCGTCGGCTACGCGCTCTCCCCGATCGACCTCGTGCCCACACTGATCTTCGGCCCGTTGGGGCTCGTCGATGATCTGCTCGTGGTGACAGCGGCGCTCTCGCGTTTGCTCAATCACGTGCACCCCGACGTGGTGCGCTCCCACTGGTCGGGAAAGGGTGATGCCCTCGACTCGATCCAGCGCGCGACTTCGTGGAGCGAGACCTTCCTCACGCAGCGCATCGGTGGGACGCTGCGCGGCTGGGTACGATCCGCGGGGCGCTGACCCTGCGCCGAATCCGCGCGATCTCCACGCCGACCCCCAGGTTCCCTCGAACGCAGGCGCGAAGCGCGCGCAGCGAGCCGTCAGGCCAGCGAAGCCGGGTCGGTCCGGGTTTCGCCCGGATCGGGTCCCGCGACTAGAAGTTGTCTTTCATCCCGCGCACCCGCCCGAGTTCCTCTGCGTTCGTCGCGCGCAGGAACGGATTCGTCGCGCGTTCGTCGGCGAGCGTCGACGGCACCGTCATCTCCTCGGGCGTGGCGTCGTGCCAGTCGGCTGCCTTGTTCGCCCGAATCGTCGCCACGCGCGCCTGCATTTCTGCGATCGCGGCGTTGTCGGGCTCGACGTGGGCCGCGAAGACGAGGTTCGACTCGGTGTACTCGTGTCCGCAGAAGATTCGCATCGTGTCGGGCAGCGGGCCGAGCTTCTCGTGGAGCGCCGTGAACATCATCTCGGGTGTGCCTTCGAAGAGGCGCCCGCAGCCGGCGGCGAACATCGTGTCTCCGCAGAAGACGGCCTGAGCGTCGTCGAACACGTAGGCGATGTGCGCGCGGGTGTGAGCGGGGATGAACAGGATGCGCGACGTCTGCTTTCCGACGGTGAGGGTGTCGCCCTCCTCGAGTGCGTCGGTGAAACCGGGAATGCGGTCGGCGTCCGACACGTGGCCGTAGACGCGCGCGCCAAAGTGCGCGGCCAGCTCGGGGTTCGCAGCGGAGTGGTCCCAGTGGTGGTGGGTCGACAGGATCTTGCTGACGTTGACGCCCATACCGGCGACTCGCTTCACGACGGGCTCGAACTCCGGGGCATCGATGACGGCGGCGTCGTTCGTCTCGTCGCAGGCGATGACGTAGGTGTAGTTGTCCTGGAGGGTCGGTACGCGTTCGATTCGGAGTCCCATGACGTCGAGGCTACGCGTCCACGCCGCCAAAGGCCAGACCACCACGTCACCCGATTCGACGCGCCCTCAAAGGAATGAGAGCTGGCCCGTCGGAGGCTTGGCCGCTGACCGAGGGGACTCCGCCGGCGGGGTCGGTTCGCTCGGCGCGGCGGCGATCTCGAGGCTGTCCGTGCCTCCCTTCGCGGGGCAGCGGTCCTGATACTCGCACCAGCCGCAAAGCGGCCCCGTCTTTGGCTCCCACGCTTCCTCGGCGTGGATCCGATCGATGAGTTCGATCGTCTTGCCACGGAGGTCTACGAGCTGATCGCTGGTTCGCGTCGACACCCGCGTCTGGTCGCGCTGCAGGTAGTGCCAGATGAGGCGAATGGGGCCGGTCACGTTCATCTCCCGCCGGACTCCGATCTCGTACAGCGCCAGCTGACGGTCGCTGTCGAGGGATTTCTGGGACGGGACCCGCGCGCCGGTCTTGTAGTCGTGGATCTCGAGGACGCTGTCGCTCGCGCGCACGATCCGGTCGATGAAGCCCTGGATGCGGTAGTCGTTCGAATCGTCGAGGGGGAACGCAACGCGGTGTTCGATGCCGACGGTCTCGTCGCCGTCGAAGGGGTAGTGGTTGCGGTAATAGTTCGTGAGGCACCGCTCGCCGAGCTCGCGATAGAACTCCGGCGGATTCTCCACGCGCACGATTCGCACGCGCTCGGCGTCGTAGCTCTCGTCCCAGAGCGTTCGATAGCGGTGGATCAGCTGCGCGTGCGACGGCACGTGGCCGCGTCCCACGGCGCCGTAGAGCCGCTCGAGTACCTCGTGGACCCGCTTGCCCACGAAGCCCTCGATCCCGTCGGTGTCGCTGGGGATCTTGAGCACGTACCGGTAGTGGAACTTCTTGGGACAGTCCTCGAACGAGGACAGTCTCGAGTGGCTGTAGATCGGGCGCTTTCGGCGCGGCTTCGTGGGGCTCACGAGTGTCTCCAGGGCCGGCGTGGCGAGAGTCTCGCGGGCCGGCGGCATGCATCGACCGGAACCTGGAGGAAGCATCCGCCGGAGCCGCTCTGCAACCACCGTCGGAACCGCGTCGGAACCGGTTGGGGAGACCGGCATCGAACGAGATGGTTTCCACCGTACCACCCGGGTCCGCCGGGAGCCATCGCCGCGAGCGCTCGTGCCACCAAACGCCCCGTGGGGCGACTAGGGGGGACCGCGCTACACTCGCCTCCGCGCCCACCCGAGGAATCCTCCACTCCATGACGTCCGAGAATCCCGACGATCGGTGGCCGACCCGCCGCACCGACGACGTTTTGAGCGAAACGATCGATGCGCTCTCGGCGAGCGCGGACGACGCCCTCACCAAGGCCGCTGGCGAGGGGCTCCCCGACCCCGCCGCCGCCATCGCCTGGGTCGAGCGCGCCCGCCGGCTCGTCCTCATGCAGCGCGACATCTCGGCGCTGCGCTCCGAGATCCCCGCGCTGGCCCAGCGTCTCCACGAGATCCTGGGCACCCTGACGCTGCCCGACGGGATCCGCGCGGACGGCGTCGTCGACGCCTTCCTGCCGCGGCTGCCCGCGATCCGATCGATGCTCGCCGGGGACACCGAGGCGGCCTTCGAAGGCGACCCGGCCTCCCGGAGCTTCGGGGAGATCGTGGTCTCCTACCCGTCGCTCAAGGCGCTGTCCACCTACCGGATCGCCCACGAACTCACGGGCCTCGGAGTCCCGATCCTGCCGCGCATGATGTCCGAGCATGCCCACAGTGGAACGGGCATCGACATCCACCCCGGCGCTCGCATCGGCCACCGTCTCTTCATCGACCACGGAACCGGCATCGTGATCGGCGAGACCTGTGAGATCGGCGACAACGTGCGCATCTACCAGGGCGTGACGCTCGGCGCGACCTCGCCGCGCCGTGGTCAGTCCCTGCGCGGTGTGAAGCGCCACCCGACCATCGGGGACGACGTCACGATCTACGCCAACGTGACGGTCCTCGGCGGTGACACGGTCATTGGCCGCGGCAGCGTGATCGGCGGCAACGTGTGGCTCACCGAGTCCGTTCCGCCCGAGTCTGTCGTGATCGCCGATCCGCTGAAGCAACTCGTGCGCCAGCGCAAGGGATCGGCGGACTCGGACCCACTCCAGCTCAAATGGGACATCTGAGCGGATGAGCATCGGGGTCCTCGACCGGCTCGAGGACGTCGAAGACGTCCGGAAGCGGGTCGCCGACGGCCTCACGGGTGTGTCCCGCGTCGTCGTCGTCATGAGTGGCAAGGGTGGCGTGGGCAAGAGCGCCGTCTCCGTGAATCTCGCAGAGGCGATGGCGATGCAGGGCCTGAGCGTCGGAATCCTCGACGCTGATCTCCAGGGTCCCACGGTCGCGAAGATGCTCGGTCTGCGCGGGCGGCCCGTGCGCGTCGCCGGCGATCTTGGGCTCGAGCCCGCAGCGTGTCCGTCGGGCGTCGTGGTGCAGAGCATGGACTTCTTCCTGCAGGGCGCACAGGCGCTCGACTGGGACGGTCGCGACGGTGCCGGCGCGACGCTGCGCAGCGCCTTCGAGCACGCCGCGCTCGCGGATCTCCTGGGGCAGACCCACTGGGGCGAGCTCGACCTTCTCGTCGTCGACCTGCCGCCGGGCGCCGACCGTCTGCCGGCCTTTGCCCAGTGGCTGCCCGGCCACCTCGGCGAGGGCCTCGCCGTGACGATCCCCACGGAGGTCGCGCTGCTGGCAGTCGAGCGCTC
Source organism: Myxococcales bacterium (assembly GCA_013215605.1). Lineage (GTDB taxonomy): Bacteria > Myxococcota_A > UBA9160 > UBA9160 > SMWR01 > JABSQW01. Next base: position 47,680 of record JABSQW010000025.1, read on the forward strand.
GCTGCGCCGCGCGCTCGACCTCCGGTTTCCGATGATCGGCCTCGTCGAGAACCTCGGCACCAGCGTCTGCCGTGAGTGCGGAGTCGAGGGGCCGCTATTCCACGAGGCGTCGTCCGAGCCGCTCGCACATCGCACCGGTCTCGAGGTGATCGCTCGTATCCCCTTCGACCCGGCGCTCAGCGCCGCGGCCGACGCCGGTGAGTCGTTCCTGCAGACGGCGCAGGGCGCCGCCAGCGGAGCGACGGGGCGCGCCTTCTTCGAGCTCGCAGGGAAGGTCGCGGCGTACGATCGGCCCGGTCCGGAGGGAGAATCCTGGTGAACCGGAGCTTCATGGGATGGGTCGCGACGGCGATCGCCTGCGCGCTGTGGTCGCCCGGCGCCCTCGCGCAGCAGCCCGAGAGCTGGGCGTACCAGATGACGAACGAGCTGATGAGCCCGTTCTGCCCGGGGCGCACACTCGCAGACTGCCCGAGTCCGGAGGCCGAAACCCTGCGCGTGTGGATCGGCATTCAGGCGGCGGCCGGCCGCACCTGGGAGGACGTCGAGTCCGAACTCCTCGAGCGCTACGGCAACGGGGTCCTCGCTGCGCCGAAAGCGGAGGGCTTCGGGCTCGCGGCGTACGTGATTCCGATCGGGCTCTTCCTCACGGGCGGGGGTCTCGTGGTCTTCGTGCTGCGCCGCTTCACCAGCGACCCGCCCGCCGACCAGGTGCCCGTCGCTGCGGCGGCGGCCGAGAGGCTGTCGGACGCGGAGCTCGAGCGTATCGTCGACGACGAGCTGGCCTCGGGCGGCTCGGGGTCGGAGCGCGCGTGAAGATCTACACCCGACGGGGCGACGGCGGGGAGACGGACCTCTTCGGCGGATCTCGCGTCGGCAAGGAGCACGTTCGCGTCGAGGCCTACGGCGCCGCCGACGAGCTCAACTCCTTCGTGGGAGTCTGCGCCGCCGCGACGTCGCACGATGATCTCCGCGCCATCTGCGTGAAGGTGCAGCGGCTGCTGTTCGATCTCGGAGGCTACCTCGCGACACCGGATGCAAGGCGGCGGGAGAAGGGCAAGCTGCCCGAGCCCGAGGCCGAGGGCGTAGAGGCCCTCGAGCGGCACATCGACGCGCTCGAGACGGAGCTCGAGCCGCTGCAGCGCTTCATCCTGCCGGGCGGTACCCAGGCCGCCGCCGCCTTCCACACCGCGCGCAGCGTCTGCCGTCGCGCAGAACGCCGCGCCGTCGAACTCCACCGCAGCGATCCGCTCAGCGAGGCGTCACTCCGCTACCTGAACCGACTGTCGGATCTGCTGTTCGTGATGGCGCGCGTCGAGAACGAGCGCGCGGGCGTGGCCGACGTGGAGTGGCTCGGGCGCGAGCGCTAGGCCGAGACGCGAGCGCGAAATTGGCGTCTGGGCGCGACGCGGAAAGGGCCGAACCCGGCGTCCAACCGCGCCCAGAGCGGCAGCGGACGCTGAATCCGTCGGTTGGGGACGCGGGGCTTTCGCCGGGGGCTCCCTCGGATCGATCTCGGGAAAGCGCGAGGATCCAGCGAAGGCGACGCCTACTTCCCGAACACAGCGTGCCCACCATCGGGCATCGCGGGCCGCTTGGCGTCGAGGATGCCCTGCATGCGCTGCTCGACCGCCAGGCGCACGTTCTCGTGGGTGTGGATGTAGAACGTCCCGTCGAGAATGGATTCATGCACGCGAGCGGCCACCTGCTCGGCGGGCATGCTGGACAAGACCAGCGACTTGAACATTTCACGGGTCTTTCGCCTCTTCTCGGACGACTCGTCGGTCCCCGTGGCGGCCAACTCGTCGGGACGGTTGCGCTCCGACTCCCAGATGCGTGTGTTGACGTGCCCGGGGCACAGCACAGAGACCCCGACCTCGCTGCCCAGGGCCGCCAACTCGTGGTGAAGTGTCTCGGAGAGCGTGACCACCCCGTGCTTCGTGACGTTGTAGGGTCCCATTCCGGGGACGGAGACCAGACCCGCCATGGACGCGGTGTTCACGATGTGCCCTTCGTTCTGGGCGATCATGTGCTTGGTGAACACCCGCACGCCGTGAATCACTCCCCATAGATTGGGGCGCATGGCGAATTCCCAGTCTTCGGTCGTCAGCTTCCACATGGGCCCACCCGATCCCACGCCGGCGTTGTTGCAGACCACGTGCACCGCGCCGAAGCGCTCGAGGCTAGCCGCGGCAAGGGCGTCCATCTCATTGGCATCGGACACGTCGAGCTGCTGAGCCAGGACCTCTACCCCGGCGGCCTCGAAGGCCTTCGTCGCTTCAGCCAGCGGGCCGGCCTCGACGTCGACCAACACGAGCTTCATTCCCTCTCTTGCGAAGCGGGTGGCCATGGCATGACCGATCCCGCTGGCGCCGCCAGTCACGACGGCCACCTTTCCGGCCAGATCCTGCATCAGAAAACTCCTCCTCGAGTGTGCGCTGGACGGGCGCTACGCGGTGCTCACTGCTGGAAGCAGATTGCGGCGACAACGAGAACCGCCAACGCGATTCGATCGAAACGGGACATGGGGTAGCCGGCCTGTCCTTTCAGGGAGAGCCTCTCCATCACTCGAGCAACGCGAGCAGGTCCTCGCGCGTCACCCTCGCCGACTCGTCGCTCGTTCCGAGCGCGGCGTCGGCGAGCTTGCGCTTGCGCTGCTGTAGCTCCAGGATTCGCTCCTCGACCGTATTCTGCGTCACCAGGCGGATGATGGTGACGGGTTTGTCCTGACCGATGCGGTGGGCGCGGTCGGCCGCTTGATCCTCGGCTGCCGGATTCCACCACGGGTCGAGGATGTAGACGGTGTCGGCCTCCGTGAGGTTCAAGCCGACGCCGCCGGCCTTGAGCGACGCCAGCAGCACGGGCGGACCCGCAGGGTCCTGGAAGCGCTCGACGACGGCGCCGCGGTCGCGGGTCGATCCGTCGAGACGCGTGAAGGGGATGTGGTCGGCGTCGAGGTGCGGCTCGACGAGGTCGAGGAGCGACGTCCACTGCGAGAACACGAGGGCTTTGTGGCCGTCGGCGACGCTCTCGTCGAGCCGTTCGCAGAGGAGGTCGACTTTCGAGGAGGCGTTCGCGTGCTGTCCGGGGATGAGTCCCGAGTGACACGCCGCCTGGCGCAGCCGCAGCAACGCCTCGAGCACGGCCATCACCGGCGCGTTTCCGCCGAGCTTCTCCACGACGTCGCGTCGCGTGGCGGCGCGTATGGCGTCGTAGACCGCGCGCTCCTCGTCGGAGAGGGCGGGGTGCAGGACGACCTCGGTGCGCGGCGGGAGCTCCGGCGCGACGTCGCGCTTCAGCCGCCTCAGCACGAACGGTCGGATCCGGCGGCGCAGGCGTTCGGCTGCGCCCTCTTCGCCGCGCTCGATCGGTCGCGAGCAGCGCTCATCGAAGTTGCTGCGGCCGCCGAGGAGTCCGGGGTTCGCGAAGTGGAGCTGACTCCACAGCTCGTCGAGGCGATTCTCGACTGGCGTGCCCGTCAGGGTGAGGCGGAAATCCGCCTTCAGGCGGAACGCTGCCCGCGCCACCTGGCTCGTGGGGTTCTTGATCGCCTGCGCCTCGTCGAGCACGACGGTGTCCCACGCGACCTCGGCGAGAGCGTCGGCGTCGAGCCGGAGGATCGCGTAGGTCGTGAGCGTCAGGTCGGCGTCAGCGTCGAGCGTGCGCATCGGACCGTGGTACACACACGTGCTCAGACGCGGTCTGAAGCGAGACGTCTCGAGCGACCAGTTGGTCAGGACGCTGGTGGGCGCCACCACGAGCGTGCGGCCGCGCAGCGCGCAAAGCGCCTGGAGGGTCTTGCCGAGGCCCATGTCGTCGGCGAGGAGTGCGCCGAGCCCCGCTTCCCTGAGCACGCAGAGCCAGTCGACACCGGTTCGCTGGTAGCTGCGTAGCTCGGCCGCGAGGTCGTCCGGGAGCTCCGCGCGCGGGAGGTCATCGCCGTCGCCAAGGGCGCTGCGCAGCGCGGTGAAGCCCGGCGGCTCGGGCTGATCGAGCTCGGCGGCGAGCTTCGCGAGATCCGGGAGCAGCACCTTCGGAACCGCGCCGTCGTCGTCGCGTGCCGCGAGGAGGTCGGCCACGTTGTGGCCGAAGCGCTCGAGCCAGTCGGTCGGCAGCGGGGCGAAGCCGCCGTCGATCAGGGGGACGAGGGCGCTGTGGTTGCGCCACGCTCGCATCACCTGGGCGGGATCTGCGCGTCTTCCCCCGCGCCGTGGTGAACTTGCGCCAGCGTCCGCCTCCCCGTCGTCGAGCGGCGAATCGAAGTCGAGGGAGAAGCCGTCGCCGCGGATGCGCAGATGGGGGACGAGCTCGGGCGCGCGGAAGAACGCCTCGTGGGCGGTGCCGCGCACGTCCTCGCCGAACGACGCGAGTCTCTCGGCGACCTCGATCGCCTCCTCACCGCGCAGCTCGATGCGGTGGCCGGGCTTGAGGCGCAGCTCGTTCTGCAGTCTCCGCGACAGGCGCTCCTCGGCGTCGCGATCGCGCAGCGGAACGGCAGCGCCAAAGGAAACGAGGCGCCCCGCGTCGACCCGCGCCACAGCGGGGGAGCCGTACACGATGGTGGGGAAGATCGTGAGCGCGTCGCCCGCGCGCCCCACCTCGACTGCGATGCGCGGGCGCTCCCTCACCGTGCCCGGCAGTCGCGTGGTCTGTACGTCGATGGGGAGGCGTCCCTCGAGCGACGGGAGCAGCTCGGTCACCAGCTCGGCGGCATCGCCGGGTGCGAAGTAGCGACCGCGCCGCAGTGATTCGAGCTCGCGTCCGAGGAGACCGGCCTGGCCAATGGGACACAGGGTGTCGCCGCGGAGGGCCACGCCGTCGCTGAACGTCTCGACCACCTCGGGATCGCGACCGACGAACACGCGGAAGCCCTCGTCGGCGTCGACGACGCGCGCACGCAGACCCACCGGCTGACTCGAAGTGCGCACGGCCTCGCCGTCGAGCCTTACGTCCGTGGCGTCGGCGATGGCTTCGAGAAGACGCGGCAACAGCCCGCGAGGCAGCGCGCCGCTGCGCGCCGCGACGATGCTCTCCGCCGTTGTATCGGCGCGCGTGGCCACGAAGCTGGGACCCTCGACGCGGCCCGAGGTGATCGCCGACAGCGTCGTGCGCAGCGGCACCTCAGCGCCGTCGGTCACGATCACACGGGCGAAGTGCAGCGCGCCGCCGCTGCGGGTGAAGCGGTAGCCGATGCGCCCAGCCGTGCTCTTTGCAGCGTCGAGACTCCTGCCCTGCTTGACCGCGCGTCGCAGGGCGATGACGGCGCCCGCGGTGTGATCGCACACGTTCTCGCGGCTCGAGCAGTCGCAGTCCCAGTCTTCGTCGTCGGGGCGCAGGTTGACGCTCGGGCAGACGAGGCCGCCGCGGGTGGAGACGCGCAGCTGGATCTCGCCGTCCTGCTCGCCCTCGCTGTGGATCGCATCGGCGCGCACGAGCTCGACGCCGCGGGACCACATCGCGATGGAGCACGACTCTCGGATCGCGTCGAACAGCGCCTGGACGGATTCGAGGTCGGCCACGCCAGCGCTTCACTTGCCGAGGGCGAGCTCGATCTCGCGACCGAGGTGCGCCACCTGGCCGAAGGGGGAGCGCGCGGGAGAGCGCGAGAGACGTTCGCGCACGGCCTTCGCGCCGCCGAGCTGCTCCACGCCGAAGCTCCCATAACGCCGCTCGAGGGCGGCGAGAACGTACGCCTCGCGCCCGTTGTGGCGGTGCTTCTCGAGCTCGCCGCTGCTGGCGAACGCGGCGCGGTGGCTGTCCAGGGCGTCGACGAGCTCTGCGACGCCGACAGCGTCCCGCGCCGACGTGAGGAGCACGGGGCGCTCGCGTTCGCCTTGCTCGCGTTCGGCGAGGCCGAGGCCGCTCGACAGCTCGCTGGCGGCGCGTTCGGCCAGGGCGCCGATGTCGGACTTGTTGACCACGAAGATGTCCGGGCGCTCGAGGATGCCCGCCTTCATGAACTGCAGCGTGTCTCCGGCGCCGGGGTTTGCGACGAACACCAGCGTGTCGACGAGCCCCGCGACATCTCCTTCGGATTGACCGATGCCCACGGTCTCGACGAACACGTAGTCGAAGACCGCCCCCATGATGCTGACCGCGGCGTACGTCGCTTCAGCGAGGCCACCCAGGCGATCCCGCGCGGCCATCGAGCGGATGAACACGCCGGCGTCGGTGCTACCGGCGCGCATGCGGATGCGATCACCGAGGAGCGCGCCACCGCTCTTGTGGCTCGAAGGGTCGACCGCGGCGATGGCCACGCTGTCGCCGCGGGCGCGCAGGGTGCGCACCATCGCATCGATGAGCGTCGACTTGCCGACTCCGGGTGCGCCGGTGAGACCGATGCGCGCGGCGCCGGGGAAGGGCTCCGTGCGGTCGAGGTCGTCGAGGAGGGCGAGTGCTTCGGCGCGGCGCACGGGACGCCGATCGTCGGCCAGATTGAGGGCGAGAGGGACCGCGGCGCGATCTCCGGCTCGCAGGCGTTCTGCGAGATCGCGCGGATCAGGAGGCAGTGTGACTCTCCGAGACCAGATCGACGATCTCTCCCATGATCCTCGTGAGATCGAAGTCCTTCGGTGTGTACACGCGTTTGACGCCCGCGTTGCGCAGACGCCCGGCGTCCTCCTCGGGAATGATCCCGCCGATCACCACGGGCAGCTCCTCGCCGGCTTTCTTCAGACGGTCGAGGACGTCGAGCACGAGCACTTCGTGCGAGCCCGAGAGGATCGACAGGCCGATGGCGTGGACGCCCTCGTCGAGGGCGGACCGCACGATCTCCTCCGGCGTGAGCCGGATGCCCTCGTACACCACCTCCATGCCGACGTCGCGGGCTTTCACGGCGATCTGCTCGGCGCCATTGCTGTGTCCGTCGAGACCGGGTTTTCCGACGAGCAGTTTGAGCGGTCGACCGAGCTGCTGGCGGATGGCCTGCACGCGTTCGAGGACGTCCGACCCGTCTGGCGCGGTCGCGACTTCGCGCCGCGGCGCGACGCCCGTGGGCGCTCGGTACTCGCCGAAGAGCTGGCGCAGCGTATCGGTCCACTCACCGGTGGTGACTCCCGCGTGGGCGGCGCGGATCGATGACGGCATCACGTTGCTGCCGTTGGCGATCTCGTCGCGCAGTCCCCGAAGGGCGGAGCTGACCTCGCCAGCGTTGCGCCGGTTGCGGAACGCGACGAGCCGTTCGATCTGTTCGCGCTCGGCGGACTCGTCCACCTTCAGGATCGCGCGGTCGCCCTGGGCGGTCAGGGGTGACGGCTCCGTCTCGGTGAAGTCGTTCACGCCCACCACCACCCGGTTGCCGGACTCGATGTCAGCGGTGCGCTGCGTCTGTGCCTCGACCATTCGCTGCTTCATGTACGCGTTCTCGACGGCCATCACGGCGCCGCCCATCTCGAGCACGTGATGCAGCTCTTCGCGCGCCGCATCGCGGAGGTCGGCCGTTTTCGCCTCTACCACGTGCGAACCGTCGAAGAGGTCACCGTATTCGAGCAGATCCGTCTCGTAGGCGAGCACCTGTTGGATGCGCAGCGACCACTGCTGGTCCCAGGGCCGCGGCAGTCCGAGGGCTTCGTTCCACGCCGGCAGCTGCAGCGCGCGGCAGCGCGCCCGCTTCGAGAGCGTGACTCCCAACGCCTCGAGAACGATGCGGATGACGTTGTTCTCGGGTTGCGCTTCGGTCAGGCCCAGGCTGTTGACCTGCACGCCGTAGCGGAAGCGGCGGAGCTTCTCCTCGGTGACGCCGTAGCGCTCGCGCGTGATCTCGTCCCAGAGGTCGGCCATCGCGCGAACCTTGCAGACTTCCTCCACGAAGCGGATGCCCGCGTTCAGGAAGAAGGAGATGCGCCCCACGATGCGTGGGATCGACTCGTCGGAGACGTCGCTGCGGTCGCGCACGCTGTCCAGGACCGAGACGGCCGTGGCCAGGGCGAAGGCGATCTCCTGTACCGGCGTCGCTCCCGCTTCCTGCAGGTGATACGAACAAATGTTCGTCGGATTCCACTTGGGGATCGCGTCGACGCTGTAGGCCACCATGTCGCTGATCAGCCGCATCGAGGGCTCGGGGGGAAACACGTACGTGCCGCGCGAGAGGTATTCCTTGATGAGATCGTTCTGCGTCGTGCCCTGCAGCGCCGAAGGCGCGACACCGCTTCGCTCGGCTACCGCGATGTACAGCGCGAGCAGCCAGGCCGCGGTGGAATTGATCGTCATCGACGTGTTCATGCGGTCGAGGGGGATCCCCTCGAACAGGGTGGTCATGTCGTCGACGTGCCCAATGGGCACACCCACCTTGCCGACCTCGCCACGCGCGAGGGGGTGATCCGAGTCGTACCCCGTCTGCGTGGGAAGGTCGAAGGCCACCGACAGCCCGGTCTGTCCCTTGGCGAGGTTCTTCCGGTACAGCTCATTGCTGGCCTGCGCCGAGGAGTGGCCGGAGTAGGTTCGGAAGACCCAGGGTCGATGGCGGATGGGTTCAGACATCTGGAATCACTCGCAAGTACTTGAGAAGGCTAACGAAACGCCCTGTTTCGGGCAACGAGGAGTGAACTTTCGACCGCACCGATCGAGTAGAATCGACGCATGTCGGACTCGGAATTCTTCTTCGAACTCACCCCAGATCGCGTCCTTCGCGCGGTCGAGGCGGGTGGCTACGAGCCATCGGGGCACTGTACTCCACTGACATGCCTCGAGAATCGGGTCTACGACATCCGGCTGGAGAATTCGTCCCACGTGGTCGTCAAATTCTATCGGCCGAACCGCTGGACCCGTGAGGCGATCCTCGAGGAGCACCAGTTCCTGGTCGACCTGCGCGAGGCCGAGATTCCGGTCTGCGCTCCGGAACCCTTTTCGGATGGCGAGACCCTCCACGAGACCGGCGGGATCTACTACGCCGTGTGGCCCCGGACTGGAGGGCGCTCCCCCGACGAATTCAGTGATGAGGAGATCGCCGTCCTCGGGCGCCTGCTCGCTCGAATCCACAACACCGGCGACACCCGGGTGGCCGATCACCGGCTGTTCCTCGATGTGTCGACCGCCGCTCACACCCCCCTCGACTTTCTCGAGGAGAGTGGCTTCCTGCCCCCCGAGTGCACGCGCCGATACCGCGACGCCGTCGAGCGCGTCGCGGAGTTGTACGAGGCGTGGGTGCGCGACGTCCCGTTCCACCGCATTCACGGCGACTGCCACCTCGGGAATCTCTTGCGCGGCGACGCGGGCTGGTTCTTCCTGGATTTCGACGACTTCGTGACGGGCCCCGCCGTACAGGACGTCTGGATGCTGCTGCCCGGTCGCGATGCCGAGGGTGCGCGCCAGCGCGGACTCCTGGTCGATGCCTATCGCCAGTTTCGTGACTTCGACGAGAGCTGGCTGCGCCTGATCGAGCCCCTTCGCGCCTTCCGCTTCGTGTTCTACGCGGCCTGGATCGCGCGGCGCTGGGAGGACCCGGCGTTTCCGGCGGCGTTCCCACACTTCGGCACCCCGACGTACTGGGAGAACGAAACCCGCGACCTCGAAGAGCATGTCGAGCGGCTGCTGCGCGGGGCTGGAGCCGTCCCCGGCAGGGCGAGGTCAGAGGGCCGCTCGGAGTCGCCGGAAGACGAACTCACGAACGAGGACTTTTTCTGGGACCTGTGAGCGGTGTCGAACGCAGCGGGTCCGTGGACACCGCTCCCGCGCAGCGATTCGGGGATCCAGGGCGGTTCGCCTGCGGATCCTCCGCCGCGCAAGCGCCCAGCGCCCGCCCGAGTGCGCAGAAGGACCCGACGGGACCCCTGCGGAATCGGCGGTTTCCAGCCCAGGGGGGGGTGGTCCCGGGGCGCGTCACGGCGGTAGAGTCTGTCATGGTCGATTCCTCCGTGCCCCTCCGCAGCGGTCCGGGCGCCCACGATCTCCCCGACGATCTCGAGGGGGCGATCCGCGAGCTCAAGCGCGAGCGCAACGCCGTTCTGCTCGCCCATTACTACCAGGACTCCGAGGTTCAGGACCTGGCGGACTTCGTCGGTGACTCGCTGGCTCTCGCCCGGGCCGCACAGAACGTCGACCAGGACGTCATCGCCTTTTGCGGCGTCCACTTCATGGCCGAGACGGCGAAGATCCTCAATCCCGATTGCACCGTGGTGGTCCCCGATCTCGAGGCGGGCTGCTCCCTGGCGGACGGCTGTCCCACCGAAGCCTTCCGAGAGTTCGTGGAGGCCCACCCCGGAGCGGCCGTGCTGACGTACATCAACAGCACCGCCGAAATCAAAGCGATGAGCGACCTCATCTGCACGTCGTCGAATGCGCCAAAGATGGCGGCGCAGTTCGAGGGTCAGCCGCTCATCTTCGCCCCCGATCGCCACCTCGCGCGCTGGGTCGCGCAGCGCTCGAACCGCCCCGACATGATCGCGTGGCAGGCGACGTGCATCGTTCACGAGCAGTTCAGCGCGAAGCGGCTCGCAAAGCTCAAGATGAAGCACCCCGACGCGGAAGTGCTCGCGCATCCCGAGTGCGACGAAGCGGTGCTCGACCAGGCCGACTTCATCGCGTCCACCACAGGCATCATCCAGCAGGCGATCGACAGCAAGTCGTCGACGCTGATCATCGCGACCGAAGACGGCGTGTTTCACCAGATCGGGCAGCGCGCCCCGGACAAGACGCTCATCCAGGCTCCCGGCATGGACGAGAGCTGTGCGTGCAACCAGTGTCCATTCATGCGGCTCAACACGCTCGAGAAGCTCTACCTCTGCCTGCGCGATCTCTCTCCCGAGGTCAGCATCGAGGAGGGCCTGCGCGTCGAGGCGTTGCGGCCGATCGAGAGGATGCTCGCGCTCTCATAGGGCTGGGATTGGGCGGGCAGAACGCGCCTGCCAGGCTTCGCCCGGTTGCGCCTCGCTGCGCGCGCTCCGCGCTGGCGAGGGTTCGCGTATGATCGCAGCCGGAGGTGGCGATGGCTGAACTACGATCGGATACGGACACGAGTTCGCCGAAGTTCTTGCGCGACAAGTACGCGATCATCGGCGTCGGCGAGACGGCGTACACGCGGCGGTCGGGCCGCACGACGAAGCACATGGCGGTCGAAGCCGTGCGCAACGCGATGAACGACGCGGGTCTCGGCCCGGCGGACATCGACGGCATGATGTCGTACTCGGCGATGGACTCGACCATGTCGCCGGCCGTCGGCGCGGATCTCGGCATTCGTCTCGACTTCTACATGGACGTCGTGGGTGGCGGGTCGAGCATCGAGGCCCTGGTCGGTCTCGCGATGGGCGCGATCGAAGCCGGAATGTGCAAGACGGTGGTCCTCTTCCGCTCGATGAACGGCGCCACTGGGATGCGCATGGGCGGTACCGGTCGCGGTGCACCGCGGTTCAGCGGCGGGCAGATGTTCTCGGGCGTCTACGGCCTGTCGAGCCCCGCGCAGATGTTCTCCCACTCCTTCATGCGTCACATGCACGACTTCGGGACGACTCCCGAGCAGGTCGCGCACGTGAAGGTGTTTCACTCGCAGGCTGCGTCGAACAACCCGAAGGCGTATTACAGCCACCGCGTCACGTCCGATGACGTTCTCTCGAGCCGCGTGATCGCCTACCCCCTGCACCTGCTCGACTGCTGCGTCGAGACCGACAACGCGACCGCGCTCGTCGTCACGTCGGCGGAGCGCGCGCGAGACACGAGACACACGCCGGCTCGCATCCTTTCGGTGGTGGGCCGCTGCAACAAGCCGCGCATGGACGACCACTACCAGCACGGGCCCATCACCCGCGTCGCCGGCTACTACGCAAAGGACATCCTCTGGCCGAACGCGGGCCTCGGTCCCGAAGACATCGACGTGACGGGCTCCTACGACGCGTTCACCTTCACGACGCTTCTGCAGCTCGAGGACTACGGGTTCTGCGAGAAGGGGGAGGGCGGCCACTACGTGAGCGACGGAACCATTGCCCTCGGCGGCAGGCGTCCGAACAACACCGCGGGTGGGCACCTCTGCGAGGGCTACACCCACGGTATCAACATGGTCGTCGAAAACGTCCGGCAGCTGCGCCACGACGCCGACGACTTCTGTCCGACGGGCCCCGACGGCAGGCGTCAGCACACGTACGACTACTCCGAGGGAGCCTGCCGTCAGATTCGCGACGTGGAAGTGACGGCAAACCTGGGCTGGGGCATGCCGAGTCTGGGATCCGCCCTCGTAATGCGCAGGGGATAGGGAGGCGAACATGGCGCTCGAAGGCGAATACCTGGGGATTCAGCTGTTCCTCGGCGACGAAGACCCCGAGATCCGGGAGTTCTTCGAGTGGTGCGGCCGCCACGAGCTGCGCCTGCAGCGGTGGAAGAGCAACGGTCTCCTGTCGTACCCGCCCGGAACCGCCTCACCGTGGGATGGCACACCAGAGTTCGAGTGGTCTCCGGTCGCGGCGCGCGGCACGGTGATGTCGTACTCCGAGGTCCACCACGCGATCCTGCCCACGTTTCGCGAACATCTCCCCTATCTTCTGCTGCGCGTCGAGCTCGACCAGCAGCGCGGCCAGCCCACCGAGCACGAGGCGATCCGCTTCCTCGGCAATCTCGTCGCGCCGGACGGAACCCTCGCCCCGCCGGACCTCTTGAAGCAGGTCGGCATCGGATCCCGCGTGAAGGTCGTCTACGTCGACGTCGGCGAAGGCTTCGCGATCCCCCAATGGACCCTCGACGAAGACGCCGACCCAGCCACCCCCTGGCGCTACGACGACGGCCAGACCCGCTGACCCCACGACAAGAGTTGCGCCGCAATCCAGCTCGGGATCAGGGGAGGTCGAGGCGGTTGCACAGGCGGGAGGCGATGAAGGTGTGGCCGTCGGGGTTGGGGCGCTCGGTGGGGTGGGGGAGCTCGAATACGGCGTCCAGGTGTTCGCGCCAACGCCCCGACTCGAAGTCGGTTCGCGGCATGCAGTGGGCGGGGCAATAGCGTTCGATCTGCGCCTCGAGGACGGGAACCTCGCGAAATCCCACACGCGGTAGATAGACGAATCGCGTACCTTCCACGGCCGCTTCGGCGAGCGTCCCGTAGCCGGGCTTGCCGAGGATGGCGTCGCAGGCGCGCATCAGGTCCTCGTGCCGCACCGGGGAGGGATCCGGCAGCCGGTGCCACTCAGCGCGCAGGCCATCGGGCGGCGGGCCGAAGCCCGCGAAGCGGTAGGCGCTCAAGTCATCGCCCGTTGTGGCGTCGGCTTCACTGCGACCGAATCCGCCGAAGGAGACCAGCACCAGTGGGCGTTCATCGGTTGCGGAGAGCCCGATCTCCCCGAGGGTCTCTTCGCGCGACCTTGTCGCGCGGTTCACGAGCAGGGGTGCATCGACGACGTTCGGAAACGCGTCGAACGGGCCGTGGAAGGGCAGGCGGAAGAGCGTGTCGGCCTCGCTGTAGGCCGCCGCGTAGCGTTCGACGATTGGTCGAAAGCGCGGCTCATCGGCGGTGTATTCGTCGAGGATCCAGTCCCAGCTGAAGTTGGCAACGCCGACGGCCGGCACGCCGACCCGCCGCGCTGCAGCGAACGCGAGCGGCGGGATATCGGCCACGACGAGTGATGCGCCGGTCTCCGTCAACCAGGTGGCTTCGCGCGCAACGGCGGGTTCGAAGTCTGCGACGAATCGCTCGTGTGCGGCGAGCGTTTCCGGCAGGTCGAGGTCGAGGCCGTTCTTCTGCAGCACGCCGACGTCGATGGGCGCCGACGAGCACTCGGTCGCTGGTGCACGCTCGGTGAAGATCCAGTGCGGTGCCTCGGTGCGCACGTGTACCGAGACGGCATCGCCCGCGCGCTGAACGAGCGCGGCGGCGAGCACTCGCATCCGAGTCGCGTGCCCGTAGCCGTGACCGGAGACGTAGAAGACGACGCGTTTGCACCGGCGCGTCATCGTCTGAACTCGGGCCGCGCTCCGATTCGCTCGAGCTTCGTTCGGTTTCGGCTCACTGCGCCTCGCGCGGCCCGAACCGTCGGGCCGCTCTCCTAGCCCTCGAGGTCCTGCGGAGTGAAGGCGTACATCTCGGCGTACTCGGTGTCGCGGCGGGCAATCAGCTTCGCGGTGTTCACCATCACGTGGCACTGCTTCACCGTGGCGTCGTCCTGCATCTTGCCATCGATCATGATGGTACCCGCGCCATCGCCCATCTCGTCGATGACGCGCTTCGCCCAGAGCACCTCGTCGGGCGGCGGGCTGAACACACGCCGCGCGATGTCGATCTGCTTCGGGTGGAGCGACCAGGCGCCGACGCAGCCCATGAGGAACGCGTTGCGGAACTGGTCCTCGCATGCGACAGAATCACCGATGTCACCGAAGGGACCGTAGTAGGGAAGGCAGCCCGTCGCCGCACACGCATCGACCATCCGCGCCATGGTGTAGTGCCAGAGGTCCTGCTGTGCCGTGGGCCGATGCGCGTCGGGATTGGTGGCGTCGGGATCGACGCGCACGAGATAGCCCGGGTGGCCACCGCCGACGCGCGTGGTCTTCATGCGGCGCGACGCGGCGAGGTCGGCCGGACCGAGGCTGATGCCCTGCATGCGCGGGCTCGCCGAGCAGATCTCCTCGACGTTCGTGACGCCGAGGGCCGTCTCGAGGATCGCGTGTACCTGGATGGAGCGGCTCGTACCTGCCTTGGCTTCGAGTTGGGCGAGCAGCTGGTCGACGTAGTGGATGTCCCAGGGACCCTCGACCTTGGGAACCATGATGACGTCGACCTTCTCGCCGGCTTCGCTGACGATCTGGGTGAAGTCGTCGAGTACCCACGGGCTGTCGAGGCTGTTTACGCGGGTCCAGAACTGCGTATCGCCGAAGTCGTTCGAGTTCGCGATGGACACGAGACCCTCGCGCGCGGCGACCTTGTTTCCCACCTCGATGGCATCCTCGAGATTCGCGAGCAGCACATCCACTTTCTTGATGATGTCGGGAACCTTGTTGGCCATCCGCTCGTTGCTGGGGTCGAAGAAGTGAATCATCCGCGACGGTCTCGGCGCGATGTCGTTCGGGGGCATCGGCGCGCCGATGGCGAGGGGTTTCGTGAAGTCGCGCGGGTTTCGCATGGTTCCTACCTGTTTCCTCGAATTCTTCGAATCATTCGTAGAGTTTCACGACCTTGACGGTCCCGGCCGGTGCGGCGTCGATGCACAGGTCGCAAAGCGTGCACTCGTCGAGGTTGTCGTCCACGATCGCGAGGCGGCCAGAGTCGTCCTGCGCGAAGATACCAACGGGGCAGACCTCGACGAGCTGCTTCGCGGCTTCCACATCGGCAACGACCTTCGGATCGACCTCCACGGCGATGAACATGGCGGGCATGCTAGTTGACCTCCGCGAGTTTCTGCTGGATGAGGCCCGGAATCTCCTCGATGCGTTCGGCCACGGAGATCCCAGAGCGCTGCATGCGTTCGATCTTGTCCGCCGTGGTATCGGCCCTGCCTTCGACGATCGTACCGGCGTGGCCAAATCGCATGCCGGGCATCTCGTCCATGAATCGCCCGGCCATGAACGCGACGATGGGGAGGCGCGAGTCGTTGTCCTTGACCCACTCGGCGAGCTCCGCCTCCATACGCCCGCCGGGCTCGGAGTAGATGGCGATGGCCTTCGTCTCCGGATCCGCTTCGAACAGTGGCATGAGCTCCGCGTAGCTCGTGCCGATCACGGCGTCGCCCCCGATGGACACGGCTGTCGACTGGCCGAGGCCGGCGGCGGTCAGGGTGTTGGCAATCTCGGTGGTCATGCCTCCCGATCGCGACATGATGCCGACGGAACCCTTGGAGTAGGCTTTCTTCGTATCGGCGGCCGGTCCCCCAACCCCGCCCATCTTCACCTCGTCGGGCGTGATGATGCCGAGGCAGTTCGGCCCGATGATTCTCGCGCCGCGCAGCGCCGCCAACTCGACCATCTGTGCGACTTCCAGGCGTGGAATCCGCTCCGTCACGATCACAATGATCTCGATGCCATTCTCGATCGCCTCGAAGACCGCGTCGCGCGTGAACTTCGGCGGTACGCAGACCACGGCGCCGTCGACCTTGCGTTTCGACGCAATGTCCCGCACGCAGTCATAGACGGGCACGCCGTAGACCTCGCGGCCGGCGCGGCCGGGTGTGACGCCGCCAACGATCTTCGACCCATAGGCGAGATTTTCGCGCGTCAGGCTCACCGCTTCGCGTCCGGTGATGCCCTGCACGATGAATGTGGTATTCCGGTCGATCAGAATGGACATCGCCTCTACCCCTGCAGCTTCGCGACGGCGCGGCCGGCGGCTTCGTTCATGGAGACCGTGCGGTCGCAGAACTCGACACCGTACTTGGCGAGGATCTTGAAGCCCTCCTCCTCCCACGAGCCGGGAATGCGGAAGATGGCAATCGTGGTCGCGGGGTCCTTGCCGCTCTCGACGCACCCCTTGATGACGCCCCGCGCGACGATGTCGACGCGCGTATTCGACACGACGTTCATCATCACGGCGATCTTCTCGACGCCGGGCTTCGAGAGCACGAGCTTCGTGAGCTCGCACGTCTTCGTGACGCTCGGATTGCCGCCGATCTCGCAGTAGTTGGCCGGCCGGCCGCCGTGCTTGCGCACCGCGTCGAACAGCGTGAGGGATCCGCCGCCCGCGCCGATGACGAGACCGAGGTTGCCGTCGAATCCGACCACGTTGCCGGCGACACCCCGGTGGTCCGCGGCGTCGACCTTGGCGCCGGCTATCTCGAACTCGGTGGGTGGCCGAGCCTGACGCGTCTCCTCTTCGCCGATACCGAGTTCGGCGAGCAGCGCGGCGTGCTTGTCGCGCGCCTCGGCCTCCATGTCGACGTGGCCGTCGAGGACTGCGAAGGTCCCGTCCTCGAGTCGGACGAGCGGATTGATCTCGGCGAGTGTCAGATTGTACTCGAGGAAGATCTCTACGAGCTTCGCCACGATCGGTGTGAGTCGGTTGAGCGCCGCACCCGTCACGCCCGTGGCGCCGATGCCCTCCTTTGCGAGGCGGGGCGTGAAGGGCAGGAGCGTCGAGATGTGCGTCTGGCTGACGTGCTCGGGGTGCTTCTCGGCCACCTCTTCGATGTCGATGCCGCCCATGTCGGAAAAGATCAGCACGGGGAGCTTGCGTCGGCCGTCCCACGTGACACCGACGTAGTACTCCTGCGCGATCGGGCTCTTGCTCTCGACGAGCACGCTTCGCGCCTTCTGATCGTTGACGATGATCGGCATGATCTCGTCGAAGAGCGTCGCGGCTTCTTCGGGGGTGTCGGCGAACTTCACGGCGCCTGCCTTCATGCGTCCGCCCGAGAGGACCTGGCTCTTGAGCACCACCGGGCAGCCGATCTTCTCCGCGAGGCTCTGCGCCTCGTCGGCGCTGGTAGCCACACCCCCCTCGCCGACGGGAAGCCCGTGGCGCTTGAACAGGGCTTTTGATTCGTACTCGTAGAAACGCATGCTTGCCCTTTCATCCGAAAGAGGCCGGGCCCACTCGAGGGGGCGCGGTCAAGACTGCCGGTCGCGCGCCGCAGCGCCGGATTGCGCAAGCGGATTCAAGCGTAGTGAGAACGGCGCTTGACCGCGATCTCCCGATCGAGCTCGAAGATCCGCGTCTTCTTCCAGCCCGCCGGTGCATCGTCGTGTTCCTCACCGGGGGCAAGTTCGAACTTGTGGCCGTAGAGCACGCTC
This sequence comes from Myxococcales bacterium, assembly GCA_013215605.1. Lineage (GTDB taxonomy): Bacteria > Myxococcota_A > UBA9160 > UBA9160 > SMWR01 > JABSQW01. The sequence continues at coordinate 65,302 of JABSQW010000025.1, forward strand.
TCCACGACGCCCAGGTCCGGTCGCCCCGGGAAGTCGCGCTTTCCCGTTACCTCCGTCGACGCGAAGACCGTATCGCCCGCGAAAAGCGGTGCCGCGTGACGACCGCTCTTGTAGATGAGATCGCCGAGCGCGTTGTCTCCGACGTCGGGTGAGGAAAGCCCCAGACACAGCACGAAGGGGATGCCGCCGAAGATGATCAGTTTCCCGCCGACGTACTGATCGGGATCGAGGTCGATCATGTACTGGTTGCAGTGCACCTGGCTCGTGTTGTCGAGCACGGCCGTCAGGTGGATGTGCTCGCTCGTCATCGTGCGACCCCGCGAGTGCTCGATGAGCGATCCCGGGTCGAAGTCCTCGAAATAGCTGTCGGGGCTCGAGAGGTGCGCGAGGCCCTTGTAATCCGCACCGTCGGCGTAGTCGGGCAGCCACAGCTCGCACTCGACGCTGTCGGGTTCGATCTCGCCCGTGTGGAGATCCGCGTCGTCGTCGCCCTTGTAGACCTGCACCTTGCGCTGCCAGGTCATCACGATCGCCTCGCCGGACTCGCCGATGTTCTTGCGCGCCGTCGACTGCACGTGGACGATGCCGAGATTCGGACGCCTGGACGACGGCCGTACGCCGAGCACCTTCGTCTCCACCTCGATGGTGTCGCCGACGTACACGGGAGCGCCGAAGCGCATGTCGATGTACTCGAGGTTGGCGCGGGCGTTCTCGGAGACGTCCTCGACCGTCTGGCTGAACGCCACGAGCATGGTGAGGCCCGGGGGGCACACGAGGCCGCGGTAGCCGTAGATCCCCGCGTAGCGCGCATTCTTCGCGAGGGGGTTCGACGTCATCGCGAATTCGGTGAACGTGGTGAACAGGCCCTCGGTCACGGTCTTGCCGCCCTTGTGGCGGAAGACCTGGCCGGGTTCGAAATCTTCGAGGAAATTGCCGGTCCGCTTGCGGATGATGCGAAGCGGGCGGGCCGGGCTGCCTTTGTCGGTCACGTGGGCCTCCTGGAGCCTTCTCCTGAGTTGGCTTCGACGCGTGCGGCGGTCTTTCTGTCGGCCAACGGGGAAAGGAAAATCGCGAAGATCAGGGTCCCGGAATCTAACAGCCTGCACCCTCGCTACGCGACTGGCTGCGAAATGCAGGCTAGATTCATCGGCATGCTGCCCCTCTCTCCGAACGCTCTTCGCGTGCTGGAGGCGCGTTACCTGCGAAGGGACGCGGCGGGCAAGCGGATCGAGGATTTCGAGGGGTTGTGCATCCGGGTGGCCGACGCCGTGGCCGCCGCCGAGGACGAGTTCGGGGGTGACTCGGAGTCCACTTCGGAGCGGTATCGCAACCTGCTGTCGAGCCGCGAGTTCCTGCCGAACAGCCCCACCTTGATGAACGCGGGCACCGACGCGGGTCAGCTCTCGGCGTGCTTCGTCATCCCTGTCGACGACAGCCTGGACGGGATCTTCGAAGCGGTGCGGCGTATGGCGGTGATCCACCAGTCGGGCGGCGGTACCGGCTTTGCGTTCTCGCGGCTGCGCCCAGCCGGCGACCCGGTGTCCGATACGTCGGGCGTGGCGGCGGGTCCGATGGCCTTTCTCGACGTATTCGACAAGGCGGCGGGAGTGATCGTTCAGGGCGGCAAACGCCGCGGCGCGAACATGGGCGTGATCCGAATCGACCACCCGGACGTCGAGGCCTTCATCGCCTCGAAGGCAGCTCACGACGCAGGGCTATCGAATTTCAACCTGTCCGTCGGCGCGACGGACGCCTTCTTCGCAGCGGCGGGGCGGGGTGAGTCCTTCGACCTGGTCAATCCGCGAGGCGAAAAGGTGGCGCGCAGTGTGTCGGCGAGCGGGCTGCTCGATGCGATCTCGAAGGCCGCGTGGGAGTGCGGCGACCCGGGAATCGTCTTTCTCGACGCAATGGCGTACGACCACCCGACGCCGGGTCAGGGCCCCCTCGAGGCGACCAACCCCTGTGGCGAGCTGCCGCTGCTCCCCAACGAGAGCTGCAATCTCGGTTCGATTCGTCTCGACCTGTTCGCGCGCGACGGGGGCATCGACTGGGAGCGCCTCGATGGCGTGGTGGACCTCGCGGTGCGATTTCTCGACGACGTGATCGAAGTCAATCGCTATCCGTTCGAGGAGATCGCGAAGCGGACCCGCGAGAATCGCAAGATCGGCCTCGGCGTAATGGGCTTCGCGGACCTGCTCGTCGACCTCGGGATTCCCTACGACTCGCGCGAGAGTCTCGCGATGGCGGATCAGGTGATGGGTCGGATCCGGCGCCGCGCCGAGTTCGCCTCGAGGGCTCTCGCAAGCGAGCGCTCCGTCTTCCCGGCCTGGCCGACGTCGACGCTGGCGCGTCGTGGGTGTGTGCAGCGCAACGCCACGCTGACGTCGATCGCTCCGACGGGAACGCTCTCGATCCTCGCCGACTGCTCGAGCGGCATCGAGCCCTACTTCGCTCTCTCCTACGTGCGCCACGTGCTCGACGGTGCCGAGCTGCCGGAGACGACACCGCGTCTCGAGCGCGCGCTGCGCAAGGCCGGCGCGTGGAGCGAGGACCTTGCAGCAGAGGTCCGCGCCACCGGCAGGCTGCGCGGTCTGTCGGGGGTGCCCGACGCCGTGGCGCGGCTGTTTCCGACGGCCGCCGACATCGCGCCCGAGGCGCACCTCGATGTCCAGCAGGCGTTCCAGTGCCACGTCGACAATGCGGTGTCGAAGACGATCAACCTCCCGGAGCACGCGACGCCGAGAGACATTCGCG